>NZ_JBSYXO010000001.1:0-375253 GCF_054172045.1 Methylomonas sp. MgM2 | reverse complement strand
CAATGCTTTATAAGTTAATCTAGCGGCTGGCTCAGCGAATCAATGCGGATTGCGGGGGCGATAAAATCAACAGCCTGTTAAGGCCAAATAAATTAGCGGTTTGATGTTAGATGATTAGACGTTCGAACTGGTCGGAGCTTTTTCGGATACGCCTTTGCGCATCAACCAGTAAGCGGCTGGAATAACCAGCATGGACAACAGCGGTGCGGTGATCATGCCGCCGACCATAGGAGCTGCGATACGGCTCATGACTTCGCTGCCGGTGCCGTGGCCCCATAAGATCGGTAATAAACCGGCGACGACTACCGCGACGGTCATGGCTTTAGGCCTTACTCGCAATACCGCGCCTTCTCGAATGGCTTCCAACAAATCGGCTTGTTCGGCTAGGCCGCGTTCTTGGCTTTGGCTCCAGGCTTGCTTCAAATACAGCAGCATGATCACGCCGAATTCCGCCGAAATACCCGCCAGCGCAATGAAACCGACGGCGGTGGCGGCAGACAGATTAAACCCCAAGAAATACAAAAACCAAACGCCGCCGGTCAGCGCGAACGGCAAGGTGATCATGATCAAAAAGGCTTCATCGAAGCGGGCGAAGGTTAGATACAACAGAACGAAAATGATCAGCAAGGTGGCCGGCACGACCAGCATGAGCCGGGCATTGGCCCGCTCCAGAAATTCGAACTGGCCGGAATAGTTCAGCGTGATGCCAGGTTCAAGTTGCACCCGGCCGGATATCGATTGTTTTAGCTCGGACACCACCGAGGTCAGGTCGCGGCCGCGGACGTCGATATAGACCCAGGCGCTTAGGCGGGCGTTTTCGCTTTTTAGCATGGGCGGACCATCCGTGATCTTGACATTGGCGACGCTGCCCAGCGTAATCAGGCTGCCGTCCGCCGTGACGATGGGCAGTTCGCGCAGGCGTTGCGGCGTGTCGCGCCATTCCCGCGGATAGCGCAGATTGATCGGATAGCGGGCCAGGCCCTCGACCGTTTCTCCGATGTTGTCGCCGCCGATCAGGCCGGAAACCACCGATTGCAGGTCCGATACGCTTAAACCGTAACGGGCGGCCGCCAGCCGATCGATATCGATGTCGATGTATCGGCCGCCGCTTAAACGTTCCGCCAAGGCCGATGTGACGCCCGGCACTTTTTTGGCGACGTGTTCGACTTGCTGGGCGATGCCGTCTATTTGACTCAGTTTGCTGCCGGTGATCTTGACGCCGATCGGACTTTTGATGCCGGTGGCCAGCATGTCGATACGGTTGCGTATCGGCGGAATCCAGATATTGCTCAGGCCGGGCACTTTGACGGCCTTGTCCAGTTCTTCGACCAGTTTTTCCGGGGTCATGCCCGGACGCCATTGTTCGCGCGGCTTGAACTGTATGGTGGTTTCGAACATCTCCAGCGGAGCCGGGTCGGTCGCGGTTTCGGCCCGGCCGACTTTGCCGAATACCCGTGCGACTTCCGGAACGGTCTTGATCATGCGGTCGGTCTGCTGCAGCAGTTCCGAGGCTTTTTGCGCCGACAGGCCGGGCAAAGCAGTCGGCATATAGAGCAAATCGCCTTCGTCCAAAGGCGGCAGGAACTCGCCGCCCAGACGGCCGAGCGGCCAGAATGTCGTCAGGAACGCCAGCACCGCGACCAACAAGGTGGTTTTGGGTTTGCGCAGCACCATTTCCAATACCGGCCGATAGGCTCCGATCAACCAGCGATTCAACGGATTGTCGGTTTCGTTCGGGATACGGCCGCGTATCCAATAACCCATCAAAATCGGAATCAATGTCACCGACAACACGGCGGCGGCGGCCATCGCGTAGGTCTTGGTGAAAGCCATGGGGCTGAAAAGGCGGCCTTCCTGCGCCTCCAGGCTGAATACCGGCAAGAAAGACAGGGTGATGATCAAAAGCGAAAAGAATAAGGCCGGCCCGACCTCTACCGTCGCTTCAATCACGACTCGCCAATGCGCATTACCCCTTAGAATTTCGCCCGGATGAAGCTGCTGCCATTTTTCGATTTTTTTGTGGGCGTTTTCTATCATGACTACCGCCGCGTCGACCATCGCGCCGACCGCGATGGCGATGCCGCCCAGCGACATGATGTTGGCGTTGATGCCCTGATAGCGCATGATCGCGAATGCAAGCAATACGCCCAAAGGCAACGCGACGATGGCGACTAAAGACGAACGCAAATGCCAAAGAAACAGCGAACAGACCAAGGCCACGACGACGAACTCCTCGATCAATTTGTCGCGGAGATTGGCGACCGCTCTATCGATCAACCGGCTGCGGTCATAGGTCGTGACGATTTCAACGCCTTCAGGCAGACTGGCTTTCAAAACATTTAACTTATTACGCACCGCTGCGATGGTTTCCCGGGCGTTTTTGCCGGAACGTAAAATGATGACGCCGCCGACGGTTTCGCCTTCGCCGTCCAATTCAACAATGCCGCGCCGCATCTGAGGGCCCAATTGGATAAAAGCGACGTCGCCCAATAGCACCGGCACGCCGTTATCGTACTTCAACAAAATCGCGTTGAAGTCGTCGAGCGTTTTCAAATAGGCGCTGGAGCGCACCATGTATTCGGCTTCGCCCAGTTCCAGCAACGCACCGCCGGTTTCGTCGTTAGCGGCCTTGATGGCCGCGGCGACCTGTTCGTGCGTGATGCGATAACTGGTCAGTTTGACCGGATCCAATACCACTTGATATTGTTTGACCATGCCGCCGACCGTCGCGACTTCGGCCACATTCGGCAGGGTTTTCAGCTCGTATTTCAGAAACCAGTCCTGCAAGGCCCGCAATTGCGACAGGTCGTGCCGGCCGGTCCGGTCCACCAGAGCATATTGGTAAATCCAGCCGACCCCGGTTGCGTCCGGCCCCAGGTTGGCTGTGGCGCCTGCCGGAAAACGGCTTTGCACCTGGTTCAGATATTCCAGCACCCGCGAACGCGCCCAGTACAAATCGGTACCGTCGGCGAACAACACATACACATAGCTGTCGCCGAAGAAGGAATAGCCGCGCACGGTCTTGGCGCCCGGCACCGACAGCATCGTGGTCGCCAAGGGATAGGTCACTTGATTTTCGACGACTTGCGGCGCCTGGCCCGGATAAGTGGTACGGATGATGACCTGTACGTCGGACAAATCCGGCAAGGCATCGACGGCGGTGGTTCCGGCCGACCAGACGCCCCAGGTTGCGACGAACAAAGTGCCCAGCAAGACCAAAAATCGGTTGGCAACCGACCAGCGGATCAATGCGGCTATCATCGGGCACCTTCGGCGTGATGGTGTTGTTTGTTTTCCGTTGCGGGCGAATGCGGCATATCGCGGTCGGCGTGATTGTTTTTGAGCTGCCGGTCAGGCAGGGCCGCCGGCTCGAACGGTTGCGCGGCAATACCGTTCAGGCTGGCTTCCGAATCCAACAAAAATTGTCCACTGCTCACAATTTCCTGGCCTGGTTTCAGACCGGCGACGATGACGGTCTTGTTGCCGATTTCCCGGCCCAATCTCACTTCTTGCGGACGGTAACGGCCTTGCTCTAACGCCACCATGACCAAGCTGCGCTTGCCGGTGCGGATCACGGCTTCGGTCGGTACGGCTAAACCCTGTTCTTCGCTAGCGGAAGTCAATAAGACTTGGGCCGATTGGCCGGGACGCAGAAACTGACCGGGATTGGGGAGTTCGATGCGCACTCGCCCGGTGCGGCTGCCGGGGTTCAAGGTCGGCACGATTTCAAACACCCGGCCGTAAAAATCTCGGGCAGGAAAAGCCGTCAAACGGACTTTGGCTGAATCGCCGACATGCAGACCGGTGACCTGCGCTTCCGGCACCGCCACTTCCAGCCAGACAGTCCCCAATCCATTGATGCGCGCCAAGCTTTGTCCTTGATTCAAGGTCATGCCGGCCCGCACATCCAAGCTTTGGATGACGCCGGCTATCGGCGTGGTTATGGTATAGCGGTTTTGTACCCTGCCGCTTTTCTGCAGCTGCTTGATCATGGTTTCGGGCATGCCCAATAGTCGCAGGCGTTCGCGGGCCGCCGTCAATAGAGCGTCATCGCCCAGTTCGCGCAAGGCCAACAGTTCCTGCTGGGCCGCGGCCCAATCCGGCACCAGTAATTCCGCCAGCGCTTGACCGGTCTTGACGCTGTCGCCTTCGGCCAATGGCCAGACCCGCTCGACGAAACCGCCGCTACGAGTTTGGACGATGGCAATGTCGCGTTCATTGAAACCTATCAGTCCGGTTGCCTCGATTTGCCGGCTCAGCGGAATCGAAACGACTTTAGTCAAACGCATCGCAATGTTCTGGCTAAGCGTGGCATCGATCGCGATTCCTTGCGCCGCATCCGCCTCGGCGCTTTCGCTATCGGCGTATTTTGGAATCAAGTCCATGTCCATGAAAGGTGAGGGCCCGGGTTTGTCGAAGTGCTGTTGGGGCTGCATCGGATCATACCAATACAACACTTTGCGTCGGCTTTCGGGTTCTTTCGTTTCCGAGAGCGCGGTTTCGCCCGTTTCGCCGGTGTCCGAATAATGCGAAGCCGTCCACCAGCCGATGAGGATGCCGATGGCTAACATCGAAAAAGCCATGAACGAGAGTAAAAACAGTCTTTTGGTCGCGCTCATAACTGTTCCTCCGCATGTTTCAGGGTTTGTTCGCTATAAGTGAAATGCAGACGCGCCGCTAATTGCCGGCGATCGCCTTCGAGCGCGATTGCTTTCAACTCTTCGTCGATCAATTCGCTACGTGCGGCAATCAAGGAGGACAGTTCGGTTTTATTGCCGCGCCATGCCGCCAGTGTTAAAGCCACTTTTTCCCTGGCTAATGGAACCAGGATGTCATTGGCGCGTTTGACTGCTTTTACCAGGCGATTGTACTCGGCCAACGAGGATTCCAGCATGGCTTCGTGTTCCTGCAAGGCGGCCTCGCGCTCGGCTAGAAGCGCATTGCGTTCATGCAGTTTTTGCTGCAATTTGGGCTGTTGCCTGGATTCGGGAAATATCGGCAGATCGATACTGAGCTGCAAGGACACCATATCGCTATAAGGTTCCGCGCGGCGCTGATAAGCCAGTTGTAGCGCCCAATCCGGAATTTTATCGGCTTTGGCCGCTTCGACTTCGCCGTCGACAATTTGGGTTTTAGGGTCGAACAAATCGAGTTCCGGATGGCGGTGCAAACCGTGAGCCAAGCTTTGATCGGTGATCGGCCAATCCGGAACGGACCCGGTCAAGGGTAGATTCGCCGCTTCGCCAACCCAGCGCTTCAACCGGGCAATCGCCTGTATGCGTTCGCTTTCCAAGGCGTCGCGCCGTTCTTCTATCAGCGCGGCTTCCTGAATTGGGGCTACTAACTCGGCGGCCGAACCGGAGCCGCCGGCAAAGCGGGCGCGTATCGCTTTGTCGAACAGCCGGTTTTCGGTTTCCAAATCGCTTATTCGGGCCAGTTGCTGTTCGATGGTATCCCGGTTAATCCAAGCCATTGCGGTATCGCGCAATACCTGTAATCTTGCCAGCCGTATTGCGGTTTCCGCCAAACCGATACGGCCGGATGCGATGGCCTCACGGGCACCGAGTTTCGCCGGATTGGGAAAGGCTTGTTTGACGCCTATGCGCTCCATCGTCATAAAGTCATCGGAAAGACTGAAGGCGTCGCCACCTTGAGTCGGAATGTTTTCCATACCCAGAATCAATTGAGGATCGGGCAATGCACCGGCCGGTATCGCTGCTTCGCGGGCGGCGTCGAGTCGAGCCGCGTTGGCATTCAGAATGGGTGCGTTATCAAGGGCGAGCGCCAGCGCGGCTTTAAAGGACAAGCCGTCGGCGCGGACATAGGGCGATAATGCGATTGTCATCGCCAGTATGCACATTCGCCAAGTCGGACCATAACCGCAACGGTATTGGGTAAACATGCTCTAACTCCCGGAAGCGCTAGCGGACTTCGATTGGCGTTCGTACGCAAGCGTTGAAAACTATTTTCAGATAACCTGGCTATCGGCGGAATTTAGGATTTGGCCAAAAACAACTTCCCGTTTTTCCGGTGCGAACCCTGGGGCATATCGAATGAGGAACGCCGTGAACCCTTCCATGGGGGCTTGACGGCAGCGTCCTTGCCGCCGACATCCTCACTCGGCATGTCCCCAGTGATTATTGCCATATCGGGAAGTTATTTTGGACGATATCCTTATCGGAGTTAGCGGCGATTAGGCGGACGCCAGGTGTCGGACGAAAAAAATGTTGGGGTTAATGCGCTGGTCACGATGAATCGTTCGTTATGATGCAGACTCGGTAATTGATTTTGCGTAAAGGAAATTATCGCTAGCCCTGTCGGTTGGCATTCTTTCTCGGCCTTGCAAGGCTTTCCGGTCTGCATGGAGGTGCGTTCGTCGTTGCAGCAGGTATGTTCCCGATTTGCTTGCTCGTTCTTCAACTCTGCCGATTTGAGCGGGCACGGCTTTTGTTCTATCGTAAATACGGCTGCGATACCCTGCAGCGGGATCGCGAAAGCCAAGACAATGACTAGAATTAGTTTGAACAAACGCATGGCCGGAGTATAACACTGCCAGCGGCCGTAGTCAGCCTGTTCGATCGGCATTGATGTCAATCGGTGTTTTTTCAAAATGTCTAATATTTATTATGAAGTTTTCTATGATTACGGTTTTCTGATTTCATTCTAACCCGACGAAATTGCATGGTAACTTGGATATCGGAGCAAACCGACTAGAATATATGACTGACCCTACGCATGATTTTCTGATTAACCGGAGTGCGCGCTGGTTAATTGACTATGTTGCCGATGCTATACTGATAATCGATTCCAGCGGACGCATTCTGGCAAGCAATCCAGCCGCAGAACAATTGTTCGGTTATACGCAAGACGAGTTTAACCGGCTTATTGTTGACGATTTGGTTCCGTTACGCTTCCGGGCGGAGCACGGAGAGAAGCGTAACGCTTATAGCGCCAAGCCGGAGAAGCGAAACATGGGAACGAAGCTGGAAATATTCGCTTTACGCAAAGATGGTAAGGAGTTCGCTGTAGACGTGAGCCTCAGTCCGATCGCAGATGGAAACGCTTTGGCTGCGATTTACGACATTTCCCCTCGGAAAAGGTTGGAGACGGAGCAGAAAAAGATGATTCGTGAATTGGAAGTCGTCAATGAAGAACTCAAGAATTTTGCCTACGTGGTTTCGCATGATTTAAAGGCGCCGCTTCGTGCCATAGGGTCTTTAGCGGATTGGATTTCCGCAGACCAGAAAGACCGTTTAGATAAAGAAGGTCAGGAACATTTAGCGTTATTGATTCAACGGGTCCGGCGATTGGATGCGCTGATAGACGGGGTGCTGCGATATTCGCGTATCGGGCGTATACACGAGGCGGTGACCGAAATCGATCTCAACGGATTGATGGATGAAGTGGTCGATTCCTTGGCGCCGCCGCCGCACGTTAGCGTGAGTTATTTACCGAACCTTCCGACGATAGTAGCGGAAAGAGTCAGCGTTAAACAAATATTGCAGAACCTGATCGCAAATGCGATTCGGTACATCGATAAGCCGGAAGGACGTGTTGAAATCGATTGCATCGATCAGCCGTGCAACTGGCAACTCAGTGTGTCCGATAACGGCCCTGGTATTGAATCCCGCCATTTCGAGCGTATCTTTCATTTGTTCCAGACCCTCCACACGCGCGATAGAATAGAAAGTACCGGCGTGGGCCTATCCATAGTCAAGAAAATCGTCGACCAGTACGGCGGCGAGGTTTGGCTCGAATCCACTGTGGGTCAAGGCAGTACTTTTTATGTCACGGTGCCTAAGAATCTAAAATAAAAATCATTGCAAAGCGTATGAGATTGAAGAATAGACCTGTTTTATTGGTCGAAGACGATTTAGTAGATGCCATGACGGTAAGGCGTGCTCTGAAAGAATTGCATGTCGGTAACCCGCTGGTGCACGTCGAAAACGGTGAAGAGGCTTTGAATTATCTGCACGGCTGCGGGCAGGAACTTCCCTGTTTGATTCTGCTTGATCTCAATATGCCGGTCATGAACGGATTAGAATTCTTGCAGGTAAGCAAAACGACCGCGGCGTTGAAATGTATACCGGTAGTGGCTCTAACCACTTCGGACGAGCAATGGGATAAAGTCGAAAGTTTTCAATTGGGCGTGGCGGGTTACATGTGCAAGCCGGTGGAATACGGTCAGTTCGTCGAGATCATGCGTACCATAGATGCGTATTGGAGCATCAGTGAATCGCCGTTATGAGCAATACGCCGAATAAGCCCGTCGTTCACTTGTTGTTGGTCGATGACGACCAGTTCGACCGGCTGGCCTGCCGGCGCGCTTTGACTCAGAATAAAGATTGCGATTTCGTGTTCTACGAAGCCGAAACGGCCAAGCAAGGACTTGAAATAGCGCGCCGCGAAAACCTTGATTGTGTTCTGCTTGATTATCACTTGCCGGACTTGTCCGGTTTAGAGTTTCTGGCCGAACTGGCCGAAGAAAGCGGCGAGTTGCCCATGCCGGTCGTCATGCTGACGGGTTCCGACAATGCGATGGTTGCCGTCGATGCGCTTAAATTGGGCGCGCGCGACTATGTCGTTAAAGATTCGGTTGGAGAGTCTTTGCAATGGTTGCCGGCTGTGGTGCTTCGGGCCTTACGCGAGCAACAAGCCATTCACGATAAACGTCAGGCCGTCGAAAAATTGCGTGAGGCCGAAGCCAAATATCGCTGTTTAGTCGAACAAATTCCGGCAATTACCTATATCGCTTCGTTGGATAGGCCGGGTCAATTACTCTATGTCAGTCCTCAGATCCAGCAGTTAGGGTTTCCGGCCGAACACTGGCTGAGTGACCCGGAAGGTTTGATGAAACACGTTTATGCGGAAGATCGAGAGAACGTGATTGAGGCCTATTCGTTGACATATGAAAAGCATATTCCGCTACGATGTGAATATCGGTTACGCATGCATGACGGACGTCTAAGATGGTTTCTCGATGACGCTAACGTCGTGCGCGACGAGAATCTCGGCGCTCTGTGTTTGCAGGGCGTTCTTGTCGATATTACCTCGGATAAAGAGACGGCGCAGGAATTGTATTATTACCGCAGGCGCCTTGAGGAGTTGGTTGATCAGCGGACAGATCAACTAATGAAACAGAGCGTAATCTTGGCTTCGGCTAATGCCCGCATGGATACGGAATTGTGCGAACGCAAGCGGGCGGAAGCGGCGTTACGCAAAAGCGAAACGCGCTTTAGGTTGCTTTTGGAGTCGGCGGGAGAGGGCATAGTCGGCGTCGATACCGGGGGGCGCTGTACCTTTGTTAACCGGTCGGCGCTTAGCATGTTAGGTTACGAGTCGGAAGAACTGTTAAACCAAGATGCTTGTGCGACGATACATTTATGCGATGCTAAGGACGCATCGGGCCTTAACCGGCAATGCAGCATTTACGTCGCGTTTCGTAGCGGTACGCCGCAGAGGACCACCGAGCTATTCCGGCGCAAAGACGGGGAGGCGGTTAGGGTAGAGTGCTCGGCGCACCCGATGCAACTTGACGGCAAAGTCGTTGGGGCGGTTTTAGTGTTCCGGGATTTGAGCATGCTAAATGCTTTGAGTTCATGTTAAGCGCATTGTCCCGGCAAGATTGTAAGAAGAGCCGCTTTAATTCAGCAAGGTTTCAGAATGAGGCTCGTTGACCTTGTGCATATCGTTTTGAACCAATGAGACAATCGTCCAGTTCGCTTTTGGGACTATTGGAGCCTCCTTCGAGAAAAATGCGATTGTTCCGTTTGGTGCTATCGCAAATAACGGCACAGCCTTTTGAGGATGGCCTTGCAAGAAATGTTTAAAACTATATTGCCGGGTGAGCAGGGTTTTATGGATCGTTGCACCGTTATTTAACATCTCACATAAAGTTTGAATGTTGACGTTTTCGTCAAACAAGGTTCTGCCCACCGGCGGCGGCATAAAATGGGAAAGGTTAGCGGTAGAGGCGTCGGGGGCGGTTTGAATCGTATATATCGCCTGCTGGCCGAATTCCGTTCGGTAGCGTTGGCATGCCAAATGATTAATTTCGTGGTATTCGGAAACCGCTAACATATGCCCGATGCCTATTAAATCCAAGCGTTGATCGGCGTGTTTCGAGACGATGTTGCCGAAATAAGTTTGCAAGCCGTCCATACGGGCGTCCCGGATGTGTCCCCAGCTCGTATCGGCTATCAATACGTCGAAACCGGATTCCTGAAGGGCGACCGCAAGGGCTCGGCCAAAGGTGTTGGCGCCTATCATTAAAACGCCTTTGGCTTCAGGTTCGGCTACACCTAATCGACAGGCAATGAAGCGCGCGGTGAAACTCTGCAATATCACGGTGCCGATAATCACCATGAAGGTCAGCGGCACCAGTTGTTCGGCCTGGATATATTCGAGGTCGCTTAAATGTAGGCTTGCTTGCAACCGCGGAGTGATTGCGGCTTGGTTGGCGTGTTCCTGCAGACGCAAGGCGAATACGGCTGCCGTCGCCGCGGCCACGATTCCGCAAGGGCCTATCCAGGCGATCAGAAATTTTTCTCCCCATTTTAACGACGCGCCTCGTGTCGCCAATAATGTTTTTAACGGTCGGGCAATGAACTGTATCGTTAGTAGCACGCCAGCCGCTTTCCAGCCCAGCTCAAAAAATAGCGAGAAATTGATTCGCGCCGCCAAGATGATGAACAGTCCGGAAATCAGCAATATACTGAGGCTTTCCTTAAAATTCAGGATACCCGTCGTTGAGACGCCTTTCATGTTGGTCAAGCAAGCTCCCGTGATGGTGACCGCCAATAAACCGGATTCGCGTTCTACCGCGTTGGCGCCGGCAAACACGCCGAATACCAAAGCCAGCGCGGCGATATTGTGAAGAAATTCCGGTAACAAGTAACGGCGAATTAAGAGGCCGAATCCGTAGCCGGCTAGAGCGCCTATGCAGGCACTGAAAAACAGGGTTTTAAAAAAAAGGACTAGCGTCTGTCCTATTGCTCCGGTATCGACTTCCGAAACGATAAATTGAAACACCAAAACCCCGAGGAATGCACCGATCGGATCGATGACGATACTTTCCCAGCGCAGAATTCTAGCGACTTTGGCAGAAGGGCGGACCGTACGCAACATCGGAATAACGACCGTGGGGCCGGTCACAACGGTAATCGCACCGAATAAAACGGCCAGTTTCCAGGAGAAGTCGAGTAGCCAATAAGTGGCTAGCGAAATGATAAGCCATGTTGTCAGTATTCCAGTCGTCACCAAGCGGCGAACCACTATCTGCAAGCCTTGGATTTCTTTGGATTTTAGCGTTAGGCTGCCTTCGAACAGGATCACCGCAACGGAAAGGGAAATGAAAGGCAGCAATAAATCGCCAAACGTTTCATCGGGTTTTAGCCAACCGGTTACCGGGCCAGCGACGATGCCGGCAAGCAGCAAGAATAATATCGCGGGTAATTTTACCCGCCAGGCAATCCATTGGCACAGGATGCTGATTAGTCCGATAGCGGCAAGTGAGAAAATAATGTCGTCCTGCATAAAACTTCGCGGCTCCGCGAGCAGCTAACCATGAATACGATTGCGTCTTGCATGGCAAGCTTAGAATCCGAGGCTATGCAAAAGTTCTCTTAAAACCCTTGGCCGATCCGAACAATCCACTATCGGAGAGCAATGAAGCCGCAATATATGTCAGTTCGGACGTGTTCCAACTTTGAAGATGCCAACCTGTCCGTCAGGCCCCTATCATCGGCTAGTGACGGGATTAATACAACAGCGCCTGCGAAAATTCGGCTAATCGTAGCCTTCCGGATTATTGCTCTGCCAGCGCCAGGTATCGGCCACCATTCTCGATAAATCGCGCTGCGCCGTCCATTTTATTTTTTCGGCAGCCAAACCGGGATCGGCATAACAGGAAGCTACATCGCCCGGACGCCTGGCGGTGATTCGATACGGTACTTGCTGACCCGTCTCGCGAACGAATGTGTTGATCATATCCAGCACGCTGTAACCGTTACCGGTACCGAGATTGATCGCGTCGCAAATGCCGGTGTTTTTCGAACGCGACATCAAATATTCCAAGGCCTTGATATGGCCTTGCGCTAAATCGACTACGTGTATGTAATCGCGTACACCGGTGCCGTCATGTGTGGCATAGTCGTTACCGAATACCGAAAGGACCGGTAGTTTACCTATGGCGACCTGAGACAAATACGGCATCAGGTTATTCGGTACGCCGTTAGGGTCTTCGCCGATTAGGCCGCTGGCGTGTGCGCCGATAGGGTTGAAATAACGAAGTATCGCTATTTGCCAAGGCTGTTCGCTTCGATTCAGGCTGTCGGCGGCACTGGCGTCGCGCAATATTTCTTCTATGAATAGCTTGGTACGGCCATAAGGATTGGTGGCTTTTAGCGGGAAATCCTCGATAATCGGTACGGTATGCGGATCGCCGTAAACCGTTGCCGAAGAGCTGAATACCAGTTTTTTGACGCCATGGCCGGCCATGGCTTCCAGCAGGACTAATGTGCCGCTGATATTGTTTTGGTAATAGCTGAGCGGAATCTGGCAGGACTCGCCCACGGCTTTTAGGCCGGCGAAGTGAATGACGGCGTCGATAGGCTGGGATTGGAATATTCGCGCCAGCGCCTCGGCGTCATTGATATCGGTTTGGTGAAACTGAACCGATCTCCCCGTAATCTTTTCGACCCGGCGGATAGCTTCGATTTTACTGTTACTGAGATTGTCGACAACGACGACTTCGAAGCCGTGGTCTAATAGCTCAACGCAGGCATGGCTGCCGATGTAACCGGCACCGCCGGTCACTAAAATCGTAGGTTTCATATTCGGAATCCATTGAATTAACGTTCTAGTATTTCTAGGCCGTCTTCCTCAGACGGTATGCGGAGCAAACCCGCATCGGGATCGATGCGCAATCCGGCAAAATCGAACAGGCCGGTGTCGAGCATTTGCGATGGGGCAATATTCTGCAAACTGGCGAAAATGGTCTCCAAACGGCCGGGGAATTGTTTGTCCCAAGCAGCCAGCATTTGTTTCATGGCCTTGCGTTGCAGGTTTTCCTGAGATCCGCATAGATTGCAAGGGATGATCGGAAATTGCTTGAATGCGGCGAAACGGTTGATGTCTTTCTCGCGGCAATAGGCAAGGGGACGAATCACGATGTTTTGTTTGTCGTCGCTGAGCAGCTTGGGCGGCATGGCTTTCAGTTTGCCGGCATAAAACATATTTAGGAAAAAAGTCTCGATGATGTCTTCGCGGTGATGTCCCAATGCGATTTTGGTGACCTTGTGTTCCTTGGCGAACCCGTACAAGGTGCCGCGTCTTAAGCGCGAACAAAGGCTGCAGGTTGTTTTGCCTTCCGGCACGATGCGTTTGACGATGCTGTAGGTGTCGTGCTCGATGATATGAAAGGCTACGCCGATTGACGTCAAGTATTCAGGCAATACCTGTTCCGGAAAACCGGGCTGTTTTTGGTCCAGATTGACTGCGACGATTTCAAAACTAACGGGGGCGGTCTTCTGCAGATTCAGCAGAATATCGAGCATGGTGTAAGAGTCTTTGCCGCCCGACAGGCAAACCATGACCTTGTCGCCGTCCTCGATCATATTGTAGTCGGCAATAGCTTCGCCGACGTTTCGGCGTAAACGTTTTTGCAGTTTGTTGAACTGGGTGCGGGATTTTTGCTCTGGACTGGACATAGAAGATGTAAAAAGCAGCCGAAGCGTATACTTTGGCTGCGAAGCGATTAGCCGTTATAGCGTTGGAAAATCAACGTGGCGTTGGTGCCGCCGAAACCGAAGCTGTTGGACATCACGGTGTTCAGTGCCGCATTCTCCCGGTACTCGCGTACGATAGGAATGCCGGCCGCCTCGGGATCGAGTTCCGTAATGTTAGCCGAAGCGCTGAGGAAGTTTTCCTGCATCATCAATAAAGAGTAAATGGCTTCGTTAACGCCGGCCGCACCCAAGGCGTGGCCGGTCAGCGACTTGGTGGAGCTGACGAAAGGTACGTCGCCATCGCCGAATACCGCACGCATGGCTTCCAGTTCGCGCATGTCGCCGACCGGCGTGCTGGTGCCGTGGGCGTTGATATAGTCGATTTTGCCGTCAACAGTTGCCATGGCCATTTGCATGCAACGCACGGCGCCTTCGCCCGAAGGTTGGACCATGTCGTAGCCGTCCGAAGTTGCTCCATAACCAACCAATTCAGCATAAATTTTCGCACCGCGGGCTCTTGCATGCTCCAATTCTTCGATG
This sequence comes from Methylomonas sp. MgM2, assembly GCF_054172045.1. Classification (NCBI taxonomy): domain Bacteria; kingdom Pseudomonadati; phylum Pseudomonadota; class Gammaproteobacteria; order Methylococcales; family Methylococcaceae; genus Methylomonas; species Methylomonas sp. MgM2. The sequence continues at coordinate 360,986 of NZ_JBSYXO010000001.1, read as the reverse complement.
ACTAACACGCCGCCGCCGCCGGAGATCACGAAGCCGTCGCGCGTGGCATCGTAAGGCCGCGACGCTGTGCTCGGTGTATCGTTATATTTTGAAGACAAGGCGCCCATGGCGTCAAACAACACCGACATGGTCCAATGCAATTCCTCCCCGCCGCCGGCGAATACGATATCTTGTTTATTCAGTTGGATCAATTCCATTGCATGCCCGATGCAATGCGCGCTGGTGGCGCAAGCCGAGCTGATCGAGTAATTGACGCCTTTGATTTTGAACGGCGTAGCCAGGCAAGCGGTATTGGTGCTGGACATGGCGCGGGTGACCATATACGGACCGACCTTTTTGACGCCTTTGGAACGTAATATGTCTGAGGCATCGACCAGGTTGGACGTGGAGGGACCGCCCGAACCCATGACCAAGCCGGTGCGCACATTGGAAACATCGCTGTTTGCCAGGCCGGAGTCCGCAATGGCTTGTTCCATGGCTAAATAATTGTAGGCGGCGCCGTCGCCCATGAAGCGTTTGATCTTGCGATCGATCGCTTCGTCGAGATCGATATTGACCGGGCCATGCACATGGCTTCTAAAACCCAATTCGGCATAGCCATCGGAATAGACGATGCCGGAGCGTCCGTTTTTCAGGGAATCGACAACCTGCTCTTTATTGTTGCCTATGCTGGAAACGATTCCCAGACCTGTTACAACCGCGCGTCTCATGAACGTTACCTTAGAAATCTTGAGTAGAAGTAAATAGGCCCACGCGTAAATCGTTGGCCTCATAAATTTGTTTGCCATCCACTTCCATCGTGGCGTCCGCTATACCCATGACCAGTTTGCGCAAAATGACACGTTTTAGATCGACTTTGTAGGTCACTTTTTTCGCAGTCGGCAGGACTTGGCCGGTAAATTTGACTTCGCCACAGCCTAACGCCCGGCCTTTACCCGGCCCCCCCAGCCAGCACAAGTAAAAGCCGATCAACTGCCACATGGCATCCAGACCCAAACAGCCCGGCATCACCGGGTCGCCTTGGAAATGGCAATCGAAAAACCACAAATCAGGTTTTATATCGAGTTCAGCAATGATTTCACCTTTGGCGTACTTGCCGCCCTCGTCAGACATATGGATAATGCGATCCATCATCAACATCGGAGGCAGCGGAAGTTGTGCATTTTGGGGACCATATAATTCACCGCGGCCGGACATCAACAATTCTTCGCGCGTGAAACTACGCTGTTTCGCCATTTAAAATTTACCTGGTTTGTAAGCTAAAAATATCTCCCATTATCCAATAGTCAAACTAAAAAATCAGCTCTATTTTTAATTTGAGCTTATCTCTGTCAGTAAATCCGAAATTTTCAGAGCGTTTCCAGATAGGCGTTTTTGATATATAAGCGTATAGGCGATGACCGATGAAACGTAGTTGCGGGTTTCTTTATAGGGTATGGTTTCTATCCAAATATCGGCCGGCAATGCCTGGTTCTGCGGCAACCAATGTCGTACACGATTGGGACCGGCGTTGTAGGCGGCAATGGATGGCGCAAATCGTCCTTTGAATTGGTCCAGCAATTTTTTAAAGTAAGCGCTGCCGTATTTAATATTAAAAGCCGGATTCAATAAATTGTAATCGTTGGTCCAAGGGTCTTTCAGTTCGTCGGCCATTTGCTGTGCCGTTTTGGGCATCAATTGCATTAAACCTATCGCTCCGGCAGGCGAACCGGCAAACTCGTCGAAAGCGCTTTCTTGTCTGATCAAACCGAAAATCAAAGCCGGATCAAGTTGTTGCCTGCCGGCATAATCGAATACCAATGTTTGATAAACCAGTGGAAATCTTAAGTCGACGTCGTCCCAATGGTTGGCTTTCGCTATAGTAAAAATCGCCATGGAGGGCCACTGCCATTGCTGTGCCATTTTGGCGGCTAAAGGAAGTTCTTGCTTATCCAGTCCGGCGATGGCATGCCACCACTGGCGCGTCGCTTCGGGTCTACGATCAATAGCAAGCAGTTCACTGACTGCCAGAAATTCATCGCGATTTTTCAGTGAGCTAAGTTGCTTGGTTGAGAAATCGATCGGACGGTTATTTAACTCGATCTCCTGTTTTAAATAGTCCGCCGAAAGAAAGCCGTAAAAACTGCGCTGTTTTGCCAGCTCGGATAAAATCGTATGCGCGTCATCCGTCTTTCCAACGGCAACTAACGCTCTGGCGCGCCAATAACGCCATTTCTCCAGTTGTTTTAAGTCATCGCGCAGCAGCTCTACAGCGCTGAGTACATCATGCCAGTTGAGTTGGCTTAGTGCGGCCCGCACCCGCCACTCTTGGGCCGGCGGGTCGTCGCCGGCAAATTTTACTAAGCGCGGATACGCTCGCTTGTCCTGCCTAAAAGCCAATTCCATACCTAAGCGTTTCTCGGTATCGGCTACAATTTCTTCCGGTATGGAAAAGCGGCCTTTTTCCGCATCCCAGACTTTCATGGCCGCGTCGGGGTCACGGTCCAGCCAGCGTTTAATCGAATGGGCGAACAGCAAGCCGGCACCGGTGTAGGTGCGCTTCCACCGTGCGGGCGCTTTGACTAACCGCGGCCGGTCATGCAGCTTAAGCCAAGTTTGCGCCATTTTTTGTTCGGTTTTGGGTAATAATGCTAAGGTTTGTCGTGCTAACTCGCTGTTATTGAATTTCAATGCGGCAAGAAAGCGCTGCCAAACTAGTTCCGAATTAAATTCAGCCGAGGCTTTCAGCCAATCGAACAAAACATCGCATGAGTTAGCTTGAGATTTGCCGCTCGACCATAGTTCCTTGGCTTTCTGTAAGCTTAAATGTTGTTGTCCCAGCTGGTATTGCGCTTGGGCGAAATAGCACTGTAGTTCCTGATTAGACGTGGATTTGTAATGCTGAATGAATGTCAACCACTGCTGGTTTTCGCCGAGCCTAGCCAACCATTTGCCGTGTAACAGCGGCGCATAGCGGGTATTCGGGTATTCGTATAAAAACGCCAATATTGCCGTATCATCGTTCAAACGCGTCAGTAGCCATTGGTAATGGAGATACGGGTAAAGAGGGTAGTCTTTTAATGTGTCGGACAGCGCTAGATAATCGTCGTCCCGGTTTTGCTTGATGTAATCTTCCGCCTGCAAAAAACTTTGCCGCATCGCGGACAGTGCGCGTTCGGATGTGGCGGCATGACACAGGGATATAGTCAGTAGATTAATAAATAGTAACAATCGAATGACAAAGCCCATAATATTTCCTAATAACCCGATATTGGTGTGGTTTTTGCGAAAAACAGAAACCATTATAATCTTCGCCAGCCTAATCAATCGTTCTCAAAATTGAAAATACACCAGTCTTCGTCAACATTTCAATATTCTTGGCGCTACATTTCCCGCATCGCTCTGCAGCATAAAAAACAATTGGTGACAGGACATGTCATCGCCGTCTTGGCGACGGTCGCCAGCGTGCCGGTTCCGTTGCTGATGCCATTGCTGGTGGATGAGGTATTGTTGGCTCATCCCGGCTTGGTCCTCAATAACGTGAATCGATTTCTGCCCGAACATTGGCAGCAACCGGTCGTTTACATAGGCGGTGTTTTGCTCGCCAGCCTGTTGCTGCGTTTGTTTGCGTTGGTGCTGAACATCGTTCAAACCCGTCAGTTCTCCGATATCGCCAAGGATGTGATTTTCCGCATACGTAAAAGTCTGGTGCAACATCTTCAGCATATTTCGATGTCCGAATACGAAAGCCTGGGCAGCGGCACCGTGACCGCGCATATGGTGACCGATTTGGACACCTTGGATACGTTTATCGGCACCACCATCAGTAAATTGCTGGTAGCGTGTTTGACGGTATTCGGCACCGCGGTGATTTTGCTATGGATGCATTGGCAATTAGGCCTGTTCATTATTTTCCTGAATCCGGTGGTGATTTATTTTGCCAAGGCCATCGGTTCCAGAATCAAGGATCTGAAAGTGGCCGAGAACAAAGCGTATAGCGTGTTTCAGCAAGCGTTGAGCGAAACCTTGGAAGCCATCGGTCAAATTCGCGCCAGCAATCGCGAACAACACTACTGCCAACAGCTGATCAACACCGCGTTGACCGTCAAAAAACGTTCGGCGATGTTTGCCTGGAAAAGCGATGCCGCCGTCCGCTTGAGTTTTTTGACGTTCTTGTTCGGCTTCGATATTTTTCGAGCCGTGGCGATGCTGATGGTGCTGTATTCCGATCTCAGCATAGGCCAAATGTTGGCCGTGTTCGGTTATTTGTGGTTCATGATGGCGCCGGTTCAGGAAATACTCGGCATTCAGCAAGCGTATTATGCCGCGAAAGGCGCGCTGGCAAGAGTCAATCAATTGAGCTTGCTGCAGCGGGAACCGGATTATCCGCATCTGGAAAACCCGTTCTTAGGCAAAAAAACCGTCAGCGTGACCGTGGAAAATCTGCATTTTCGCTACAAGGACGAACCGGTTCTGAACGGCATCAATCTTAAAATCAAAGCCGGCGACAAAATAGCGTTGGTCGGTGCCAGCGGCGGTGGTAAATCGACTTTGGCTCAGACGCTGATCGGTCTATATCCGGCCGAACAGGGTATGATTTATTTTGACGGCGTGCCCTTGAATCGGATCGGGCTGGACGTCGTACGGGAACATGTCGCGACCGTCTTGCAACATCCGGCTTTATTGAACGATACCATTCGAGCCAATCTAACCTTGGGGCGCGAAATCGACGACAACACCTTGTGGTCTGCCCTGGACTTGGCTCAATTGAAAAGCACGGTATCCGAATTGGATAAAGGACTCGACACCGTCGTCGGCCGCCAGGGCATGCGTTTATCCGGCGGTCAGCGCCAACGTCTCGCCATCGCGCGCATGATAGTCAGCAAACCTTCGGTCGTGATTTTGGACGAAGCGACTTCGGCTTTGGATAGCGAAACCGAGTACAGGCTACATCAGGCCTTGAACGAATTCTTGTCCGGCAGAACGACGATTATTATTGCGCATAGGCTCAGCGCGGTGAAACAAGCCAACCACGTTTACGTATTCGAAGAAGGCCAAATTTGCGAGGAGGGCCGCCACGAGGCCTTGATCCAACAAAGCGGCTTATACGCCAAGTTATACGGTGAATATCAATAATGCAGGAAATTTACGATTTACATTGCCATTCGACTGCTTCGGATGGCGCCTTGTCGCCAACCGAGTTGGTCAAGCGGGCACATCGGCAAGGCGTTACCGCCTTAGCCTTGACCGATCATGACACCGTTGTCGGCTTAGCGGAAGCGGCACAAGCCGCTAATGAGCTCGGCTTGAGTTTGATTTCGGGCATCGAAATCTCGGCAACCTACCTCAATCAATGCCTGCATATCGTCGGATTGGGCATCGAGCCCACTCATCCGGTCTTGTTGGACGGACTGGCACGGCAACATGCCATTCGGGCTCAACGCGCACATAAGATTGCCGAAAAACTGGAAAAAAAAGGTTTTGCGGGGGCATACGATTCGGTCGAATCGGCCGCGGGCGGCGGCGAAATAACGCGAACCCATTTCGCCGATTTTCTGGTTGCCCGAGGTGCGGTGAAAGATCAGCAAGAAGCCTTCGATCGTTACCTTAAAAAATCTAAGCCGGGATATGTGGCGACGCAATGGGCGGCGTTGGAAGATGCGGTCGGCTGGATTCGAGCGGCGGGCGGAATCGCCGTGTTAGCCCATCCGCTGCGCTATAGCATGAGCTTTAAATGGATGAACAAGGCCTTGGAGGCATTCAAGCGAGCCGGCGGGTTAGGGGTCGAGGTCGTTACCGGCCGCGCCACGGCGGAGGATATACAACTCAGTTTAAAGTTTGTGCAAAAACATCAGTTATACGGATCGGTGGGCTCGGATTTTCACAGCCCGGAGAATCAATGGATAGAATTAGGCCGATTGGCACCGCTGCCGGCGGGTATCGTGCCGGTCTGGGAATTGTTTGATCAGAAAAATCAAGCCGTTGTTGGCGAGTTGAATTAAATTATCCGCTCAATTGTCTATTATGAATATTGCTCAGATGGTGGGTGTTTTTATGAGCGGTTAATCTAATGGATACAGAAAATGCACGACGTATTACCGAGCTTAATACGCAAGGTACCGAGCTTCATTTGCAGGGTAGGCTAAACAAGGCTGAAGAATGTTATCGGCAGGCATTGGATATCGATCCGGATAGTGCGACCAGTCACAATAACTTAGGTTTTTTGTTAGCCCAGCAGCACCAGTGGAAAGAAGCGCTAGCGCATCTACGCAAAGCGGTAGCGCTGGTGCCGACCGATGCTAATTTTTTAAGTAATTTAGGACAAGTGTTAACAGAGATCGGTTTAGTGCAGGACGGATTGGATTTGCTGTTGAAAGCCGCCAAGCTGGAGCCGAAAAATCTTCGAGTCTGGGAAAATTTGGGGCACTTGTATTCGAACCTGGATGATCTCGCGGCGGCCGAGACCGCTTGGAAGCAAGCGTTGCAAATCGCCCCGCACGACATCGTCATTATCACGGAATTAGCGTCGACTATCGCGATACAAGATCGTTACGACGAGGCGATCGCTCTTTTTAGAGAGGCTTTGGAAATTCATCCCGGCTACGCCGATGCTTGGGTACAACTTGGCGTCAGTCTATTCGTGCAACAAAATTATGACGAGGCGCGCGAGGTGCTGCAGAGGGCACTCAGCTTGGATGCCGCCAATTTCAGCGGCTTGCGGCATTTGGGTTATGTTTTTGCTAGTTTGGGCGAAAAAGACCAAGCGCTGGAAAGTTTTAAAACCTTACTCAATTATTACCCGGACGCCGACTCGGTACGTTTGGATTTATCGGTCTTGTTGTTAGCGGATGACCAAAACCATTCGGCACATGAGCAGTTAGCATTTTTATATCGCAATAACGGCAAGAACGACAGGGTTATTTTCTATTACGGTTTAAGTCTTTATAGATTGGGCGACCATGCTCAAGCTTTTAAAGTCTGGTCGGAACTGGAAAATTTTGATTCGCCTTACCAAACAAAGATGAATGATTTCGATAAAAATTGAACATGCCGGTTTTTGCGCCGTTGAACCGTTTAGCGGATTACGCGAGCGAATTACCGAATTTTCAGTTCCATCCCTCTCATCATAATAAGGGCTTTATCGAATTGCGCATTAAAGGCAATGTCGGACTTGGCGGCCTGCATTTCGAATAAGCGACTGTGGTGATTTTGTTTGAATACGGCCATGGTCATCACACCGGTTTCGATACTTAAATGCCTTATAGGTAGACGGCTGATCTGATTAGGCTTAAATTAACCGGTGCCGATCTTCAGGGCGATCCGCTTCGCCGGATAAGAAGCGGCCTATCTCGATGAGTCACTTAATAATCTAGAAACATCATTTCCGGGGGATTAAATGAAAAACGAGCAAAAACAATTACTGAAGGCTTGGCGGGATCAGCTAGGCGCCATGATGCGTACCCATTTTTATTTATCTAGCAAAATCAGGCGCTTAAACTATATTCTCGGCGTGCCGATCATTATTTCGGCCATAGTCGTGGCATCTTATATCTTTTTCAGCATTAACCAGGATGTCGGTTTCCGGGTGAAGATGTTGTTTGGTCTGATGACCTTGCTGATGGCAATATTGGCCTCATTACAAACATTTCTGAAATATTCGGAACAGGCGGAAAACCATCGTAACGCAAGCGCTCGTTATCAAGCACTGTTCAACGGGATAGACCAGTTGTTGGTCATTCCGCCCAAAGATGAGGCTGCATTGGGAGAATGGTGCGACAAGCTCCGCGAACGTTGGGATGAGTTGAATCTTGAAGCCCCCAGCATTTCCAGAAAATTCCAGCTGGAGCCGGCGGAAACCGTAGGCTCGAATACCGAAACCGCCGAAACGCCACCAAACTACGATAATCGAGCAGACGCCTAATCGAACCGCCGTCGCATGAGGTGCCGGTTTAATTCGGGGGAGCTTCGCAAGGTTTTTTCAAAGCGGTTGTTAATCCGTAAGTCTTGGAAGTTGTGCTCTTTTCGGGCCGGGTCCATGAATTGATATTGGAAATCGCTGATTGTTTATGGGAAAGGTTCGTCACAATTTAACGCATAAGCTAATTTTAAAAGGTCCGAATATGGCGTCAGTAACAAGCGGGTGGCTGGTTTATCAGCCGGAAAATAACCATTTAATCCCTCATGTACAGGATTGTGCCCAACATCAAGACGCGATCTTGGAGCCGATCGAATTAAACCGGTTTATAGAAAACGCGCCGGCATATCTGGCCGAGAATTCGCACGTTATCGCCTTGCTCGAGAGCGTCGATCTTGGCCTTTTTTTGCAAACCATGTCGGCCTATGCCGGTCGAGTCGGTTTATTGCCTGTGCATCCCAAATCCAAAGTTTGTCGGCTATATAAGATTCCAAGCTCCATGGAAGATGCGATGCCATTGGCGCTGGCAAGCGACAGAGCGGTTAAAATGGATTTGTTGTTGTGTAACAACGAAGTGGTTACTTGGATGGTGACGCTAGGCGATGTGCCATTTGTTGAAATCAGACAAATTGTTTATCAAGAAGGCTTGCTATGGCAGCACGTCAAATCCATCCCGGCAGGCATCCGGGCCCTATTTCGCCTGCAACCGAAGATGGTGTTCGTCTCGACGGCAAAAGACACTAAATTCAAAACGGCAATTGTAGGCGCGCTGGTCATCCAGAATGACATCGAATCCGTGGTGCCTCATTTCGCCAACGAAAAGGTCTCCAATTTGGATGGAAAAATATCGACCGTCTTGGTCGCGCCTTCTTCGATTATGGATTATCTCGGTTTTTTCGTCGCAGCCTTGTCGCCAAAGCCTCAAGTATCCCCGGCGATCAGTTACTTCAAAACGGCTCGGTTTACACTCGAAAGTCCTAAAGAACTGAGCTACTACATTGACGGCCAGTCCCGGAGCGCAAAAACCATTGCTTTTCGTGTTATGCCGAAAGCGGTAGCGGTCAATGTCGGGCAAAAATTCCTATCCGAACATCCGCTGGCGGAAAACGATAAAGACGTCGTCAAAATCAAGACACTGCCTCAAGGCGAGGAACGGTTGACGCGATTGAAGCAGCATCTGCCGCTGTTTTCAATCGCCCGCGAAGATGACTTTAAAGATTTATTCGTCATGTTGCGTGACTATGCCCGCCCGACGGCCAATTTTTTGTTTCTGATGATACTCAGTGCGATGCTGGCTACATTGGGGCTGTTCTTGAATAGCGCTCCTGTCGTGATCGGTGCCATGTTAATTGCGCCTTTGATGGGACCGCTGGTTGCGCTGGCCATGGGCGTGTTGCGAAACGACGCCAAGCTGATGAAAGACGCCCTTCAAGTGTTTTTGATAGGCACCGGTTTTACGCTGCTGGTTGCGACCATCACCACGGTGTTGTTGCCTTACGAGCAGGCTACCGATGAAGTACGGGCCCGCTTACAGCCTAATTTGCTGGACTTGGGCGTGGCGGTGGTGTCCGGCATTGCCGCCGCGTACGCGCATGCCAAAGAAAATCTACAAAAGAATTTGGTCGGGGTGGCTATTGCCGTCGCGTTGGTTCCGCCTGCTTGCGTCATCGGTATCGGCGTCGGTTGGCTGGATTGGGGAACGATAACTGGTGCCGGCTTGCTGTTCCTGACTAATTTGGTCGGCATTGTTCTGGCGGGGATGTTAACGTTCTTGTGCTTGGGATTTGCACCTGTGATTACAGTTAGCCGAAGTCTCGGACTCTCATTGCTGCTAACAGCGCTGATAAGCGTTCCCTTGTATCATACTTTCAAGAATACGGTGCTTTATCAGCGCGTGGAAAAAAGTCTCAGTACCCGGACCTATCAGGTAAATGGCAAAACCGTCACCTTATCGGATGTTCTGATCATTCCCGAGGACGAAAAGATCAAGATCATGGCGCAATTACACAGCACGGAAGCCATCGAAACCAGCGATATAGCAGAGCTTCGAGATGTCATCGGCGCACAAATGGAAGAGCCGGTAACGTTGGACGTTTCGCTTCGCGTTCTACAATGAATTGCAATAAGCGTCCGATTCGGTCATGACTTGCGGCTTGGCTTGCACAGCGTCCGGGTGCAAGCGATCGGGGCGGTTAGCGGAATTCCATTCCCCAAGGGATCCGTATGGGTCGATTTCGGAAGATCGTCGAAAATTAAAAGTCCGGAGCCGAAATTAACGTACGACCAAACGATAAGCTTGCTCGGTCATTCGCGTGAGACCGCGGCCTTTAAAATGGGCTTGTTCCAATATATTGTCGCTCGATAGCAGGTCGATATCGCACCAATTGCCAAACAATTGCTCGACTTCTTGGTTGGCTACGCTAAAGGGCGGCCCCTGCATTTCGTGCTGAGGATAATCAAATGCGATCAAAAGAATCAGTGCGGTGGGCGAAACCAAGGTTGAAAGGGACCATACGTATTCAAGCCGCATTTCGGGCGGTAATGCAACCAAGGACGCCCGGTCGTAAACGGCATCGATTTTTCCGATAAGGTTTGCGCGCAGCGCGAAAAAGTCGCCGCAAAAAATCCGGAGTCCGTCTACTTCGTAAACCGAGAAATCGCCGCGGCGATACGTTATCGGGGTTAAACCATTTTCGGAGAAAAAGGATTCGGCTGCGACCGGGCTCAGCTCGACGCCTAGCACCTGATAGCCCATGGAAAGCAACCAAAACATATCCTTGCTTTTTCCACACAACGGCACCAGAACTCGACTTGCCGGGTTTATCATCATATTAGGCCAGTGGCGCTGCAGATAGGGGTTTACTTCCGGTTGATGGAATCCGATTTGATTCTGTCGCCAACGTTGATGCCAGAATTCATGTTGCATTGCTTAAACCCCGTCGCTAGGTTTTCATGACTGTTTTTCAGAAAACCGGCGAGTCAAAAATCGCGTGAAAACAACACGCCGGACAAATCCATCAGGCGCTTATCCAAAATCTTAATATGATGCCGCCCTATTGTATACAGCGGTTTTTGTTTCGTATCATAATTTTGCCGGCTTCGTTTTTATGTCAGCGTGGCGGGCAACATCCGGTTAATTTTTACAAGGGGAACAGCATGAGCATGCTTCAAGAATTCAAAGAATTCGTCATGAGGGGCAACGTGGTCGACATGGCGGTTGGGGTGATTATCGGCGGAGCGTTTGGTAAGGTCGTTTCGTCGCTGGTTGCTGATGTCTTGATGCCGCCGGTTGGCGTTTTATTGGGAGGAGTCGATTTTTCCGATTTGTCCGTAACCGTCAAAGAGGCATCGAAAAATGCCGCCGGAGTGGATATGCCTGCCGTCGTGATCGGCTACGGAAAATTTATCCAAACAGCGATTGATTTTACCATTATTGCCGCTGCGATTTTTTTGATGATAAAAATATTGAATTCCTTCAAAAAGAAGGCGGAAGAGGCGCCGGCCGTTCCGGCCGGACCGAGCAATGAGGAAAAATTACTGACCGAAATTCGGGATTTATTGAAGAAAAAAATATGACCCTTTATGAGTCAAGCAGCCGCTTGTTTTCAATAAGCGGAAGGTATAAACCGCCAGACAGGCTAACTTTTAGCAAGGACAGGACTAAAAAAACAATAATTATTTTTACCGGTGTGTTTCGCGATGTACATGGCCTGATCCGCTTGCGTTAACAACGTTTCGGCATTTTGCGTGTTATCCGGGAATAGGCTGATCCCGATACTCGCGCCCACGACGAAGCTTTTGGTTTGGATAACGATGGGCTTGGAAATGGCGGACTGAAGCCGTGTTAGCGTCGAGACGGACTCTTCCTTATCTTCCAGATCCAACAGCAATATCACGAACTCGTCTCCGCCGATCCGGGCTACGGTATCGGTGTCGCGTATCGTCTCGCTTATACGCTTGGCGATCTCGACTAAAGCCGCGTCGCCGGCACCGTGTCCTAAGGAATCATTGATAGGCTTGAAGTCATCGAGGTCGAGATAACAAAGCGCCATTTTCTTCTGGTTCCGTTTCGCTTTGGCAATGGCTTGTTTTATACGGTCTATCAGCAATATTCGATTAGGAATGCCGGTAAGCGCGTCGTGATGAGCGATATAATCGAGCTCTCGGTGTTTCTTAATCAAATAGCTAATATCGGAGAAAACGGCCACGTAATTGTCAATCTGACCTTGTTCATTTTTAACGGCCGATAACGTCAGCCATTCAGAAACCCATTCACTGTTTTGATTGATGTTGTTGATTTCACCGCTCCAATGGCCGGATTGCTGAACGGTGTACCAAATTTGGTCGGCGATGTCCGCAGATTGAAAACCCGTTTTAATGTCGGTCAGCCTTCGACCGATCAATTGGTCTGCGTCATAGCCGGTTTCTTCTATGAATGACGGGTTGACTTCGATGATGTTGGTTTCGGCATCGGTGATACAGATCGCATCTAAGGTATTTGCGATGGCCTTGGCGGACAGACGAAGTTTTGCCTCCGCTTTTTGACGCCTAATAATTTCACGCGCCAAGTGTAGCGATTGGTGGGTCAAATTCTGATAGATGGCCAACACTGAAAAGATCAGATCTTTCGCCGCACCCCGCATCAGTCTGTCCGATTGTTCTTTGGCCTGTGCGATTGTCGAACCGGACTTTAGCAAAAGTACGACTTTCGCCATACGCATATCGCTGTCCAGAATGTGATAGAGCAGCCAGTGCGTCAGAAACTTGAGTACATCCTCGATGACGGCGTCCAGGGGTTTTGAGGTTTCCTGGGATTTAAGCTGCATTATTTTATTTGTGAAGCTTTGGTGGGCTTCTTTATGCGACTTTTCCCAGGCGTCTTCAGAAAGGTATCGATGCCATATCGCTTCTTCGGTTTGGAAGTGGTAGCTGGCATAGGCCTCAAGTTCTTCGAGAACTAAATTCAATCTTTCGACCTCGACAAGGGACGACCACTCTTGGGCAAGCTGATTTATCAAGCGCACCAATTTTTTGTGCTGTATGTCGATTTCTGGTAAGCCGGTTTCAAAAGCCTCGTTCCATGGCAGAATTTCAACTAGTCGCATCTAAAACTCATTATTTCTTATTGTTATTATTTTAAGTTTGAAGCGATCTTTCGCTTTCAATACATCTTATCGATAAGCCGATGAATTCATTATAGCGCGTGAACGGAGCGGGAAAACCTAGCGATGGAATTTTATGGTTTTATTGTTGCGATCTGCGCTTCGAGTTCCTCGATTTTTAAAGCGCCGCTGGTTCCGGTCCGCTTGTGCGATGAAGTAAAGAAATACGTTCGGGGCAGTTCGCCGTACCAACGCGGGTCGATTTCATAGCGTAATTTTTGCGCATCCTCATTGCCGAACATCCAATTGTCCAGGTCGATCAGGCGATGCTTAGTCAGAATGTCTTCCACTTCCGCAACGGCGACCGGTTCATCCGTGGACAGCATGACTATTTTTAGGCCGGGATGTTTCTGATGGAGCTCGTGAATCACGTCCATGTCCTTCAGGCAAGAGGGGCAGTCGACAGACCAAATCGCTAAAACGAAAGCGTGTCCGCTATATTCGCTAAGGATTTGCTGGTAACTGCCCGAGTTAAAAGTTTTGACAGACGTTTCTTGAGCTTGTCCGATGCAGGTAAAAAATAGAGTTAACAACAGTACGACTAAACGGGTTCTAAACATGAGGTGTTGCTCGTTAAACTAAAGAGGAAAAAATCATGACGCCATAATAACCGAGCATGGACATTGGCTAAAGAGGTTTTAAAACCGGGGATTCATCTAAATGCGCATGCCGATTAAATCGACCGTGAATGGGGATGCCGTGCTCCACGTACAGGATGTTTGCAATCTGTCGCAGAGAGTCGTTCAGCATGCGGTAAACTCTTTGAGAACGGTAATTGAGCTGCCGGCTTTCGGGAAACGCGACCAGTCTTTCACGCGTGTAACGTAGCCATGTTTCAGCGGATTCAGATGCACGTAATCGATGTGATTGGCATAGTCACGTTCATCCCGTATGGCATGTTCCCAGAAGCGACGTTGCCGAATTCCCCGTTCGCCTTTATGCGTACGAGCTTTCGAACGGCGCTCGATGGCAGGAATTTTCTGCACGAAGCGAATCTTGATCGCTTCCCACCGGTTGGAAAAATCGTCATCTCCCGAGGATGATCCGCCAAAAAAGCTTCTCCACAAAACCAGCAACCGCCAAACCAACCCCGCGAAACGCCACCGATAAAGAGGACCGTTTCCCATTCGGCGGAACCCGCAGAACCGTTTCCGTCCTATGCGGGCTAAAAACCCGGTAAACCGGTTCCGCCCTACGCGGGCTAAAAGTGCTACAAGAAACTAACATCCAAGGTTGATGATGGGTTAGCAGACGACCAGCGCCAATGCTCAGGCCGTTCGACATATCCTTTGCGAACCGGATTGTCGTGGATGTAATTCAGTTTCTGCAGATAAAACGCCGGATTCTCGATTTTCTTTGGCGCATTGGTATCGCGCCAGAAATGGTATCTTCCTGATTCGTCGATAAACAACTCTAAAACGCGCGGCTCATGGTTTTCGATATTTTTCTTGAGTTCCTTTGAGGTAAAACGTTTAAAGTCGCGCAAAAAGCCGGCTACATCCGGCGAGGTGACTATCAGATGCAGATGGTTCAGCATGAACACATAACCATTTAATTCCAAACCCTTTTGTTGCTGGCAATAACGTAACGAATCCGCCAATATTTGCCAACGATCGAAGCGGTCGAACAGGTAATACCAGCGTTCGACGGTTAATGTCAGGTAGTAGGTGCCGCTGTTTAGGCCGGTTGCTATGCGACGCGATGGCATGCCTTTTGTTCTCTCCTGAAAGAACCGGCGGGGCGGGTTATTTAACCCGCTCCTAACGTTTTGGTTTGTCTTGGCTGATAGTTGAAAGGTTTAGGACGGGGTACATACCCCGTCCCGCTCAAGCATTGGTATCGCGCCAGAAATGGTATCTTCCTGATTCGTCGATAAACAACTCTAAAACGCGCGGCTCATGGTTTTCGATATTTTTCTTGAGTTCCTTTGAGGTAAAACGTTTAAAGTCGCGCAAAAAGCCGGCTACATCCGGCGAGGTCACTATCAGATGCAGATGGTTCAGCATGAACACATAACCATTTAATTCCAAACCCTTTTGTTGCTGGCAATAACGCAACGAATCCGCCAATATTTGCCAACGATTGAAGCGGTCGAACAGGTAATACCAGCGTTCGACGGTTAATGTCAGGTAGTAGGTGCCGCTGTTTAGGCCGGTTGCTATGCGACGCGATGGCATGCCTTTTGTTCTCTCCTGAAAGAACCGGCGGGGCGGGTTATTTAACCCGCTCCTAACGTTTTGCTTTGTCTTGGCTGATAGTTGAAAGGTTTAGGACGGGGTACATACCCCGTCCCGCTCAAGCTATTCTGGCACTTCGCAGCAAGTGCACTCATACAACCTAGATTTGTTTTCTCCCCATGTTTTTCCCGAACTTTCATCAATTGTTACTGACGTTCCATAGTTATATTCAGCTTTAACACCATCTAGTTCACCTGCAAATTTCCATCCTGAAGTTGTTGCTTTTGTTATAGTTTCCGCATAACCAGTCTTGACATCAACTGTCATCGTGATAGCTTGGCCTTCTATTCTTGCTTGAATGAGTACGCTGGCAATAAGCTTTCTCTCTGTCTCTCGCTTGCCATCTATCCCCACAATCTTAATGTTGCCATTATCGCACTTAACAGTAACAGTTCCTTCCTCTGAAGCATGGAGATACGTAGAAAAAAGTGGCGAACCAAACAGCGCCGAGGTGTAATAGCTGGACGAAGCACTACCTTTCACTTCAATAGTGTCAGTACTACAGTCTCTAGCGACATTTGTCATCTCTATTCCATAGTGTCCCCACCAATGAGTTATACATCCTCGGTCTTCTGATTTTAAGTATGGCCCAAACCACTTTGTCGGTGATTCATCAACAGATACCCCCTCGATATGTTTCCACCCCCAGATCTTTTTTAATCCATATGGGTCAACCAAAGTTGCGGGTCTTCCTTGAATGTATTCATAAAGATTAACCCCGCCAAAATACCCCAACGGATCCCTCCCCAAAAACCTCCCCTTAAACGGATCGTAATACCTCGCCCGGTAGAAATAGATCCCCGTCTCCTCATCCCACTGCCGGCCGGTAAACATCCACGGACTGGCTATCGCGCTATGCGCCGTGCCCCAGGCATTGGGCGGCACCGCCACGCCTGATCCGTCCGTGATGATCGGATACCCGTAGGCGTCATAGCTGTAGCGCTCCACCGCATTACCGAGCGCGTCCGTCACCGCCGCCACCGACCACAACGCATTCTGGTGGTAGTAATAATCCTGCCCGCCCCGCGCCATGCTCAGCACCTCGTCGATGTAGTTGCCGTAGACGTAAGTCGCGAGCGTCGCTCCACCGATGTCCTGCTCCTCGACGATGCGGGCGTCGTCGTAGAAATAATGAGTTTCAATCGGCACCGACGGCAACAGGGCCGGGTTGGCGATCTTGGTGATCCGCCGCGACAGGGCGTCGTAACGGTATTGCCCCACCGGCTTGCCGTCGGACTTGCGGGTGACGCCGGTCAGCCGGTTCTCCTCGTCGTAGGCGTAGCTGTAGCGCTTGTCCTCCTCCAGGTTGCCGTTGTCGTCATGACCGATCGGCACGAGCGGGTTGCCATCGACCTGGATCGAGGTGATCTCGTTGACCGCGTTGTGCTCACGGGTCTGGGTGACGCCGTCCTTGACCTTGTGGTCCCAATTGCCCAGCTTGTCCAGGTCGTACTGGCTCTGGGTGAGCGGCACCGGCACGCTGCTGCCGATCAGAGTGCCGACCTTGTAGTCGATCAGGCGGTAGACCTCGTCGTACTGGTAGGCCTCCGAATGGCCGCCGTCATGGGTTTTGTCCTCGTACAGCTTGTTGCCCTCGGCGTCATAGTCGTGGCCGAAGCCGGCAATGAGAGTCGAGCCAATCGTGTGCTCCAGACCGGTGATCCAATTGTTGGCGTTATATGTATAGTCTGCAATGACGCCGTTCTCGTACTGGCGTGTCTGGACCCGGTTGCCGAGGTCATAGTTGTACAGCGCGATCTGTGTGATCGGAAAGACCGGTCCGGGACCCCGGTTCACGCTGGATAAACGCGCGCGCGGGTCCATGGACTCGGTGACCACCCGCCCGCCAGGATAGGTGATGGTGCGGGTGCGGCCGGGGATGTCGTGGACGTAACTGACGACACGCCCGTTCTGGCTGGTCTCGGTGACTCGGTTGGCGCCGTCGTAGTCGAAGGTGACCAGCCAACCGTCGCGCTCGGCACTGAGCATGCGGCCGGACAGGTCGTAGCTCAGCGTGTCAGCCGGGCTGACCGGATAGATCCTTTCGGTCAGGAAGTACAGGTCGCTGTAGCGGTACTGAGTGACCTGGCCTTTCTGGTCGGTGCGGGTCAGCAGGTTGCCGACGCCGTCGTAGCTGAACTCGCGGATATTCGGTGCCGGATCCGGATAAGTTTCCCGCAGCAGCCGGTTGACGCCGTCGTAAGCGTAGCTGGTGGTCTCGCAGTCGGCGGGCGGGCTGGCGCCATTGCAGGCGGCCGGCGAGCTGCCGTTCTTGGCTGTGGTCAACGCCGTGACGTTGCCCACATGGTCGTAGTCGGTCTTGGTCCAGATATCGTCGACATCCACCTCCGTGCAATCGGTGTCTCCCACTTTTTGCACGGCCAGGATGCGGCGGTTGATGTCGTCATAGTGGTAACAAGTCGCATGGAGCGCCCGGTCGGTTATCTGCAGCAGATTGCCCACCGCATCGTAGTCGTAGAAGGTGTTATGGCCGAGAGCGTCGGTGACCTGGATCAGGCGGTAAATGCTGTCGTAGACATTGTCGGTGCCGTTGCCGTTACCGTCGCGTTCGCTCAGACGGTTGCCTTCCGGGTCGTAGCCGTAGTTGGCCACCCGCCCGACGCTATCGTTCACCTGAATCAGGCGGTCCAGGGCGTCGTAGGTATGGGTGGTGACGTTGAAGTTGGGGGCGGTGACGGTGATGACGTTGTCCACGCCGTCATAGGTGGTTAGGGTTTGGTCGCCGGCGGCGTTGGTTTCCTGCACGAGCCGGTTGAGGCCGTCGTAGACGTAGCTGGTGGCGTTGCCGTTGGGCTCGGTCAGGGCGAGCCGGTTGCCGTTGGCATCATAGCCGTAGCGGGTGACGGCGTCGTCGGCATCGATGCTGTCGGCGGTATCGATCTGCTTGCGAATCTGGCAAACCAGGCGGTCCAGGCCGTCATACTTGAAGTAGCTGACTTTGCCGTTGGCGTCGATCTGCCGGGTCACCAGGGAGGAACCCCGGCTCGGTCCGCTGATGTCGGGACAGCGCGGGTTAGGCACGATCATGCCGACCCGGTCGTATTCGAGCTGGGTCAGGTCGCTTTCCGCATCCAGGGTGGTCAGGCGGCGGTTCAGCGCGTCGTAGGTGTAAGTCGTGCAGTGGCCGTTGGCGTCGCAGTCCTCGATCAGGTTGCCCACCGGGTCGTAGCCGCGGGTACTGATGTTGTTCAGGGTATCGGTGCTCTTCACCAACCGGTTCTGCAGGTCGTAATCGAACTGGCTGCTGTGGCCGTTGCGGTCGGTCATGTCGACCCTGTTGTCGTTGCCGTCGTAACTCTGAGTACTGAAGTTTTTAGGCGCGGGCAGCGGATAAATGGTTTTGACGAGCCGCTGGCGCAAATCGTACTGGAACTGGGTGGGATTGCCGTTGCGATCGACAACCCGGACGCGGTTACCCTCGCCGTCGTAGTCATACCGGGTGAAATTGCCGGCGGGATCGGTTTCCTTGAGCAGCCGGTTCAAATTGTCGTAGTCGTAGCGGGTGGTGTGGATGTTGTCGTCGGTGCGGGTCTTAAGGTTACCCACAGCGTCATAGGTGTAAGTGGTCTGGCGCTGCTCCGGCTTGCCCACCGCGTCGGTGGTCTTGATGCGGTTGCCGAAGGCGTCGTAGTCATGCCGGCTCAGATTGCCGTTCTTGTCCGTTTCGGTCAGCACGTTGCCGTGGCTGTCGTAAGACCATTGCCTGATGCCGCCCAGGGGATCGGTCTCCCTGAGCCGGTTGCCGTTGGCCGGATCGATGTCGTAGCTGGTCAGCCGGCCGTTGGCGTCGGTCATGCCGGTCATCCGGTTGAAGACCGGATCGTAGGTCCAGGCCGTTTCGTAATTAAAGGGAACGGGGTCAATCTGTTTGATGCGGTTACCCAGCGCATCGTATTCGTAACGGGTGGTATGGCCGTTGGCGTCGGTGACCGAGGCCGGCATCAATGTGGCGGGATCATAGGTATAGCTAGTTTCGGCGCCATCCGGGGCGGTGATCTTGGTGATATAGCCATGGTTGTCGTAATCGTAGAGCCAGACGTGACCGAGTCCGTCGGTCTTGCGGGTGGTGCTGGGCACGTACACCCGTTGCAGATTCAGGAACAGGGCGGCGACGTCGGTGGCCCAGTTGACCGGGTTGCTGAGCCGGAACAGGTCGTGGCCGGCACCGTCCCGGATGGCCACGGGCTTGTTGCTCTGATAGAGGTAGCGGAACGTCCGGTCGTCCTTGTCCACTTTTTGGGTCATCTGGTACAGGCTGTTGTAACTGTAGCTGACGCTTTTGCCCGCGGCGTCGGTCACGCGGACGAGTTTCCTGCCGGTGGTGTCGTATTGCAAGGTGGTGATCCGTCCCAAAGGATCCTGGATGGTCGTCAGCTTGTTCCGGCCGTTGTAGCCCAAGGTCAGACTGCGGCTGTAGGTATCAGTGACCGCGGTCAGTTTGCCGCCGGCATAGCTCAGCGTGGTGATATTGCCGTTACGGTCGGTGATCTCGGTGAGGCGCCAGACCGGCCCGTTCACCATGAAGGGCGTGCCGGGTATGGATTGGAACTGGAAGCGGGTCTGGTCCTTCTGGGTCAGAGTGAAACTACCGTCAGGATTTTTTACAAGTGTCTCGAAATAGCCGGGAGCCGCGGTATAAGTGCCGCCAGGGCCTAGCTTGTAGGTGGTGACCCGACCGTCTGCGTCGAAGCGGAACATGCTGCCGCGCTGGGCGAACAGGAAGATGTTGTAGCTGTGAGTCCAGCCGTAGCCCATCACGGTATCGACGTTGGCCCTGGATCCGTCGGCATTGTAACTGTTGTAGGCCAAGTCCATCGCCAGCGTGGGACCACTGCCACTCATGACCCGCGGACCGGTGTAGGCCTCCCTCAGGTTGCCTTCGCTGGCACTGATGGCGCTGCCGGAGCCGGTTCCCGGCAATTCGGGGCATCGTTTGCCGGTTTCACAGGTGCAGCACCGAGGGGGATCTTCGCCGATATAGCCAGCATGGCCAATCTGAGGGGCGAGGTACAGCATTAGGGCGGGCAGGAAAACGCTCAAAAGACCGGAGAATCGATTCATGACTACCTCTATCAATTCTTATTGAGAAACGACTAGCCGGTCGTAAACGCGGACGGCCACCGTTAAAATACAGGAAAGCTAACTTGGTTTATTTAGGTTCTCAAACTTTACCGTCATCCGTTACTGACTGTTTTATGCCTCTTCCGAAGAGCGGGGTAAAGCCGGCCAGTCCTATCATGATCAGGATCAATGTGTCTGGTTCGGGGAGGTTTTGATTCCGCTTTGATTCGGCGTCGGCTTCGATATAAATGTAGTACGGAGTGTCGAACGACAGATTTACGATATTACTCAGCGTCTTGCTTACCGTCGTGACGGTATCCGGGGTATTGCTACCGCCGATCATCATATCGTAGTCGAACAGTATCGGATTTGGGGCGAAGTCCAAAAACAGGCTTGCAGTCCAGTCCGGATCGAAGCTGCCTACTGCATCGGTGTAGCCATGCAAGGTAGCCATCACGTCCATTGAAAATAGTACGTCAACTACGCCCGCCCCACCGGTAATCATAAACGAGCCGTAAAGACTGCCTCGACCCAATGAAGATGCCTGATTGTTGTAACCCGTTAGGTTTACGCTAGTGGTAGCACTCAACGTCATCGCGGCAGCATCTGCTTGACCGCTTCCCGCGGCCCACGTCGTAGCGGCGATTTGGGAAACAGCGCCTCCCATACTGAAGTCGTATTGCTGGTCCAGCTCGCCCATGCTATTGGCGGCTTGGGTAAAGACTTCCGCGATCAGCGGGTCTTGAAACACGACACTGCCGCTGGTGGGCGTAATCTGAATATTGGAGAGCGTCAACGAGCTGTCAGTGATGACTACTGCAAACGCGTGGGAGCTCTGTAATGTCAGGCTTGAGAACAGCAGTACGCGAAGCCAATGCCGGGTACGGTTCATATTTCTATCTCCGCTGATCGATTGATGCAGATGCGCAACTATCGGCAATCTTTTGTTGCCTTCTTTTATCAACGAGTTCGAGACGCCAAACTGTCGGTATCAGCAAGCAAGAGTTACGCCATGGTTTAGTAATCAAACTACGCGGCCGGTAATGCTGGAAGTTAGGTGCAGTGCTGGTTTGATGGCCTTTCACTATTTGAAAGGTGATTGTAAAAAATACTGACAAATTCTGGTTTGTATCCGGGCTTTAAATACGCACCAATCGCTTATCCGGCAAGAAAACCAGGATATTAGGGGCGACGATTTGGTGTAAAAATTACTGACATCCTCGCTCTCGATAAATTGTTTGTCTGAATTCGATTGCCAAAGGTCACAAGGTCACTCGCTAATTGCGAGTGGCTTCTGCCACAAACCGACGCTAAAAAACCAAGCTAACAAATCGGTGGCTCACTTTGAAGAAGAACAAGTACCGGTTTTGAATCAGAAAAGTTGGCAGGTTTAGGGTGGAACACTCAGTTCGAATTCTATTGGTTATCAAACGAATCAATTCGATCGTAACGGGGGGGTCTACGAAACAAGCGTTTAGCATTCGATAGTTTTCACTGGTGTCGCTGAACTTACCACGAGGCGAGCGGCATCAGTCTTGTCGTGTTTTGCGCTTACGAAAGTATAAAAAGCCGACGATAGTAAGCGCCGCGATAAAGATGACCGTATTGGCTTCCTTGACGAAATCGATGACGGATGCGCCATAGCGGTAATACAGCGTGAAATAGGTGACCGAAGAAATCGTGCAGGCCAACAGATCCGAGAGGGCGAATTTAACCCAGCTCATCCGGCCGAAGCCGGCAGTCAGGAACAGGCCGTTACGGACGCCGAAAGGAATAAAGCGGCCAAAGATCAAAGTGACCACCCCGTAACGTTCGTAATAGTCGTGTATTTTTTTAATGCGTTCCGGTTTTGCAATGCCGGCGAAGAATTTGATCTTCAGTAATTTAGGACCGACGATTCGCCCCAAGCCGTAGCAAATCAAATCCGAAAGGTAGGCACCTAAATACACGCCCGCAAACAACTGCGGCAAATATTCCGGATTCCGGCTCGCCAACAAGGCCGAGACGAACAGCATGCCGTCTTCCGGTATAGGGATATTGAAACCGGCTAATAGCAGCAAGCCGAAAATAAGGTAGGGGGCGTATTCGATGTGATTTTGGATATAAATAAGGAGTTCGGGCATGGCGTTAAACAGAATGTCGATAATTGATCCGGATTTTCATTTGATAGTAATTTTTAAATTTCGCGATAAACTGGCCTAAGGTTACGATTTATCCAGTCTCTAAGAAGGTTAAGCCATGGTAGATATAGACTATAACACCGAAGCCGAGCACTTTCCTTTAGTCGAGCCTGGCCGGCTGTCCCATAATCATCCGCTTTCTGAAAACGGGGCTAAAGCGCGCAAGCTTATCAATAAATATGCCCTTATAGCCGGAAGCACAGGTTTACTTCCTTTCGCCACGATCACGGATCAAGTTGCGGTCGCAGGACTATTGCTGAAATTATTGCGGGACTTGTGTGCGACGTACGGTGTTTCATTCAACGATCAGCAAGGCAAAATTCTGATAGCCGCCATTCTAGGCGGGGCTCATGCAGGCTGGGTCAGTCATTATTTGATCAGGTTTCTGCGCGATTACACCCCGGTTTTACCTGCATCCGGCGCGCTCATTTTGCGTCCGGCTGTTTCCGGCTTATTGGTGTACTACATCGGCAAATTGTTTTTGGTTCATCTCGAGTCCGGCGCTTGGCACGCTACGGCAAATAGACGGGCGATAGGCAAACGATATTACCAATCTCTGAAAAACCGCGCGTAAAATTCCGGCGCTATCAAAGGGACTTCAAATTGGATGCACAAGCGGTTCACGAATTCTTCTTCCAGTTAATGGTGATGCTGCTGACGGCGCGGATATTCGCCGAGTTTTTCGCCCGTTTACATAGTCCGCCCGTGGTCGGCGAGCTGATCGCCGGCGTCGTGTTAGGGCCCAGTTTGCTCGGATGGCTGGATGCCACTCATATTGTCAGGCTGCTGGCCGAAATCGGCATTATTCTATTGTTGTTCGAAGTCGGGTTGGATACCGATATTCGGCAGTTGGCCAAAACTGGCTGGAAAGCGCTTTTTGTCGCGATCAGCGGCTTTCTGTTGCCTTTACTGCTGGGGTTCGGTGTCAGCTATTTTGCGTTCGAACGCGACCCGCTGGCGGCATTATTTATCGGCGGTACGCTAACCGCGACCAGCATTGGGATCACGATACGCGCGCTGACGGACTTGAAACGCCAACACAGCCGAGAGGCGCAGGTCGTGTTGGGAGCCGCCGTCATCGACGACATATTGGGTGTCGTACTGTTGGCCTTGCTGTACGATTTCTCGCTTTCCGGTCAAGTCAATCCGAAGGATATCGGCCGTGTTGTGGCTTTCATCACCTTATTCTTCGTGCTGGCGCCGGTATTTGCCCGAGTAATCTCCGCAATCATCCGGCAGTTTGCCAAGGTGAGCCAAACCGACGGTTTGATTCCAACCTTGATCATCTCCTTGGTGTTGTTCTTTGCATGGCTGGCCCACCGCATGGGCGCGCCGGAATTGTTGGGCGGTTTTGCCGCGGGATTGGCGCTATCCAGGCGATTTTTTTTACCGTTCGGACTGGCCTTGCATAACGATTCCGATTTTACCCATCGCATCGAGTCACAGATGCAGCCCATCATTCAACTGTTTGTGCCGATCTTTTTTGTCACGGTCGGGCTTTCGTTGAATTTACGAAGCATAGATTGGCATTCGTCTTTCATTTGGTTATTGTCGCTCAGTCTGTTTAGCATTGCGATGCTGGGTAAAGTCTTGGGCGCGCTGTTACTGCAAGAGACTTGGACTTCACGTTTTGCGATCGGTCTTGCAATGATTCCGCGCGGCGAGGTCGGTTTGATTTTTGCCGAACTGGGCCGTACGTCCGGCATCATCGATAACGAAGTCTACGCCGCGCTGATCATTGTAATCGCAATGACGACCGTGCTGGCGCCATTGCTGCTGAAAGGTTTCTACCGTATTTTCGATGTCGATGTCGATGTCGATGCCGCGCCCAGCGCCAACCGCATAGCCGATCAGCGCAAAAGCCGGTAAGCCAGGCCGCCGACTACAACGATGGCCAGCAAACCCCAGCCCAAACGATCGATGTATTCGCGCAGTTTCGATTCTAACTTTTCCCCGCCGGCCGCTATTAAAATAGCCACCAGAAAAAAACGCCCGCCGCGCCCTAAAAACGAAGCCAACACGAACGGCGCGAAGATCATGCTTAGAGCGCCCGCGGCAATGGTAAATACCTTGTAGGGGATAGGCGAAAACCCGGCCACTAGGACCGCCCAAAAGCCCCACTGGTTGAACCATGCAATTGCGGTCAGATAGCCGTTCCAGTAATGTGTGGTTTTTAACCACGGTTCAATATTTTCGAACAAGAAAAAACCAATGCCGTAACCGAACATGCCGCCAAGAACCGAGGCTAACGTGGTCCATAATGCAAAGCGCAATGCTTTTTTAGGTTGTGCCAGTGCCATCGGCGCTAACATTACATCCGGCGGCACCGGAAAAAAAGACGATTCCGCAAAGCTTAACGCAAACAGATATTTGACGGCGTGGCGATGCTTGGACCAGAGAATGACGCGATCGTACAGTTTCTGAAACATAGGGATTTTGATCTCTTAGGGTTGTCGGTTTCGAGTAATCAGCGTCAGATTATAAGCTTTGCGACAAGCGATAGCTTGATTTGTAAATCGGTTGATTATAGAGTCCGGTTTGAATTGTGCTTTAGACGAAGAATATAAACTTAATCTTACAAGGCTTCGAATTACGCTTGATCGGGTATCGCACTGACTGTCTTATTGCGACCCACTGCCGTCATTCAGGTATGGATTTTAGTTTCCCCAAACCTGCCATTTGCGAAGTTTAGCAAACGGCAATAGCAGGTAGCCAAAAGATTAGACAGTACGTATCGAAATGTCTGATGTTGTTAACGACAACGCTAACCGGTGCGCATTGGGAAGACTGCATCAAAAAACCATAACCTGTCGCTCGCTCGAGGACGTGCAAGACCTACCACTGCTTCTTTGATCCCTCTTCGAATCAATCACCGAACTTGCTGGACCTTGCCCTGGCGAAATATCCATACCCTTTTGGATATTGGCTTGTCACCATCGGCAAGCTTAGACGCAGGTAAAACCACATATACAGCATCCTCCGTTACCGATATGATGGGGAGGGGACCACCACAATAGTCGATGGCGTCGGAAACCAGAAAAGTGCCCTCTTCGCGAATCCCCAGAAACCAAATGGGTCCGCCATTGCAAGCGTTGCCCCAACTGAATTGCTGAAACACAGCTACCGCTGAGAAAGGCGGCATCCTCTTTGCCACATAAGCGATAACCCGAGGTTCCGGAAAGTCGGGGAAAGATCTTCTGTTATTGCCTTCCTCGGTATGCAAGACTTCGTGCTGGCCCAATATGACGACGAATTCAGCGCCCAGAAGCCACTGATCCAGTTGTCGGATAATCAGTGTGCCGCCTGGCGTCGTTATGTTTTCCATGTACTGCCCATCTGAGGCAATACCAAGCGATGCCCAACCCAGGAAAAATGCCAGCATAGTCCCTTGTAACCGTTTCATTTGTACTCGCTTTGGCGGTATATACCCACCGAATCCTAACCGATATTATTTGGCCGCTTTCCTTTATCGAGCTTGGCCTGGACCTTCGCGCTTGCTTCGGCCTTAGTCACCATGCCATCACCATTGCTGTCTAGGCCCTTGTTCTGTTTATAGGCCGCTGAGGGTAATTTAAACAGCACATAATCGTTGGATTGACCCACAGCTGCCGGCCATAGAATGGCCATATAGACATCTTCCAGGGAATTCAGTCTGCCTTTCTTGCCCTCAAAGTATTTTGCGACGAAATCCAACTGGCTCTCAGCAGTCATGGTCGCCAACATATCTGTCGTCGTCCCAAGGTGCACCGCGGTATTTGGCATGAATTGAATCAACCCGGTGGCTCCGCTCAATGGATTCCTTATCCTCGGGCTGAAGCTTTCCCCTGTCTCAAAGGCCATCGCCGCCATTAGAAAATCCGGGTTGCAGCTTAAATCCGTAGCAATTTTCCGCAGCTTATCGCGGAATGTGCTGGATACTTTCGCACCCCAGGCCAGACCGGTCGATGTGGATGATGTGGATGGTGCTGGGCTTGCTACAGAACGCGTGCCCATATCTACATCATCACCTGCGGCCTCGGAATTATTAGGAGGAATTAGAATCAATGTTACCGATCCGTCGTCATTGTTGATTTCTCGTATAGCGAATCCGGCTTGGTCACGTCGCTGTTTTTCCTTCTCAAGTTCATCCATCTCATCTTGAGAAAAAGTAATGACTCGAATTTTAGACATGGCGGTACTCCTGAAATCGTTAAAGTGTGTCTACTACTAATATTTGGCTGACCTTCCAAATATAATAATCGGCAAAGTTTTAGTATTTTTGCTTCTCTAGGCACTGCCTAACTTTCGGTATATCTGACGCAAATGGTTCTTGGAACAAGTCAGTTGCATCATCAAAAGCATCTGGCTGTGGGGTGCCAACTTCCTTCCAACATTTGAGTATTTTTTTCTGATTTTCCTTGCTTTCAGAAAAATAATTATGAAGCCAGTCTTTATCGGCGGACTTTTTGCTAGGCCGTAAGCGTAATATCTCTTGTTGGATATTATCCTCCACATTGACTTGCTTGGCGCCAGCATCTTTTGAGATCGACGCAATGGCTCCTAACAAAGTACCAGTGGCATAATAATCCGTAAGATCGTGGATCGCTTCGAACCACAGATAGTCTCCTGGGTTTTTGCAGGTCTTCAGGCGCTTGATGATTAACAACTGCTGGGCTTTGCGGTCGGCATTCATTTTGGCGATCAGCGCGGGAATGGTTTTTTCGTAGAAAAAGTTCTTGTCAATAGAAGTATTTGTCGCAGCAATGCCCGCAGACAGGGCATTAAAGACCGTTTTCGCTCCTGCCCCGCCCACGGCGGTGCCCGCTAAACCCAGCCCAGTCAGCGCGATATCGGTCGCTGTGGCCCTGATCTTGCCTTCAAAGCTGATATCGTCGACGAACTCGGCATATCGTAAATCGATAGCTGTCATCACATTATTCGTAGCGTCCCTAATATCCTTACATTCACTAGGTGGCTTTTCAGACCATTGCTGCAATTTCCCTTTTTTTTCCTTATCTGTTGATATCAAGGATTCGACAACGGCATCCACATCAACGATGGCTTTTGGGGCACCACTGTATGAGGCGCATCCCGAAAGCACCAGGGTGACCGTGGTAAAGGCCAGCCATGCTCGTCCTTGGCGTTTGGCGAGTACAAACTTATCTGGGTTATATAAAAAGGCTTGGGGCGCATATTGGCCCCTACTGAAATGGTTGTCTGAAAACATGGACATCTCCGTTCTGCTAGAACTTATTGGTTATGGGTTCCTCAGCAGCAGCTTGCCAGATATTTTAACGTGTCACATGAGCTGCATCTTAACTATATTCTCATCACTTATTCCAGTGTAACTACAAATTTTTTACTTTTTCCCTATCAAAAATAGCTTTTTTCCCGCTGCTATCTTTGACTTCTATTAGATAGATTATTTCGGTATTCGGTTGAATAGTAAACATTGAACAGTGCGGATTACAACTATCGTGAACACGGTTTCCCGGTTTACCTGACCAACCCAGCATCCCGCAGAAAGACCAAATCAGCCGCCCGCGCAAAGCTCGGATCGGCACCGAACAAAAAGGCTTAATCATTAGCGAGGGCACCATCGGCGCTCTGGTCTACGAATGAGAAGAGGTAGAGGAACGCATCGTAAAGCTATTCCTGTCTGGCCTCAAGCAGGCCGCGGGAATCAGCAAGGCAGGTTTGGCAGTATTCGAGTTGGTGTACCACGCGCTACGTGAGACGCCGGGGCAAGATACCGTCCGGCTTTCGGTAATGACAACCAGCATGAAGAAGACTTCCTATTGCAACGACTTGTGGGAGGGGGGGTATACCGCAGCCAGTGGGATGGGGTGTTTATCGTCAATATTTGCTATGTGTTCAATGGCGACCGGTTGGTGTTCGTCAAGGCTTATCATTTGAAAGAAAACGCTGGCAAGCCCCCCATCCGCGCCCGCTGTGCCGAAGACTGAATAAGGCGTAGGGACAAAAGCGGCTCCGATTATCCCGAATTCCACTGCGTTGCATCCGGGCTACTTGCTTTGGAAAGTATCGCCGAATTTGCTAACCGTCATAGTTATAAGCGCTTCCCCGGATATTCCGGCTAGCACACCCCAGCTGATTATTGTCACATAATCAATAGCGTGCGCTATATTAGCAAGTGGATTTTTGGCTACGAGGGAAAACAAAAACGGTAAAAGCAAGCTTGCGCCAATACCGATAAAAACAGAGGGAAAAAACTCCTTCGGCTCAGGTGCGGTAGTTGCCATCCTGCTATAGAAATAATTAATAATACCGCCGAACATACCTGCAGAACCCATGATAATTAGCAGACGTAGGGTCTTATTGTTGCTTATGGTGCTTACATCGAATGTTATTTCAAAAATTTTTAAGTATTCAGGTGGTTGTTTGATTACCGGATAAATGAGCATTACCGCGATAACAAGGAGAACTATACCCATAACCCGATGTAAGTCCATCCTTAACGCGTCAACCTTTATCCTTTTTTCCGCCTCGACCAGCTTTGCCGCTGCTGCCTCCGCCGACGTCTTGACATCGTCCCGCTTTTTTACCGCCGCCTGGTTATCGGACTCAGCTTGAGCCAACTCCTGTGCCTTCGCCTGCTTCTCGTCTGCACTTAAATTCCCCGCCTTAGCATCCTCCTCTCTAACTTTGGCCAGTTTCTTCGCCGCATCCTCCACCTCTTTCTCGGCCTCGACCAGTGCTCCAGCCATCGCCTCCACCTGATCCTTGGCATTATCTAAATTATCCTTCTCCGCCTTGGCCAGCGTGGTCTCCGCATTTTTAACCAGTCTAGCTGCTACCGTACGTTTGTGTTTTGCAGTCATATTTATACCCGCTTAAATTCTTAAGGAAGTTCGTAGCCCGTAGGTTGGGGTT
The DNA here is from genome assembly GCF_054172045.1 of Methylomonas sp. MgM2. Taxonomy (NCBI): domain Bacteria; kingdom Pseudomonadati; phylum Pseudomonadota; class Gammaproteobacteria; order Methylococcales; family Methylococcaceae; genus Methylomonas; species Methylomonas sp. MgM2. Next base: position 331,558 of record NZ_JBSYXO010000001.1, on the reverse strand, counting down.
AACTTGCGAGCCCCAACATCCTCGATCCATACACTTTCCGCCGGTGTTCCGTATACCGTGCCTTTATCCACAGCCTTTGCAAAACGGCGACGGTGGAATAAAGAAGATTAAAGAAAAATTAGCGAAATTTCCCGCAACGCCTGAAGCTTCGCAGTGCAAGGCCTACGGCGTTTTTTTACGTGTCTTTCAGTATCTCTAGTCCCGTGCCTTAAGAGCTTTAATTTATAGCTCGTCGATAACCCGCAGCTTTCCATCCCTGGCGCTGGATGTCCGTTCCCGGCTGGCATGACGCTCACAACCACCGAAACCTATTCTATTTCCACTCGCTGGCATCAATCAACCCCCCTTGTAATATCCAGTTCATTCGAAGAAAAACGGGCTGTATTCGCCGCCCCAATACCGGGTGAGCATCGCTGTGCCGAATCAGCCCAGCACAAACACACCGGCAAACTAGGGGCTGTTGCCATTTCATTGCAAGCAGTTGATTTGATTAGCTTTTTGCGCGTGTTGTGGCGAGCAATATCTTTTTACATTTCAATGAGTTAAAACGAAATGGCAACAGTCCCTAGTATTCGTCCATTTGCCCGGTCTGGAACCGCCCGTCGAACAAGTGAAAGCGCGCCGGGCCGAACGCTAAGCCGAGCAGCCAGTAGGCGACAAAATGCGTGTCGATTCGGAGTGCGATGCGGCGGCCGGTCGAGCCTAAGACTGCCAGCGGCACCAGTTCTGGACGACAGACGGCTGTAACAGCGGCGTCAATGGCGACTTGATTTACCCACTTCATTTCGCTGCATTAGACAAAATGAACCAAAATGTCTAATGTTCGAATTCCGTATCCCTTGATTTTAGGGCTTTCAAGGGTGTCAAAACACCAAAACAGTAGACAATACGATAACACCATCGGAATTACTGCTCGTTATGTAAGTAATGCCAGAGCATTGCATTGAAAACCTTGGGGGGTTGTGGCTTAACGGTAAAAGCACATGACAATACATTCTTAACGAGCAGTAATAGCACATTGCCTATCTTCCTTACGACATATTCATCGCCACAAAGCCGCCAGTCGTGACAGACCGCAATTGGCCGAAATTCGTCATTAATGTCGGAATTAGTTAAAGCCCTTTTGTCAAACTGACAGATCGAGTTTAGGTTTCCAAATCTTGAACGTTTTTTGTTTATTTCAAAAACAGCCCGCCGGATCTGATTGCGGTCCGGGTTGCAGCCTCGTGCAAGGCCATGGCGTTGCCGACGTTAACCAGCGTAAACCAGGTTTTCGCCCGGGTAATCCCGGTATAGACCAGTTCCCGAGTCATCACGGGATTGCGCTTAGGCGGTAGTATCAGTGCGCAGTGTTCGAATTCCGAACCTTGGGACTTGTGTACGGTCAATGCGAATACCGTTTCAACCGACAGCAGGCGGCTGGGCAAAAGCCAGTGAATGCCGCCGCTGCCGTCATCTTTAGGGAAGGCTACCCGCAATACCCATGAACGCCCGCCGTTCTTTGCATCGGCTTGAGGGAAACTCAAGGCGATACCGATGTCGCCGTTCATCAGTCCTAAACGGTAGTCGTTTTTAGTGACAAGTACCGGACGGCCTTCATACCAGGCCGATGTCGCGCGGATTAGGCCTTGTTTATTGAGGATCTCGGCGATTTGCCGATTCAAGCCGCTGACACCGAACGGCCCGTTCCGTAACGCGCATAACACCTGAAAGCGGCTGTATGCGTTCAATATCTCGACAGCCCAGCGATCGAACTCGGTTTTTTCGGCTTCCAAAGGCGGGCGCCGTTCGAGCAGGGACAAATAATACCCGTAGCCTTTTTTCTCCGTATCGCTACCGACCAATAAGGATTCCAGCTCGACGTCGCTCATGCCGGTCAGGTCGAGTCTGGCCAAATCGGGGTATCCGCCGCGCCAAACCTTATCCATCCGGCCGGGGTCGCCGGCGTTGACTGCCGCAGCCAGTTGGCCGATGCCGCTTGCCGACGTGAAGCGGTGGCTTTTTCGCAGCATCACGATATGTTGATCCAAAGTTAAACCCCGCTCGTCGACGAGATCGGCGCTAATCGTTTCGTCAGTGACGGTCTTGAGCCAAGCTGCCGTAGCGTTCGTGAAATGGGCGCCTTCGGCACGGCTGCACAATTGGCCAAGCACCGAACCGGCTTCGACCGAAGCCAACTGATCCTTGTCACCCAGCAAAATCAGGCGGGCATGATCGGGCATGGCCGATAACAAGGCCGCCATCATTTCCAGGTCCACCATCGAGGCTTCATCGACAACCAACACGTCCAGCATCAACGGATTTCTGGCGTCGTGCTTGAACTGCCGGCTGTTCGGACGGCCGCCAAGCAGCCGGTGTAAAGTGATGACGTCGGTTGGTATGCTTTCGCCCAGGCCTTGGCTAAGAAAACCGGCCGGCAACTCATCGATTTTACCGGAAATCGATTCCCGCAACCGTGCCGCGGCTTTGCCGGTAGGAGCCGCCAAGCGTATCCGTAACGGGCAGGCGGGGTCTTGGGTTAGCGCGAGACGCTGTAGCAAAGCCAATAGCTTGACTACCGTGGTGGTTTTGCCGGTACCGGGGCCGCCGGTGATAATGGTGAACGCGCCGGCGGCGGCCGACGCGCAAGCGACTTTTTGCCAATCGGTCCCGGCGCCCGCGCCTGCTGTAAATAATGCGGACAGATTATGCCTCAGCTCGTCGTGCGGAAGGCTTTGGCGGATTTGTAGGCTTCGATCCAGACGCTGCCTGATGGCCGATTCGACGCAGCGCTCGTATTGCCAATAGCGTCTCAAATACAGACGCCGGCCGTCCAATACTAAAGGACTCTTGCCGTGGCCGCCGCCGACTACGTCGGCATGGCGAATCTTGTCGGCCCATAGTTCCGGACTGAGTCCCGCCAGTAAATCCGACGGAAGGGCGACCGTCTCGGTTGCCGCGTATGCATACCGATCCGGCGGCAACGACAGCGCCATATAAGGGTCGGCCAATGTCGCCGATATGTCCAAACAGACATGGCCGCGTCCCAACTGGTGGCTGGTCAGTGCGGCCGCCAGCAGCAATTCAGGCGTTACATCGGGGCTTTCTTCCCAAACAAAGCGGGTAAACGCCAAGTCGACGGCCCGCAGCCAATTACGTTCAATCCAGATTTCCAGCAAGGTCAGCAAGGACCGCGCGTCTTGCATAGGGTTTGCCGTATCGTTCACGCCTTGCACCGTTCTTGTCCCTTAAAAAGGCTGTCCAACTGCTCCATCACGATTTTGGGCGGGCGCTCGAAGTGGATGCCGGCCGTGTCGGCTTCGATGCCGCGCATGAACAAATACACCGCGCCGCCGATATGGCGCTCGTAGTCGTAGTCGGGCAAGCGCGATGTCAACAACCGGTGCAAGGCAAACAGGTAAATGCAGTACTGCAGCTCGTAACGGTGGCCGCGGACCGCTTCGTCCATGCTGGTTCGGCTATAACTGGCATGATGAGGGCCGAGCCAGTTGGACTTGTAGTCGGCGACATAGTATTTGCCTTGATACTCGAACACCAAATCCATGAATCCTTTCAGCATACCGTTTATGATTTCGTTAGCCAGTTTCGGGCGCGGCCGGCCGCCCAAGGTATAGTCGGTGACGGTGGCGTCCAGTCGTTGCAGGTCGACCTCACGCGCTTCGAACCAGAACTCCATCTCCGCCTTGTAGCATTGCAAATCCTTCAGCGTAATACGGGTCGGCAATGAGGGATCGGCGTCGGAAATAGGCAATGCGGTCCGCAGCATCGTCAGAATCCATTCGTGCAAGGGTTCTATCCAGGCTTCCCATTGCCGGTTTCGGCAGCGGGCGCTGATTGTTTGATGCAGTGCTGCGGGATCGGCCAGCACGGATTGAAAGCTCTGTTCGGCGGCCCATTCCATCAATTCATGTAAAAACGTGCCGGCCTCGGCGCCTTTCGGGAACCGATGAATAGGCCCGGCAGCTAATTCGGCGGAGGGAATGACGGGCTGAACCTCCAGCAGCGCTTCTTGTAGGTTGGCCGCTTGCGCTGTGTCTTCGACAGCCGGGGGCGGGCTCGCCGCGGCCTGGCCTTCGGTGCGCAGACTGGAATAACTGGCGATCCACCAACGTTCCGCAGCGGAGCGGTTGGGAAGGCGCGCCTCGGCCGGATCGGCTTGTTCGGTCGCATCGATGAATTGATCGCTGCTGCTGTCCGGTTCGGAAACGACGGCAATCGCGTTTTCTTTCGCGGCGAAGGCCCGGATTGCTTCCGGTAATCGGTCGGCCGGAATATCGGCTAGTCCTAATAAATGCCCGATTGCGCCGTCGCTGTTTTCCTTCAGGGCGGCCAAGCCTAGCCAAGTCGCATAGCAGGCCCGGGTTAGCGCCACATAAATCTTGCGGATGTCCTCGCCGAGCCGGTCGCGGTCGGCGAGGCGCAGCTCTTCGTCGTTCGCCTCCAGGCCGATGTGCAATTCGCCGTCTTCGCCGTGCCATTTCAGTGGTTTGTCGGTTTTTTTTACATGACGGGTCGCGCAGATAAAAGGCAAAAACACGATGGGATATTCCAGCCCCTTGGATTTATGTATCGTGACGACTTTGACCAGGTCGGCATCGCTTTCCAGCCGCAATTTTTGGGCGTCGCTGTCATTGGCCGGAGAAGCTTGCCGTTCGGCCAAAAATCGAATCAAGGCATGCTCGCCTTCCAGGCTGTAACTGGCTTTTTGCAACAGCTCGGCTATATGCAGTATATCGGTCAGTATGCGTTCGCCACTGATGCCGTCATCGTCGGCGGGTCGCTGCAGCAAGCGTTCCATGCAGCCGAAGTCGAACAAGATGTTACGCAGCATAGGCAGCACGCCTTGGCTCCGCCGGATTTCCCGATAGTGCTTGAATTGAATGACTCGGTCTTCCCAGGCCGACTCGTCGTGATTGAGTTCATCCAATTCGGCAAAAGACAGGCCCAGCGTCGGGGTCGACAAGGCCGCGCGCAATACTCTATCGTTATCGGGTTCGGCGCATGCCGCCAGCCAGCGGTAGATTTCGGTGGCTGGCGCGCCCGAATAGACCGATTCCCTGTCCGACAGGTAAACCGAGCGCAGGCCGCGCCGCGACAAGGCCTGCCTGATATGAGCCGCTTCGTCGCGGTTATTGACCAAGACGGCGATATCGTTCGGTTTGACGGGCTTTAAACGGCCTTCATTATCGATGAAGCCGGCCTGATGCCGTTGGCCTTGGTTCAACCAGTCGACGATTTGACTGGCGCTGATTTCGGCCATCAGTGCCAAATAGTTTTTTTTGCTCAAGTCCTCGGCCAACACCGCAATGGTCAGCGCGGGCACCTTCGAGGCGTTCGCAAAGAATTCGTCATCGCGGCCTTTGGCGAAAACAGGATGGAACGGCACCGGATTGCGCCGGTTGCCGCGGAATAAAAAGGCGCCGGCCGAATCCACTCGCCGTTCGCTGTAATTAAAGCAGTGGTTGGTCGCATCGACCATGGCTTGCGTCGAGCGGAAATTGGTATTCAAGGTGTATAGCCGGTCTTGCACGGCCTCGCGGGCTTTCAGATAAGTGTAGATGTCGGCGCCGCGGAACGCGTAAATGGCTTGTTTAGGGTCGCCGATCAGGATCAGCGCGCAGTCGTTCCGGTTGTCGGCGATCCGATAAACCCGCTGGAAGATGCGGTATTGCCGAGGGTCGGTATCTTGAAATTCATCGATCAGCGCGACCGGAAACTGGCGGCGGATGACTTGAGCCAAGCGCTCGCCGTGCTCGCCGTATAAAGCCGCTTCCAATCCGGTGATCAGGTCGTCGAAACCCATTTGCGCGCGCTGTCTTCGAGCCGCATCGAAGGCATCGGCTATCCAATGCGCCGCGTGCCGCAAGATGCCTTGCTCCGGGCCGGGAAGTTCCGCCAAAGCCCGGCGCAAGGAGGCGATTGCGCTGAATGCGGCGTGCTTGGGCGGCTTGTCGTCTTTCCAAACTTCGGCGATGCCTTCGGCGCTCAAACGATACCAAGCGGAATCGCTCAAGCTCAGGGCTTCGAGTGCGTCGTCGCTTGCCCAGGCGTGGATGCTATCCAGCCAGGCGTCATACCAGTTTGATTTTAATTTTTGGCCATTGAATCGCTTTTTCGCTTTCGCATCGTCCAGCAGTTGTTTGACTTCCAGCGTCCATTGCGGCCAGGGTTGTTTCAGTTCGGCCAGCTTCGCTTGTTTTTGCCGCCGGTTTTCTCGCAAATGTTCTTTGGGAATAGGGGCGGCCGGCAGCAATTCGGTATGGTTCACCAAGGGTTTGACGGCGGCTTCGAGCTCGCCGGGTTGTCGCCAGAACGTCAAGACCTGCACCAGATCTTCGATTTCCAAAACATAAAAATGATTGCGCCAATAATCGCGGACGATTTCGGAAAACAGCTCGGTTTGGTCGGTTTCCAGATTTTGCGTGAACAGGCTTTGGCTGTCGAAAGCGTGTTCCTGCAACATACGGTTACACCAGCCGTGTATGGTCGATACGGCGGCTTCATCCATCCATTCCGAGGCGAGTTGCAGCTTGTGTGCGCAGGCCGCCCATTGCCGTACTTCGTAGTCTGCGCGCAAATCGTAGAGCAAGTCCTCGCCGGGCGGTTTAGGCTTGATCGATGCCGGGTCGGCGCGAAAATAATCGGCCGCTTCGCCGAGGCGGGTGCGAATCCGGTCTCGCAATTCCTTGGTTGCGGCGTCGGTGAAGGTCACGACCAATATTTCCGGCGGTGTCAGAGACTGGCCTTGCAGAAACGCCCGGTCGCCGCCATGGCCGAGCACCAGCCTGGCATATAGCGCGGCGATGGTGAAGGTCTTGCCGGTGCCGGCACTGGCTTCGATCAGGTGGCTGCCTGTCAGCGGGAAACTGAGCGGTTCCAGTGGATTCGGTGTCATGATACGCCTGCCCGGCTTTGGCCGTTATCGGCGGGTGCGCCGACATTGTTCCAGATCGGTTTTAACAATCGGTCCGTCCAAACCGTAAAATCCCCGCGGCTCCACAGACAGTCGAAACTCGGAAACACCCGCTGCAGGTAGTAATTGGATGCCAATTCGCCGGAAAAATAGCCGCCTTCATATGCGGATAGCGCGGCGCCGACGGCTTTTTCGTAGGGGCAGGTGTCTACCGGCCCTTCGAATGCTTCGCCGTGGTTCGCCAACCAAGCGAACGACGTTTTGACCGCAAGCGGCAACGGCGCGCGCAGGCCGGCGGCATAGGCCGCTATCAGATCCTGAAAATGTAGTCTAGCGAATTCGGGATCTAAGGGAGGCAGCACGACCCGACCGTTTTTGCCGATCAAATGGCTGGTCATGGGCTGGCCGAATAGATGACCGCTAAGATGGTATATCCAGGCGGAGATCAGTTTATCGTGCCGATATTTGTTTTTCTCGATCAAATTGCTGCTGTTGATTTCGATGCGGCAGCGTTGCTGTTGGCCGTTGCTGAATATCTGGCCGAGCCGGCCCTGGATTTCGACGGTTTGGCCGTCGATAGTGTGCGCAAAGCGAATGTCCCGGTCTTCCACCGGCTGCGGCCAGGCGGCACAGGTCTCGTCGTAGAGTTCGAACAATTGATCCAAAGGGTCGATCAAGGCCGCTTGCGCTAAGTCGCTCGAGGCGCCTACGGGCAGCACGCCTTGACGGCGCAATCGGTCGAGTTGCCGGTTGATTGCGCCGGATTCGGTTTCGCCGCGTTGTTTGGCATCCAGCCTGATGCGGATCAATTCGTCTTGCATGGCCCATTGGCTCAGCGCATCGATCGCGAAGGGTTCTTGATCCTCGGCGGCCAAGTCGTCGATTTCGTAAAAAACCCCCAATTTTTCGCGTAAAAAGGTTTTCACCGGATCTTTCAAAAACGCAATCAACTGCTGCAAGGGGATCGGCGCATCGAATTGAGGTGCGGACAGTTTGGCGGCCGGCGCCGGCTCGAGCCGGGCGGCCGCCGGCGCCGGCCGCCATTCGCGCGCATAGGTGAATAATCCTGAAGCAGCCGTTGTAAAGTAGTCTTTGCTGAAGGCTTGCAGCCTATGTTCGACCGTCAGTGCGTCGATCAAGGATTTTTCCCCGGCGCTTTCCGGCACGGACCAACAGGCGGCGATATGGTCGCGCAACTGGCTGACTAATACCGAAGGCGGCCGTTCGCTATTGTCGTTTACGCTGCGGCCGACCCAACTGATGTGCAGATGTTCGCGGGCGGAAAGAATGGCTTCCAAAAACAGGTAGCGGTCGTCTTCGCGCCGGGAGCGGTCGCCGGGCCTATAGTCTTTGGCCATCAAATCGAAGTCCATCGCGGCGAACGCGCGCGGATATTCGCCGTCGTTCATGCCGAGCAAATAGATGCGGCGGAACGGTATCGCCCGCATCGGCATCAATGTCGCAAAGGTCAGGTTTCCGGCGAAGAAGCGTTGCGACAAGTCGCTTTGGTCGATCTGGGACAGCCAGAAGTCCCGGACGACCGACAACGGTAAGGCTTCCGTCAGGTCGGCGGCGTCGCAAGCCGATAGCCATTGGTCCAGCGAGGTTTGCAATTGCAGCAACAGAATGCCTTCGTCACTGTCGGTCGCTTCGAAAAAATCCGATAACAGCTGGCGCAAGCGGAGCGACCATTCGCCCGGCGTTGCCGGTCTGGATAAGGTTTCAAACCAGGCTGACAGCCGAGCCAATAACAAAGCCAAAGGACCGACCAGTGCGGCGTCCAGGCCGGCGATATCGCCGTAGGGTTCGATGCCGTGCCAGTCGCTTTCCCGGCGGCCTGTCGGGTCGCTGCCGACCGCGTAGCCCAGCAGCATGCGTTTTAAACCGAACAGCCAGGTATTTTGCGCGTTGCGATCGTTAAAATCGATGCCCAGGCTTTTACGATGTCCGGCGTCCAGGCCCCAGCGGATGTTAGCGTCGGTAATCCAATGCTGCAACAGCGGCAAATCGGATTCTTCGATGCCGAAGCGCAGGCGCAGGGCCGGCACGTTCAGCAAATCCAGCACCTCGCTGACCGCCAGCCTGGATTCGCATAGTTTGAGCAGGCATTCCAGCGCATACGCCAGGGGTGCTTGCCGGCGTTTGCCGAGATCGGCGATCGAGTAGGGGATGTAACGCTCGTCCGCAGACGCGATCTGCCCGAACACGGCCTGAATGTGCGGCGCGTACTGGTTGATATCCGGTATCATGACGATGATCTGCCGCGGTTTCAAGGTCGCATCGGCGTCGAAAGCCGCCAGCAGTTGGTCGTGCAGCACTTCGACTTCACGCTGAGGGCTGTGGCAGATATGGAAGCGGATGGAATGGTCTTGCGCCGGGTCGATCGCGCTCCAGGTGTCGCGGCTTTCGGCGACCGGCCGCAGTTCCAGAATATCGTCTTGTAGTTGGTTCAGTAAACAGCTATTGCCGTGGCTTTCGAACAGGTCTATGCGCTGGCCATGCTCGGCAAACAAAGACTGGTACTGAGCAGGATCGTCCATTTCGTCCAGCAGACCGATGTAATCGCGGCCTTGCTTGCCCCAGGCGGCCAGTAACGGATGGGCGTGCAGATGGAGTTCTTCCTCTTTGAGCCGTTCCGGCATGCCGGGTTTTTGCTTATGGCGCCGTTGCAGGCGGCGAAAATAGTCCTTCTCGGTCAGGATATCGGCCCAATAATGCCGGCACGGATTGTTGACGTACAACATCACTTGGGTCCAGCGGGATACGGCTAGCAGTACTTCCAGCGATTGCTTGGGTAAGGATGACAATCCGAAGACGACGACGCGCCGCGGCAATCCGGTCGGGCGTAGTTCCAGATTTGTCGCGGTATCCAAAAAGCGTTGGTGCACTTCGGCGCGGCTGGTGTTGCCGTCGGTACCGACATCGTCGTGCAAGGCGCGCCACAGCATGGGTTGCCAGCTTTGTTCGGCGTCTAACGGGGTCGGATTTGCGTGGTAATCGAGCATGACATCCTGGCCGCGATGCCAAGCCGTCAGCCAGTCGGCCCGGTAAACCTGATACTGATCGAACAGGTCGGCCAATCGCTCGGCCAGTTGGTAGCGTTTTCTCAGGTCGTCATCTTGCTTCAAAAAGCGCGCCAAAGGTTCGTAGCCTTGGGAGCCGACTAGGCTGGGCAATAGACGCATCAGACGCCATGTCAATAAGCGCTTGTCGAAAGGCGACGATTCCGGAATTTGCTCTTGGCCGAGTACGCTCCGGTAAACCTGCCAAACGAAGCGCGACGGCAGCGTGACGTGCAGAGCCGCCGCTATGCCGCAGCCGCGGCTCAATGAATCCGATTCGTCCGCGGCCAGTGCCTGTTTCAGCCATTGGGATACGCCGTTACTTTGCACCAGAATGACTTCGTCTTCCAGCGGTTCCAACGGATGAGCCTTCATCCAATCGACCAACAATTGGCGTAGCAGCTCGGCCTGGTTGCTGTGGATGACCATGAAACCCGCAGGCAAAGAGGATGTCGTCATAACGGCCTTAGTCGGAAGTCCGAAAAATGCTTCTGCATCAGAACTGTCGATGTTCGAATATTAACCGCCGCCGGCGGCGTGCTTGTCAATAGCCGGATAAGAAGCCGTACGATAGACTGATCATGGCAAAAACAATCGTTTTCCAGCCGGTTTGTTCGGCTAGCGCAGAAGTCGCGCCGGCACACCGAATTTATACTTGATAGTATTCCCGGTACCAGTCGACAAAGCGCTCGATGCCTTGTTCGATGCTAGTGCCGGGTTTATATCCGACATCGCTAACCAACGCTTCGACGTCGGCATAGGTATCCGGCACGTCGCCCGGTTGTAACGGCAGTAAGTTCTTTTCGGCGGTCTTACCGAGGAATCGTTCCAAGGTTTCGATATAGCTCAATAATTCCACCGGATTTTGATTGCCGATATTGTAGACCCGCCAAGGGGCTCTGCTGGTGCCCGGATCGGGTTTTAATCCGCTCCAATCCGGGTTGGCCTCGGCATTGCGATCCATGGTTCTAATCACGCCTTCGACGATGTCGTCGATATAAGTAAAGTCGCGGCGGTGCTTGCCGTAGTTGAATACGTCAATTTTTTCCCCGGCCAGGATGGCTTTGGTGAACAAAAACAGCGCCATATCGGGCCGCCCCCAAGGTCCGTAAACCGTAAAGAAGCGCAGGCCGGTGGTCGGCAAGCCGTAAAGATTGCTGTAGGTGTGCGCCATCAGTTCGTTGGCTTTTTTCGACGCGGCATACAAACTTAACGGATGGTCCACGTTGTCGTGCACGGAAAACGGCATCGATTCGTTAGCGCCGTAAACCGAACTACTGGAGGCGTAAACCAAATGCTCGACATGATGGTGACGGCAGCCTTCCAGGATGTTCATAAAACCGACGATATTGCTGTCGATATAGGCATGCGGGTTTTGCAAGGAATAACGCACGCCGGCCTGGGCCGCCAGATTGACGACTTTCTGCGGTTGATATTTTTTAAATGCGGCTTCCATGCCCGCGCGGTCGCCGATATCGAGTCTGACGTCGGTAAAGTTGTGATGGTCCTTGATTCTGGCCAGGCGGTCGATTTTCAAACTGACATCGTAATAGTCGTTCAGATTGTCGATGCCGATTATTTCGTCTCCGCGCTCGAGTAGCCTCAGCGCCAGTTGATTACCGATAAAGCCGGCCGTGCCGGTGATCATTATTTTCATTGTTACAGTCTTGCGTCGGTTTGGTCGGCCGGGAACAGGTACTTCAGGTCGTAAATAATCGACGAATCCTTTCCGAGCGCGCGAATTTCGATGATGGGCATACGTCTAAACTGCTCGTGGGCCACCGCGAGTATGATCGCGTCGTATTTGCTTTTATTCGGTTGTTCGATGGGGTGGATGCCGTATTCTTCGATGACTTCTTCCGGGTTGACCCAAGGGTCGTAAACATCGACATTGACGCCGTAGGTTTTTAACTCGGCGACGATGTCCACGATCCGAGTATTCCGGATATCCGGACAATTCTCCTTGAAGGTCAAACCCATGATCAACACATTGGCGTCTTGCACTTGTATGCGTTTTTTCAGCATCAATTTGATCAACCGGGTGACGACATAGGCACCCATGCTGTCGTTGATACGGCGTCCGGACAAAATGACTTCGGGGTTATAACCGATCGCCTGTGCTTTATGGGTTAGATAATAAGGGTCGACCCCGATACAATGCCCGCCTACCAAGCCGGGACGAAACGGTAAAAAGTTCCATTTGGTGCCGGCCGCCAATAGCACTTCCTCGGTATCGATGCCGAGCTTGTTGAAAATTAGCGCCAGTTCGTTGATCAAGGCGATGTTGACGTCGCGTTGGGTGTTTTCGATGACCTTGGCCGCTTCCGCGACTTTGATGCTGCTGGCTTTGTGGGTTCCGGCGCTAATGATGCTTTTGTATAGCCGATCGACTTTTTCGGCGGTTTCCGCTGTCGATCCGGACGTGACTTTTAAAATATTAGTAACCCGGTGTTCTTTATCGCCCGGGTTAATGCGCTCCGGGCTGTAGCCGACGAAAAAGTCCAGATTGAAGGTCAGGCCCGAGACCTTCTCCAATATCGGCACGCAGACCTCTTCGGTTGCACCGGGGTAGACGGTCGACTCATAAATGACCACGTCGCCTTTGTTGATGACTTTTCCGAGTGCGGTACTGGCTTTTTCCAAGGGGGTGAGGTCCGGTTGTTTGTGCTCGTTGATCGGTGTCGGCACCGTGACGATGTAAACATTGCAATCGGCGATATCATCGAGTTTCGCGGTGTAAGACAAATGAACGGCTCGGCCGAGCTCCTCCGAGCTGACCTCCAGCGTGTGGTCGTTACCCGCTCTTAACTCGTCGACACGCTGTTGATTGATGTCGAAACCAACCGTCGGGTATTTTCCGCCGAATTCCACCGCCAAGGGTAAACCCACATAGCCTAGGCCTATCATGCCGATTTTGATGTTACTGAGCATAAATGTCACTCCTGTCCGTTTCGCGCGCCAAAAACTAAATATAGATCGAAATTATTTTTTCACGATACATCCCCATGCCGCCAGCCACGCTTGCGATTGATAGCTATCGGCGGTCTTCGGGAGGCTTTTTTGTAACACTAATCCTAAGGTTTGGTTGATGATGCCGAAGAAATAGCAATACGCCAAAAGCGGGTCTATGGGTTTGATTTCCCCTTCCTTAATGCCGTTTTGGATGATGCGTTTTATTTTGATAAAAGCCGGCGTTTCCAATAAAGGAGGCGAGTCCGGCAAGAAGTCTTGGGTTTTTATGAAAAATAAGAACTGAATGATTTCGGGCGCATCGTCCGCCAGTTTGAACAGCAGATCGACCAGTTCACGCAATTGCTCGGAGGCTTTGCGGTTGCGGCGCCGTATATCGTCAATTGAGATGCTCAAGCTGTCGAGTATGTTTTCACGTAGCGTTTCCGCAATGGCTTGTTTGGTTTTAAATAATTGATAGATCCCGCTGGTGGTTTTTAAACCAACCGCCTCTTTGATATCGGTGAGCGAGGTATTAAAAAAACCTTTTTGCGCAAATAGTTTTAAGGCGGCCTGTAAAACTTGATCTTGGCTCAGGGCGGTATTTGGCGTTGATTCTATTTCTTCTTGTTCCATGCTTTTATATACAGCTTTACCTGCTGTTTTGTTCTTGTAGTGAGCGCGGAATCTAATTCCGCATTTATGATTCCGAGATGGATGAAAAGGCTGCAATCAGGTAATGCACCATAGACCACAATGTCAAAATCGCAGAGAAGTATAACAGCCAGTAGCCCATATCGTTGATAGGTAAACTGAATAGATCATCCCGGTAGAGCAGTAGACTGATCGCGGTCATTTGCGCGGTTGTTTTCCATTTGCCTAATTGCGAGACCTTGACTTTGGCGCGCTGGCCTATTTCGGCCATCCATTCCCTCAGAGAAGCGATGGTGATCTCGCGGCCGATGATAACAGCCGAAGCAATCGCCAGATAGGCGTTCGCTTCGGCTTGCACGACTAAAACCAATACAAAAGCGACCATCAATTTATCGGCAACAGGATCCAGGAATGCGCCGAAGTCGGTTTCCAAATCTAGTTTTCGAGCTAGATAACCGTCCAGCCAATCGGTGAATCCGGCCAGTAAAAAAATGGCCGTGCATAGTAGTCGGTTATATTCCCACGGCAAATAAAACACGATTGCCAGCAATGGGATAAGGGCAATGCGTAATAAGGTTAGATAGGTGGGTAAATTAAATTTGACTGCCATCTTGATGGTGGAAAGTATCGTATATTCGTTGAGCCAACTGTTTACTGATGCCATTGATGCTCGCTAATGCATCGACCCCTGCGTTGGACACTCCTTGTAATCCGCCAAACTGTTTCAATAAGGCCTGGCGCCTCTGGGGACCTAGCCCGGCTATTTCTTCGAGCGTTGAGCGCTTTTGCGTCTTAGCTCGGCGCTGCCGGTGTCCCGTAATAGCAAAGCGATGCGCTTCATCGCGGATCTGTTGGATCAGAAGCAGGGCGCTTGCACCCGGAGTCACAGCCAAGGGTTGATCCCGGTCGGGCAAAATAATTTTTTCCATGCCCGCCTTGCGATCCGGCCCTTTCGAAACGCCGACTATCATAACATTGTTTATCGCTAATTCCGCCAATGCCTTTTGAGCGGCAGCGACTTGGCCCTTGCCGCCGTCTATCAGCAAAATATCCGGTGCGGCATGTTCGCCTTGTTTTAGCCTCTTGTAACGGCGCAAGACCGCTTGATGCATGGCCGCATAGTCATCGCCTCCGGTGACGCCTTCGATATTAAAGCGTCTGTAGTCCGATTTTACCGGGCCTTCACGATTAAAGACGACGCAGGAAGCAACGGTTTGTTGGCCCTGAATGTGGCTGATGTCGAAACATTCCAGGCGTTTCGGTACGTCCGCGCACGCCAGTTCTTGCTGCAAACTCAGAAAACGTGCGTAAAGATTTTGCTTGTCGGCCAGCTTGGCGCTCAACGCGTTTTCGGCGTTTGTAACGGCCAACTGCAGCCATTTTAGGCGTTCACCCCGCACATTTTGGCTAATGAGCACGTTATGTCCGGCCTGGCTACTTAAAACATTCACTAATAAATCGCTTTCGGGTAGCGTGTGGCTGACGATTAATTCTCGGGGCACGGTTTTGTCCAGATAATACTGGCTGATAAATGCCTGCAAAATTTCTCCGGCGTCATTATCCTGACCCAACTTGGGAAAAAATTGCCGGTTTCCGAGATTTTGGCCGTTACGCACGAAAAAAACCTGCACGCAGGCCATTTCCAGTTTGGTGGCGCAGGCGATGATGTCAACGTCGCCTTTTTCGCCTTCGACGAAATACTTTTCCAGCACGGCGCGCAGACGCTGAATTTGATCTCTGTATTTGGCGGCTTGTTCGAATTGCAAATTCGCCGAGCAGGCTTCCATTTTTTCAACCAGTTGGTCTATTAATTGGCCGCCGTTGCCCTCTAAAAATAAAATCGTGTCGTCGACATCCTGCCGATAGGCTTCTTTCGAGATCAAGCCGACGCAGGGAGCGGTACAGCGTTCGATCTGGTGTTGCAAACAAGGCCTGGAGCGGGCGTTGTAATAAGAGTCTTCGCATTGACGCACCGGAAAAATTTTCTGCAGAAGTTTCAGCGTTTCCCTGACGGCGCCGGCGCTGGGGTAAGGGCCGAAATACTTGCCTTTGCGTTTTTTGGCACCGCGGTGATAGGACAGCTGCGGAAAGTCGTGCAACGTGGAAATGAAAACGTAAGGGTACGACTTGTCGTCGCGCAGGCTTATGTTATATCGGGGCTTGTGTTGCTTGATCAGCTGACTTTCCAGCAGCAGCGCTTCGCCCTCCGTATGGGTGACGGTCACCTCTATCGCCGTTACTCTAGCCACCATGGCTTGTTGTTTCGGCGAAGCGGCTTGCTTGCGGAAGTAGCTCGAAACCCGTTTTTTTAGATTTCTAGCCTTGCCGATATAAATAATTTGACCCTTGTCGTTGAGCATTTTGTATATGCCCGGACGTTGGGTCAGCGTTTTTAAAAACGCCTTGATATCGAATTTTGATGTGGCGGCAGTATCGGTCACTGGGATTGCGCTAGCAGATGGCGGACGGTCGTAAATACTTCGGCAAGCATTTCCATGCTTAGGCGTTTGGTTTGCACATTGTAACGGCTGCAATGGTAGGAGCTGATCAAATGATTGCCGTCCGGTAGCGCGAATTTGCGGTGATGCCCGAATGGAGCGGCGTTGATTTTCAAGCCGTAAGCCCGTAGTACGGCCTGGTGGGCGATATTGCCTAAAGCCAGAATGACCGAATGCTCGGGGAGCGTGTTAATCTCGGCTGCCAAATAGCGATTACATTGCTTGATTTCATTGGTGCTTGGTTTGTTTTGCGGCGGCAGGCATTTGACCGCATTGGTTATGCGGCAGTTTTCGAGCTTCAGACCGTCATTCAGGTCGGTCGACTTCAACTGATTGCTATAGCCGAAGTCGTATAAGGCCTGATAAAGCAATATGCCGGCATAATCGCCTGTAAAAGGCCGTCCTGTTGCATTCGCGCCATGCATGCCGGGCGCTAGGCCCACGATTAAAAAACGCGCGTTCGGGTCGCCGAACGGCGCGACCGGCTGCGCATGGTAATCGGGATGTTTGCGCTTTACGTCGCATAGGAAATCGGACAGCCTTGGACAGGCCGTGCAATTGGAATCGAAGCAGTGTTCTACCATGTCAAAAACTGAAATTTAATGCATTCGGGACTGAATCGTTTAGGTTTAGTACACGTGGATTTAATGAACTGAATGTTATGATTGATCCACCGGTCGATGTATTTTCCTTAGGGAGGTTTAAATGAGTCATTTAAAACCACGCTACCATGTTAACGTCGTGAGCGCCTATGCCTAGGCCGTCATTGTTCTGGCGTGCCAAATGGATACTGGTCCTCGCTGTTTTAATGGTCATCGATCTTGGACCTATTCCGGTTACGGCCTCGATTTGCGTTTATATCATGGTGTTTCGGCCTCGATGGTTTAAACTGTTTTTCGAGCGTCTATATTCATAGTGGGGTTGCCTATTCTATGCTGAATCATCTTTTTGTTTACGGCACCTTGCGTAGAGCAAAAGGCGGCGATTTTCATCCTTATTTAAAGGATAAAGCAACCTTTATCCATAGTGCCAGCGTACCGGGAAAACTTTATCAAGTCGATCGTTATCCCGGAGCGATACCGGCGCCATACGGTAGCAAGAGTCGAGTTTACGGTGAAGTTTACCGCTTATTCAAGCCTGAAGGGCTTCTGCGTGTCGTGGATGAATATGAGGAATGTACGGAGCATTTTCCTCAACCTCACGAATATCAACGCTTAGCCGCGACCGTGACTTTGGGCGACGGTAAGACTACCAAAGCGTGGGTTTATTGGTTTCGCCGTTCCGTCTATGGCCTTCGCCAGATACCGAGCGGCGATTATTTCGATTGCCTATCGTAACCGTATCGCCATGCCGCCGTCGCTGGTTTTTATTCTTAAGGCAACGACGGAATAGTCGCGTTCCCATCGGTCGCCGCCCGAATTCGACCGGTTTCGATTGAACTTTGTTTATTCCGGTATAAATACCTCTACCCAGCCCATGATTACGATTATACAACGTGTTAGCGAAGCCAAAGTGACTGTGGACGGCAGCGATATCGGCGTGATAGGCAAAGGCATTTTGGCCTTGGTGGCCGTGGAGAAACAAGATACGCGGGCGCAAGCGGATAGACTGCTGGAGAGAATTCTGAATTATCGCATTTTCGCCGATGCCGACGGCAAGATGAATTTGAGCTTGCGCGACATCCAGGGCGGCTTATTGATAGTGCCGCAATTTACTTTAGCGGCCGATACGCGGAAAGGCAATCGGCCTAGTTTTACCTCCGCCGCCTCGCCCGAACTCGGACGCGAGATGTTCGAATATTTCCAGCGGCAAGCCACCGCAAGTTATGACGGTGTACAATTCGGCCGATTCGGGGCCGATATGCGGGTTTCATTGATCAACGACGGGCCGGTAACCTTTACCTTGCGTTGTCAATGATCGCGCAAGGCATCGGTTCGGCGGGAAGGGCGTTTCGAGGTTAAAGCGCCGGGCGTGTTAGGAATTATCGAGGAAATGGGTATATGAGAACGCCGCTGATCACACGGCAAGGTTATGAAAAACTTCAACAAGAATTAGATCACTTATGGCGCGTTGAAAGACCCGAAGTGACCAAAATGGTCACTTGGGCGGCTAGTTTGGGCGACCGTAGCGAGAACGCGGACTATCAATACAACAAGAAACGCTTGCGCGAGATCGATAGACGGGTCAGGTATTTGCAAAAACGGCTCGATATCGTAAAAGTGGTCGATTACCATCCGGACCAGGAAGGAAAAGTTTTTTTCGGCGCTTGGGTAGAAATAGAAAATGACGCCGGCGAAACCAAGCGATTCCGCATTGCCGGTTACGACGAAATCTTTGATTGTAAAGACTATATCTCCGTCGACTCGCCCATGGCCAGGGCTTTGTTGAAAAAGGAGGTCGACGATGAGGCCGTGGTAAAAACGGAAGCGGGCGAATTCGTTTGGTATGTCAATCGAATCGAATACCAAAAATGAGTCGGTTCAGAATCGGATGCGGGGAAGTCGCCGATTCAACGCAACTCCTCTGGATGGGGCGGACGGCATTCTAGTCGCTTTTGCGACAATGCCGAAGGGTGTTCGATACAATTGTTTGAAATTCCGACGCATTCAAACCATGCGTGGCGTCATATAAGTCAGACGCTTGGTTTGCCGTTTAAGCTATGGCTCTATTTTTGCATCGTTGACTTTGTCGAAAACACGCGGGAATTGATATGCGCTACGAACCTCATAAAGACGAATATGCTGCGGTCCCTACGATGACCGACGACGAGTTGCTGGAATATTTTCTGTATCGGGCCTTCGAGACGGATGAAGTCTGGACATTGCGAGACGGGCCGCAAGCGGTCACGCGTGAATCGGGAGGTCGGGAAAGCTTGCCTGTCTGGCCCTATCAGGGTTTTGCGGAAGAGGCCGCGGTAGGCGAATGGTCCGAGCTAAAAGCCGTGGCGGATTCGGTGGAGTTTTTCGCTTATCAAACCTTGAACAAGATCGCCCGCCAAGGTTTGGCGGTCGAAGTCATGCCCCGCCGGGATCGGCCCGGTTGCCTAATTAGCCCGCAGCGTTTATTCGGCATATTGGAAAACATGATGGAAGCGCGTGACTACTCCGTTGGCGATTGACGCTCGCTTGGCGCAAGCGCGAATCTGAGCGGACACATCGTCTTCGCGATCTCATGTTATCGGCCGAATTGCCCGGCTACTCGGTGCGTGCCGATAGCTATAGCCTTAGTCTCTAACCCAGCTCTCCACCAGACGGCTGGGTATATGTTCCGATTCGGTCGATTGCGGGTGAGGTTTGCCGGCAATCACGCAATAGACGATGCGTAGCATGTCCGCTACCAACAGCCAGGTGATCAACATAAACATGCCGGTGAGGCCGGCATTCAAATAGTCGTTGAAAATCAAATGCGGCGCTTTGGCCGCCATATCGGAATTTAAAACACCGCTGGCCGATTTGCCCGCCAAGTCGCCGGCATGTGCCAAAAAGCCGACCCGCAAGTCATCCGAAAACAGTTTTTCCCAGGCCGCGCTGCTGGTGATCACGATCAACCAGGTCAATGGCACGCCGGTTACCCAGACGTATTTGAGTTTGCCGGATTTGACCAGGATGGTTGTGGCCACGGACAACGCAATCGCCGCCAGCATTTGATTGGCGATGCCGAATAAAGGCCACAGGCTGTTGATGCCGCCCAAGGGATCGATCGTACCCATGTAAAGGAAATAACCCCAGGCACTGACCACGATGGCGCTGGTTGCCAGCACGCTCGGGTAGCGCGTCGTATTGCCCAGGCCGACATTGAAGGTGCGCAGCATGTCCTGCAGCATGAAGCGGGCCACGCGTGTGCCGGCGTCCAGCGTGGTCAAGATGAACAAGGCCTCGAACATGATCGCGAAATGATACCAAGCCGCCAACAAATTCGCGCCGAATACTTGGGCGAACAGGCTGGCCATGCCGACCGCCAGCGACGGCGCGCCGCCGGTGCGGGCGAACAAGGTCGATTCGCCCATGGTAGCGGCCAATTCCTGCATTTGTTCGACGCTGACCGGAAAGCCCCAAGCGCTGATCTTGGCGACGGCGTCCACGGCTTCTTTGCCGACAATGCCGGCCGGGCTGTTGATCGCGAAGAACACGCCGGGTTCCAAAACGGATGCGGCAATCATCGCCATGATGGCGACGAAGGATTCCATCATCATCGCGCCGTAGCCGATGAAGCGGGCATCGGTTTCATTGGCCAGCAGTTTAGGCGTGGTGCCTGAAGAAATCAGCGCATGAAAGCCGGAAATCGCGCCGCAAGCGATCGTGATGAACACGAACGGAAATAATTTGCCGCCGAAGATCGGGCCGCTGCCGTCGATGAACTGGGTCAGGGCCGGCATTTTCAATTCCGGGCGCAACACCACGATGGCAATCGCCAGCGCCGCGATCGTGCCTAATTTCATGAAGGTGGACAGATAATCGCGCGGGGCCAGCAGCAGCCAGACCGGCAATACGGCCGCCGCGAAGCCGTACAGTATGACCATCACCGCCAGCTGGGGCGCGTCGTAATCGAACCAGCCGCGGACGGCTTGATTTTCGTCTATCCAGCCGCCGCCGATCACGGCGAAAATCAGCAGGGACACGCCGATAAGGGTCGCTTCCGCCACGCGGCCCGGCCGCAAATTGTTCAGATAAACGCCCATTAACACCGCGATCGGAATCGTGGCCGCGACCGTGGAGGTCGCCCAAGGGCTGTGCTTCATCGCGTTGACCACCACCAGGCCCAGCACGGCAATCAGGATGATCATGATGGTCATGACGCCCAGCATCGCCGCGGTACCGCCTATGCTGCCGAGTTCGTCCTTGGCCATCTGCCCGAGTGAACGGCCGTCGCGGCGTATCGAAAAAAACAGTGTGACGAAATCCTGCACGCAGCCGCCTAATACCGCTCCTATCAATATCCACAAGGTCCCCGGCAGATAGCCGAACTGCGCGGCCAGGGTGGGGCCTATCAATGGGCCGGGGCCGGCGATCGCGGCAAAATGATGGCCGAACACCACCCATTTGTGGGTCGGCATGAAGTCGCGTCCGTCGTTAAAACGTTCGGCCGGCGTGGCGCGGCTGGCATCCAGAACCAGTACCTTGGTCGCGACGAAAGCGCTGTAGAAACGGTATCCTAAGGCATAGACGCAGACGGCGGCGGTCACTATCCACATACTGTTGATGGTTTCCCCGCGTTGCAGGGCGATTCCGCCGACAGCATATGCGCCTGTGAGCGCCAGCAAGAACCAGAAGAGAAGGGAAGTAAAACGAGTATTTGTCGCCGGCATGGTTTGGATTCGGTGGGCTAATGTAGTTTAAATCGGCATAACAGCCGCAAAATATTAGCACGGCAAGGCGTATTACGGCAGACAACTTGGTAAATGATTTCGTCGGATCGGAACCGCCGGGAGTCCGGCCGACCTTCGTTAAGCCGTTATTCTAACAAGGAGAACGCGCATGACTTACTTACGATTTCGAGTGTCATGCACGGTATGCGGGGATTAAGGATTTGGCCAAAAACCACTTCCCGTTTTGCCGGTGCGAACCCTGGGCATACCGAATGAGGAACGCCGTGAACCCTTCCATGGGGGCTTGACGGCAGCGTCCTTGCTGCCGACATCCTCACTCGGTACGTCCCCAGTGATTATTGCCATATCGGGAAGTTATTTTGGACGATATCCTTACTTACGATTCCGAGTGTCATGCACGGTATGCGGGGATTAAGGCAATCGGCTATCGGACAATGACCGGCGATGAAGCGGCTAGACCGTGCGGGATACCCGCGGCGTTCGCGTTTGAATGAGTGGCCAAGGCTCGTCGACACGGTGTTGCCGAGCAAAAGTTCTTAGTCGCCTCTACGGCAAATCGGAGCGGTCGGTTGTCGAGAAGAAGGCGCGGATCGTTTTCAGGTTAATGCCCATGGCGACCAGTTCGGCCAGTAATGCCGGCCAAGCCTGCCAGTAAAAATCGTTGCTGATCCAGGCCATGCTGGATGCCAACATCGCAATACGCATGTCGCGGTTATTCAAGTAGAACAATGCCAATGTCGTATTGATGACGGCAAAAGCCGGCAGCAAGGAAATGATCCCTTGCCAAGATGCTTGAGTTAGAACGGCGAATAACAAAACAAATGCCCACGCCGCGATGTGTTTGTGGAATCCTGCCGGTAACCGGTCGGAAATCATGGTGCGTAGCGCGGTGCATCCCATCGTCAGGCCGGCGGTCCAGGCGTTCAGCAGCATGTATTGAAGTCCCCAAAGTATTGCGCCCGCGGCCGACCAACGGCGGAACCCCTGTCCGGACGATAAGTAATAAGCTCTCCATTCCATTAGAACGGCAATGCTTCCGATGATGTAGGCTAAAGTTCGTGTATCCGATAAGTCTGCCAACATGAACTAGCCGGTGAATTCGGTTTTCTTCGGGATGCGGGCGCCAAACAGGGTGCTCCATATAGATTGCTTTGGAATTAACGGAGCTAATGATACCTTAGCCGAGACCCAGAATAAGTTTTTGATTCCAAAATCAGGAGTGCGCTATGCCGGTCATTTCAGTATTGATGTTTTTACTGATGTCATTGCTGCTTGTTGCGATGATACAGATCCATGTATTTGAAATCGCATTCGCCAAATTAGGTTTGACGCCGGAAGCAACGATAGCGATAGTCGTCGGAACTTTATTCGGCAGCGGTATCAATCTGCCGCTGTTCAAGTTGAAAACTCGCCAAACGGGGCATCTGGTTATGCGGCCGGGGGGCAGGCCGGTCTGGGAGCTGTACCAGCCCGCCAGGGAAGGTTATACCGTCATTGCTATCAACGTCGGCGGTTGTTTGATCCCGGTCAGTTTGTGCCTATATTTTATATTCCTACAAGTGGTACAGCCATTACATTGGATGATTGCGTTGTCGGCGATTACAGCACTGAGCTATAAATTGAGCCGGCCCATTCCCGGAATCGGTATCGGTATGCCTATCTTGATCGCACCTGTCGTATCGGTGATGCTGGCGTTGCTGCTGGATACCGAACACGCCGCCCATCTCGCTTATATCAGCGGCGTCTTAGGCGTACTGCTCGGGGCGGATGTGCTTCGTATCAGGAATGTCGCGGACTTGGGAGTTCCTGTCGCATCGATTGGCGGTGCGGGTACTTTCGACGGTATTTTTATGACCGGGATTATAGCCGCGCTGCTGGCTTAAATGAGCAAGAAATAATCCGTGTAATAAACATTGTGATTTCGCGTAGCGAGCGACCTAAAATGTTGAGCGGCTTTCAAGCTTTGGGGGCTAATCCAAGTCGCTAAGCTATGTGGCGTGCTAAATCGACATTGTGTCGATCAGTCCCAAGGTGGCAGGTCGCCGCTGTATGCTACGAATTCTTCGATGGTCGGATAGGTGTAGGCGCCTTCCTTGTTACTTGAAACGGCGGCGGAGTTATTTGATGTCTTCGGTTTTGCCGGTTGAGGATTTGTCGTGACGCGCCATTGTTCAAACGGAGCGGTGTTTTTGCCCGCAGGCACGTACCATTTTTTGTTGGTAGGATCCCACCGCGCTCCACGCGCTTTTGCCGCATCTTTTTCGGCGTACGGGACGTTGAGGTAGGTTTTTGATTCGGGCATGACGAGAAAACGTAAGCAAAGGTGGGGCAGAGCGTTAAAAAGATCGGCATAGCGAACTGATCGGATGCGCCGGGATCAGATTGGGACTGATCCCGGCGTCCGTCAGTGTTGGTGTTTCTTTCGGTTATTGTACATATTACTGGTATATGTTGTCGTGGCGAATAAGGCCGATGAAATAATGTATTCGCCGTAGATAATGCCGACGATTCCGGCAACAAACGCCAGCCCTGTTACAATCTTGGCTAAACTGTTCATGATGAAACTCCGATAATTTAGGACGTTTAAACTATAAGGCCGACTTATGTCATTAACAATAATGCTATGGTGACATAATTTGTTGATTTATAAGAAACAACTAGCATGGCCGGATATTGTCTTATTAGTTTGCGCGTAATCGTTCATCGCATTTAGGAAAGAGTTTTACGCTTTGGTTTTAGCAGACATAATCAGAATGGGATCGCTATGACGGATTGGATAGACGTAATGGCCGACTCGGCTTTGGCGGAAGGCGAACACGTAGTTGTCGATGTCGACGGTTACGATGTTGCGATTTTTAAAATTGACGGCGAGTTATTCGCGGTTGAGGACGTTTGTACGCATGACGGTGCCGAAATCGCCAGCGGCGTCCTGGAAGGCGACGAGATCGTTTGTCCGCGGCACGGGGCTCGCTTTTGCGTGAAAACGGGTGAAGTCAAATGTCCCCCGGCCTATGAGGATCTCGCTACGTTTCCGACAAGAGTGGTTGACGGAAGGATACAGGTAACGGACGAACGATAAATTGTTTCAGTCAGTCGTGCCGGTTAACATGAGCCAACGCGGCGAACATAAGCGATATCGCGCCGTGTGCTAAGCGGGGCCGTTTGCGTTGAGTGTCACAACCCGATTTCTGCCGGCCTTTTTTGCTTGATACAGCGCTTTGTCGGCTAAGTTGAGCAGCACGTCAATATTTTCGCCTTTGGATGTCAGTGACGAGACTCCGATCGAAACCGTGAATTGAAGCGGAAGCCAGGCGTCTGACGGTAGTTTTGCAGCAGATATCGCTATCCTTAATCGTTCGGCGGCTTCGATCGCTGCCTGTTGTTCGGTCTCCGGCAGCAAGATAGCGAATTCCTCTCCTCCCATGCGCCCGATCATATCGGCTTCGCGCAAAGATTGCCTGCAAGTCTCGGCCAGCTTTTTCAAGACCAGGTCCCCGGTCTTATGGCCGTGATTGTCGTTGATGCGTTTGAAATGATCGGCATCCAGCATCATGATGGATAGCGGGTTGTCGTAGCGTATGGACCGATTGATTTCCAGCTCGGCTTGTTCCATAAAATAGCGGCGTGTACTCACACCGGTCAGATAATCGATGTGAGCGCGTTGTTTAAGCTGTTCTTCAAGTTGTTTTCGGTCGGTGATGTCGCGGACAAGTGCGCAGTTGTACTCTTTACCGTCGTATTCGAAAAAATTCGCCACGATTTCGGTTGGATAGGTTTCTCCCGCTTTCGTCTTATGGATGGATTCAAAACGTAACGATCCTTCGGACTTAAGTTCTCGCCAATGGTTGGACCACTGTTCGATTGGGAAAACGGCATCGACATCCGCTACCGTTAACTTAAGCAATTCATCGCGTGTATAGCCCAGCTTTCGGCAGGCGTTCTCGCTGACATCGATAAACCGCGCATTCCGGTCTATCCAGTAGACTTGTTCCTCGGCATGATCCAAGCTGAATTGACGGAAATGCAGCGTTTTTTCCATTTCCCTACGCTCGGTGATATCTATCCAATAACCGACCATCTCCTGCAATTGTCCTTCGCTGTTCCGGATGATGGCCAATTCGTCCTGCATCCAGCGGTAAACGCCGTCTTTCCGTAAGAAGCGATATTCGTGCAAATGCGCATCGCCGGTCAGCGCATGTTTGAGATCCTCCAGTATGATTGGCCGGTCGTCCGGATGAATATGGTTAATCCAGAATGCCGAGTCGTCGGTGAAGTCACGCGGCCGGTAACCAAGTAAAGCCGTTATGTTTTCACTGATAAAAGTAGCCCCGAAATCGCCGGATGCATGGCATGCGTACATTACCGCCGGCGCGTGCTTTAGCAAATGTTCCAAGCGGTTTTTAACCGTTTCCGCCTCGAGCTTCGCCTGTTGTAATTGGGTTTCCGCCTGTTGGCGGGCTTGCTCCATATTATATTCGTCGAGAGCGTGACCTAAATTCGCTGCGATGCCCTCCAGCAGCGTTACGGCTTCCTCGTCGAAGACGTTTGGGTTCGCCCCGTAAACGTTCAGCAAGGCATAAGTCTTTCCGTCGACCATCACCGGAAAACAAGCCGAAGATTGCCAACCGTAGGTTTTGGCGCGCTGATGCCAAGGTTTGGTATGGGGCGCCTTCAGAAAATCTTGAACCAGAACGGTTCTTTGTTCCCTAAAAGCGGTGCCGGTTGATCCGCGCCCTTCCGGCAAATCCTCTCGAGTCGAAATCCATAGGTCGTTGATATAGCCGGTGCCCTCTCCGTAGCTTGAAACGGGCGCTATCGAATCCGTTAAGTCGTTGGGTTTGCCGATCCAAGCCATTTGCATTCCGCCGCATTCGACTGCGATTCTGGTGACTTCATTGAAAAGGACCAAAGGTTCCAGCTTTTTGGAAATCAATTTATCGGTTTCAAAGACCGCAGCGTAAATACGTTGGAGATTTTCTAATTGGGCGCTTTTATTACGCAACCTGTCAACATAGGCATGCAATGTAGTGATCGCGTATCCGATCAGAAAGGCGGTCAAATAAAAGTAGGGTAGAGAGCTGTAGCCTCTAAGCGATAATGAAAAACTCTGGTACGGCGGCAGAAAAAAATAAAAGCCCGTTAAGCCTGATAAGACCGAAATCAGCGATCCGGGTCCCGTACCCAGTAGATAGAAACAAATAATAATGACCGGATAGAAGGTGACGTAGGCAAGTCCGCCTTCGGCCGGTAAACTGACGAAGCGTAGCGCCAATGCGACTAGAAACAAGCCGAGTGCGATAGGATAACGAATATACCACGGCCAATGTTTGTATATTACATGGTAATTAATCATTTACACGATCATCTTGTTATGGGCTATACACAGTCGCAAACAGGCTATTCGGATTTTGTATCGAGCCGGTCCAGCGTTCGATCAGGGGCTGAATGGTTTCCGGATGTTCCCGGCAAATCAGCTCGGCGGCTGCCTGAACCTGCTCCAGCAACGCCTTGTCTCGCGTTAGATCGGCTATTTTGAATTGGATTTGTCCTGTTTGGCGATTACCGATGATTTCGCCGGGGCCGCGCAAGTCTAAGTCTTTTTCCGCTATTTTGAAACCGTCGTTACTTTCTCGAAGTATCCTCAAGCGCTCTCTTCCGCTTTGCGATAAAGGCGGTTGATACAACAGCAAGCAATAGCTGTCGACTTGGCCGCGTCCGACCCGGCCGCGCAATTGATGCAGTTGCGATAATCCCAGGCGTTCGGGGTTTTCGATGACCATTAAACCGGCATTGGGGACGTCTACACCGACTTCGACAACGGTGGTTGCGACGAGTAGATTGCACTCGCCGCGCTTAAACGCTTGCATGACCCGATCTTTATCGACCGCTTTCATGCGTCCGTGGACTAAACCGATTCGAACCCTGGGCAATACATCTTGCAAATATTGCGCGGTATTCTCCGCGGCTTCGCATTGCAGTTGTTCCGATTCTTCGATCAGCGTGCATACCCAATAAGCCTGATGGCCTTGTGCGATCCAATGTCCGAGGCGGGCAATCACTTCGTCCCGCCTGTCTGAAGGGATTGCGCTGGTGATCACGGGTTTGCGGCCCGGCGGCAGTTCGTCGATGATGGAAATGTCCAGATCGGAATATTGCAGCATCGCCAAAGTGCGCGGTATCGGCGTAGCCGTCATGACCAATTGATGCGGAACCCGGTTGCCGCGGTGGCCTTTGGCACGCAATGCCAAGCGTTGCTGCACGCCGAAACGGTGCTGTTCGTCGATGATGACCAAGCCCAAATTTTGGAATTTGACGTTGTCTTGAAATAAGGCATGAGTCCCGACGACTATGTTGGCGCTGCCGTCGGCTAAAGCGCCCGACGTAGCGTTACGCTCTTTGCCTTTCAGCTGGCCGGTTAACAGAAATACCTGGAAGCCGGTATGCGCGAACCAATTGCTAAAGTTGCGGTAATGTTGTTCCGCCAGCAATTCCGTCGGCGCCATCAAGGCGACTTGAAAACCGGAGCCGATAGCGGTCAAAGCGGCCAGCGCGGCGACCAAGGTTTTGCCGGAGCCGACATCGCCTTGCACCAGTCTCAGCATCGGATGCGCTTGGTTTAAATCGTTTTCAACCTCTTCGATGGCGCGTTGTTGCGCGTTGGTGAGCCGAAAAGGTAGATGGGTTAAAAAACGTTGTTTAGCGGCTTTGTCGACCGTGAAGATCGGGGCACGCCAGGATTTGTATTCGCGTTTGCTAAGTAGCAGGGCGAGGTGATGCGCAAGGAATTCTTCGAATGCCAGACGCTTTAGGGCCGGTAAATCCGCGTTCTGTAACGTTTCTGCCGATAGGTTGGCGGGCGGATGGTGTATCGTCAATAAGGCTTCGCTTAATTCGGGGAAATGATGGGTTTGCCGAATCCGGGCCGGCAGCCAATCGGTCAAGGTATCGGCGCTATGCTGGCATCGGCTTAAGGCTTGGTCGACCGCTTTGCGCAGCGTGATTTGCGACACGCCTTCGGTTAAAGGATAAACGGGCGTTAATCGGGTTTCCGTAGGCTGCGTGCCTTCGACGATAACTTTATACTCCGGATGTATCATTTCGAGGCCGTTAAAACCTTGCCTGACTTCGCCGAAACAGCTCAGATAAGTCCCGCCCCGCAGTTTATTGATTTGCTGTGCCGAAAAATGAAAAAACCGTAAAGAGAGCATGCCGCTGTCGTCGCTGATTCGGCAAATGACGCTGTTTCGGCCCCGTTGCACCGTGTCGGTATATTCGATACGGCCGCAAATCAATACGGCCATGCCCGGAACGAGGCTGGCGATGGGATGGATCCGCGTTCTATCCTGGTAACGCAGAGGTAGGTGAAATAGCAGGTCTTGAACGCAAGTGATGCCCAGTTTTTGTAGACGAATGGCGGTTTGGGAACCTATGCCCGTCAATGTGGCGACAGGCAGGTGTTGAGGCGCCTGATGGGGCATGATTCGCGATACGAGGCCGAATGTTGGGTTGATTCTTAATAGTAGTCGTCTCGTAATACCATGATGGCGTCCATTTCCACGCCGACGCCTTTCGGTAAAGCCGCCACTCCGACCGCGGCCCGCGCCGGAAAAGGCGGATTGAAATATTCGGCCATGATTTCGTTGACGATAGGAAAGTGGCTCAGATCGGTCAGAAATACGTTCAGCTTGACGATATCGGCCAGGTCGCCGCCGGCTGCCGCCGCAACCGCCTTCAGATTATCGAAGACCCGGCGAATTTGTATGCCGATATCGCCGTCGACGACTTCCATCGTGCTCGGATCCAGCGGGATTTGGCCCGACAGATACACGGTGTTGTCGACTTTGACGGCTTGTGAGTATGTACCGATGGCCTTGGGAGCCATTTCGGTCGAAATGACGGTTTTTTTGATGCTCATGCTTTGATACGAGTAATTTTTAACACAATGGAAAGTTTTTTCAGTTTACGGATGATATTGGCCAGGTGGACCCGGTCCCGGACCGCCAGGGTCAAAAGATCAACGGAAACCCTTTCGTCCTGACTGACCACGGTAATATTTTCGATGTTGGAATCCATGAAAGAAATCGTCGATGCAATGGTAGCTAAGGAGCCGCGTTGATTTAACAGTTCGATGCGGATCTCGGCAGGAAATTCGCCGCTGGCATCGGGACTCCATTCTACGTCCAGCCAAGTCGTTTGTTTCTTTCTGACTTCATTGCTGTTGCGGCATTCATGATGATGGACCACGATGCCTTTGCCCGGGTTGAAAAATCCGATAATCGGGTCGCCGGGAATCGGATGGCAGCACTTGGCCAAACTAACAACCATGCCTTCCGTTCCCTTGATAATCAGCGGTGTTTTGTTACGCGGCTCTTCCGCGTCGTCAAGCTTTACCGCGGCGTTGATATCCGTCTGGCTGATACGTTTGGCTACCAGAAACGGCATTCGATTACCTAAACCGATGTCTTCGAGTAAATCGTTCAATGAGTGCTTTTTCATGGAATGCAGCACTTGAACGATTCTCGCGCTGTCGACATGGTCTAACGGAATATTCAAGCTGAGCAATTCTTTTTCCAGCAAGCGGCGCCCCAGATTAATGGCCTCTAGTCGGTTGAAGTTTTTAAGATAGGAACGTATGCAGCTTCGAGCTTTAGCCGTGACTACGTAATTCAACCATAACGGATTTGGGCGGGCCCAACTGGCGGTGATCACTTCTACGGTCATGCCGTTTTCCAATTTGGTCTGAAGGGGAACCAGTTTTTTATCTATGCGCGCCGAGATGCAGGCGTTGCCGACGTCGGTATGCACCAAATAAGCGAAATCGACGACGGTGGCGCCGCGCGGAAGCTTGATGATCTTGCCTTTAGGCGTAAAGACAAAGACTTCCTGAGGGAAAAGGTCGACTTTAAGGTTATCGATGAATTCCAGTGAGTCGCCGGCCGATTTTTGGATTTCCAGCAGGTCGCGCAGCCATTCGTTGGCACGCGCGTGGATAGACTCGCTTTTCTCGTTATCGGATTTGTAAAGCCAGTGCGCCGCAATGCCCGATTCGGACAAGCGATGCATTTCATGCGTACGGATCTGAATTTCGACCGGCACCCCGTAAGGACCGATCAATATCGTATGCAAGGATTGATAACCGTTGGCTTTGGGCAGCGCAATATAATCTTTGAAACGGCCGGGGATGGGTTTGTATAGGTTGTGAACGCAGCCGAGCGCGCGATAGCAATCATCGACTTGGTGGCAGTAGATGCGGAACGCAAAGACATCGAAGACGTCGGTAAAGGAAATTTTTTTGGTCAGCATTTTTTTATAAATGCTGGCAATGTTTTTCTCTCTCCCGGCCACCGTGCAATCCATGCCTGTCTCTTTCAAACGGTTTTGGATCGCGTTTTGAATCGTATCGATGATTTCCTTGCGATTGCCGCGCGATTTTTTTACCGCGTTGTTGATGGCGGTATAGCGGTTAGGGTAGAGCGCCTTAAATCCCAATGACTCCAATTGGTGGCGGACGTCGTTCATGCCTAGCCGGTTGGCGATGGGCGCGTAGATTTCCAGGGTTTCCTTGGCGATACGACGTTTTTTATCCACGGGCATGTTGCCCATGGTTTGCATGTTGTGCAAGCGGTCGGCCAGTTTAACGACGATGACTCTTAAATCCTGCGCCATCGCCAGGAACATTTTTCTAACGTTTTCCGCTTGGGCTTCGGCGCGGGAACGGCTATCGATTTGGGAAAGCTTGGTGACGCCGTCCACCAAATCGGCGACTTCTTGCCCGAAACGGTCGGCCAGCTCTTCTTTGGTGACGGGAGTATCTTCAATGACATCGTGCAGGATGGCCGCCATGATTCCGTGGGTATCCATATGCATACCCGCCAATGTGATGGCGACGGAAACCGGATGGCAAATATAGGCTTCGCCGCTTTTACGAAATTGTCCGGAATGAGCCTCTGCGCTTAATCTGTATGCGCGGACGATGTTATCGATATTTTCCTGGTCGAGATAGCCGCTAAGAATTTCGCAGAGCTGGTGAAGGAGTTTCTCTTCCGGATGCTCTACGGCAAGAAAAGGGGGGGACGCAACTATTTCGGCCATTAGAAAAAGTTAGATTTCCAAGTGCGTGTCCGACACGCTGCCGGCGCGATGCAGCAGGTCTATGTTGTCTTCCGTAACGAAGCCGGCAGCAATTTCGCGTAACGCTAAAACGGTATCTTTATCTTTGCCGCGCGGAACAAACTCGTCGGCGCCTTTTTCCAGCTGTCTGGC
Source organism: Methylomonas sp. MgM2 (assembly GCF_054172045.1). Taxonomy (NCBI): domain Bacteria; kingdom Pseudomonadati; phylum Pseudomonadota; class Gammaproteobacteria; order Methylococcales; family Methylococcaceae; genus Methylomonas; species Methylomonas sp. MgM2. Next base: position 299,893 of record NZ_JBSYXO010000001.1, on the reverse strand, counting down.
CCGTTTGCCGGCCAATATAACCAATTTAAAACGGTTATCAACATTTTCTAAACAATCTTCAACGGTAACACGTGCCATTTTTTTAACCTTTTGCAGAATGGATGAGTGAATGAATCAAGGCCGACCATGGCGGCCGGTGTCTATAAGTGACTATTATAATTGAATAATGGCTGTGTTAGCCACTTGCCGCGGAGATGAGGGCTTTAGAATCGACGCAGAATAAAAAGCCCGCATATAGCGGGCTCGTCCTTATTTCTTATTTTTATCATATCGGACGTCTGTCGGCAAAGACAGTTTAGTCAAGCAGTTACTGTTATTGTTATTATTGTTGTGCCTTAGTTACAGGCCGCTTCCCTCCCCTCAAAAACGTTGCTCTGGCTTGATAAAAATCCCTGGCTTTCCGGCCTGTGAAACAGTCTATTTTAAAAAAAATGCGATGTCCATCAAAAAAATTAGGTTTTTTGAAAAATTAGTTTTGCGTCGAAATTAACTTTTTTGAAACAAAAGCTTAACAACTTTATTATTTTCTAATGTTATTTTTCCCTTTTACGTTCGTTTTCCTCGTTCAGAAAAAAATTCAAGCGATCGTCGAGAATGGCTTGTAGTTGGTAATTTAAGTTTTTTTCTTGCTTTGCCAATTGTATCTGCATGATGGCGGGTCGCGTCTGCCCGGCCGCGTAATAATGTTCCGCCATATATCGGTGAGATTCGGCCGGCTGCTTTAAGTCGGCGTAGATTTGAGCCAGAAACTCGTAATAAAAAGGTTGCCGTTTTTTGCTGTCCGCGATAGTGGCGAGAATTTGTTTGGCTTGTTCCGGTTTTTCGTCTTTTAACAGGCAACGGGTGTACTCAATCTTGATGGCATCGTTACTCGGGAAACTTCGCGTGGCTTTATCGAAAAGCTGATTCGCTTTTTGATAGTCGCGGCTTTCCATTGCGGTGCGTGCCAGAGCCGCTAAATATTGTGGCTGTTCCGGATATTGTTCGGTGAGTTGCTGAAAAATGTCAGTTGCTGCGGCATATTCCAAATTTTGTAAATGAACTAAGCCCATGCCGTAACGCGCAACCGCGCGTTGTGTTGCCGTACCCTGATTTTCCAGAGTCTTAAAATGGGTGGTAGCGGTATTTTTATTGTTGGTCTGCACGTACAGCTTGGCTTTTGTCAGCAGATAACCCATTGAGTCGGGGTATTGGCGGTAAGGATAAATTTCCGCGCGGCCGCGCGTGTCCGCGATCCGGTTTTCCGAAACGGGGTGGGTGCGCAAGAATTCGGGTATGCCCTGGCCGTAATAGCGAGTCGACTGTTGCAGGCGTTCGAAGAAGGTCGGCATGCTGCGCGGGTCGAAATTCGATTCCGCCAGTGTCTGCATGCCGACTCGATCGGCTTCTTTTTCGTTATCGCGCGTGAAATCGATTTGAAATTGTACGCTACCGGCTTGCACGGCCATCAATGCGGCTTGGCCCATACTCGGTGATTGCGAACCGATCAAAATAGCGGCCAAAGTAGCTGCGAGAGTAGGGATGGACATCTTTCTAGCCGCTTCGATCTGTCGATAAAGATGGCGTTGGGTAACGTGGCCGATCTCGTGAGCCATGACCGATGCCAGTTCGCTTTCGGCTTCGGTCAACAGAATCAAGCCTGAGTTGACGCCGATATAGCCGCCCGGGCCGGCGAAGGCGTTGATATTGGGGTCCATCACGACAAAGAAGTGAAATGGTGTCGACGGTGTATCGCTGTGGGCCGCTAGTTGGCGGCCTATGGATTCGATATATTCCTGAATTTCAAGGTCTTGACTTATCTCGGCTTGCGAATGCAGATTACGGAAAAACGCCGCTCCCAGTTCCTGTTCCTCTACCGGGGAAATCAATGCGCCGGCCGAATCGCCCATTTCCGGCAACTGTAGTTTTTCTATTTCTATAGCATTCGATGTTGTAATAAGAAGGCTCGAGGCTATCGCTACGGTTAAAGCTTTTAGATTCATGCAAAGTCAGACAATGCTGCGGATGTTTGGTTTCAGGCTACGAGTGGACGAAAAAACCGATAAAGACGAATACGCTGAAATAAAATAAGCCGATTATATGTTAATTACTGTTCGGACTTCGTAAAGTTATGAAATTTGCCATTCAAGTCAATACCAGCCCGTATGCGTCTGATGCCGGCGTGACCGCCTACCGATTTATTCAGGCTGCATTGCAGACGAACCATCAAATACTCCAGGTATTTTTTTACCGGGAGGGCATCTCTCACGGCTTGCGTTATGCGCTGCCTCCCGACGACGAGACAAATCTCACTTCAAGTTGGACGGCATTGGCAAACGATCATGCCGTCGATCTACTCATTTGTATTTCCGCGGCGCAAAGGCGGGGATTATTGTGTCTCGATGAGGCGAAACGGCAGGGCGCGCACGATGACAATCTGGCCGACGGTTTTCGGATAGGCGGCTTGGGCCAGTGGCTGGAGGCCACGCTGAAAGCCGATCGTGTGATCGTGTTTGGGTGAATCGGATGAAAAATTATCTATTTGTCATGCGGCAGCCGCCGAATTTGAATAGCCGCGTGCAAGAGACCTTGGATCAAATGCTGACAACAGCCGCTTTCGATCAAAGCGTCGGCGTGTTGTTTGTCGATGACGGCGTTTATCAGCTAAAACGGGGGCAAGACTCGGAGCATATGACCTTAAAAAATACGGCTGCGATGTTTTTGGCCCTGGAGCTGTACGACATCGGCAACCTTTTTGTGGAAGCCGAATCTTTATTTGATAGGGGCTTGAGTATTGATGATTTAATATTGGCGGTCACCGTTGTGAGGCGGACGGAGCTAAACGATTTGCTAAAAAGGCACGATGTGTTGATTTCCGATTGATGCCTATCGCATCGGCTAGCATTAAAATAAAGCCTTACCGGCTGGAAGAATCGATATGACGGACGAATTTGAAGAGAAACGGCGCTATTTCAGAGTCAACGATAAGATACATTTGCTCCATCGCGCCTTGGGTGAGAACGATCGGGCGGGGCATAGTTACGTATCCGCCGATGTGTTGGGCGACTACGGTGTGACCGCGGCGCTGGATGTGTTGAACCAAGAAGCGGCGGCCTTAACGCCGCGCCTGGAACGACGCGATCCTGAATTACTCGAATATCTCAAAATCATAGAAAGCAAAATCAATCTGCTTACGCAAGCCGTTGCCGGCCAGGATAACAAATTTTCCGGGCATGATAAGCGGGATGTCAATTTAAGCGCATCGGGCCTCGCATTCGGCGATAAACAGGAAATTCCGGTCGGCACCGTATTGGAACTGCGGATGCTGTTAACCTCGTCTCTCGCCGTTGTCGTCGCTTACGGCCGTGTCGTGTCTTGTAAGGACGTTTCCGGGCACAACCCGGAGCATCCTTTCGAGATCTGTGTGGATTACATCAATATGAATGAAGATGATCGGGAGTTGTTGATCAAATATGTCATCAAAAAACAAATGCAACAACTTCGGGAGAAAAAGGAGCGTTAATCCAATAGCCGCCCAACTTAGCGTTTGCCTGCCGTATGAATATGCTGATTTCCGATAATCTTAAGCGCCTGCTGAATTTATTGGGCGATGGCCGGTTTCATTCCGGAACCGATTTGGCCGGCGTATTGGCCGTCAGCCGCACGGCCGTTTGGAAACATTTGCAGGTTTTAGCTCAGTTAGGCGTGGAAGTCGTCGCTGTCAGCGGCAAAGGCTACAAATTGCAGCGCCCGTTGCAGTTGCTGGACAGGCGGCAACTCGACGCTTATCTCGACGAATCGGCCGGCGCCTTGATCTCCCTGCTCGAAATACACGCAGTGATGCCGTCCACCAACGCCTATTTATCCGAAATCGCTTGCCGAACACACGAGTCCGGCAGAGTGTGCCTGGCGGAATATCAAACGGCAGGCAAGGGCAGGCGAGGGCGCTCATGGGTTTCCCCTTTCGGACATAATATTTATCTCTCCGTTCTTTGGCATTATCCCGACGGACCGGCGGCAATCGCCGGTCTGAGTTTGGCTGTAGGCGTTGCCGTCGTAAAAGCCTTGCATCGGATCGGAGCCACGGATGTCGGATTGAAATGGCCGAACGATATTTATTGGCAGGAGCGTAAACTGGGCGGGGTTTTGATCGAGGTGTCCGGCGAAAGCGGCGGGCCGTGCGATGCGGTGATAGGACTCGGTTTGAACCTTTACCTGCCCGAACAGCAGGCGGAAACCATCGATCGGGTTTGGGTCGATCTGGAGCAAATTCTCGGTGAAAGCGTCGCCGGCCGGCGCAATCGTTTGGTTGCGCTTTTATTAAATGAAATGCTGCCGCTAATTGCCGGTTTCGACCAACAAGCCTTACCGAAGGTCGTCAATGAATGGCGCGATTTCGACTGCATGCAAGGGAAGGCCGCGACACTTTTTATCGGCTCCCGGCGCCATGACGGCATAGTCAAAGGTATCACTGACCAAGGCTTGTTGTTGCTGGAAGACGAAAGCGGACAAATTCGCGCCTATGCTTCCGGCGAGGTCAGTTTCAGCGCATCATGAATCTACTGATCGATATCGGCAATTCGCGGCTGAAATGGAGCGTCGAAGACAAGGGTACTTTGATAAAAGCCCGCTGTTCGGATTATCGTCAACCCGATTTCTTAAACAATTTGAGGTCGTGCTGGCAAACGCTCCCGATGCCGGAAAAAATCGCCATTGCATCGGTTTCCGCCAAGTCGGCAACCAGCATCGTCATTGAATGTTGTAAAACGCTGTGGCCGAATGCCGGTATGTTGATAGCGCATAGCGCCGGCGACGCGTTTGGCGTGACAAACGCTTACGGCTCGCCGGAAAAGCTTGGCGTGGACCGTTGGCTGGCATTGATAGCCGCGCGCAGGCATTACGTTGGCGATGTCTGCGTGGTTGATTGCGGTACCGCTATCACGGTAGATGCGCTCCGCTCCGACGGCCGGCATCTCGGCGGCTTGATTTGTCCCGGCTTGGCGACGATGAAAAAAGCGTTGGCATTCGATACGGCCGAGCTGTCGTTCAACACTCAACCTTATCGAACCGGACTGGCGGCGGAAACAAACGCGGCGATCGCTAACGGGGTACTGCAGGCGGCGGTGGGCTTGGTTAGTTACGTCATGCAAAACTTTACCAGCAATTATCTATTGGTTTTAACCGGAGGCGATGCCGAAATCCTGGCCGCAGCGTTAGCGATGCCGGCTGTCGTCGACGTTGATCTGGTATTGAAAGGCTTATCGATTTATTGCTCCGGAGAGCAAGGCGCATGAAACGATTGTTTTTTTTGCTCTGCTTGGCAAATCTGATATTCGCGCTTTGGCATTTCCATATCGGCCGCTTGACTTTCGAAACCGAAAACAGCGTTTCCCCGTCTCCGATATTGTTGGTCTCCGAATACCGGCGCGCCAGGCGCGGAACCGATATTGCCCGGATCGTTGATCAGGACATCGATCGTTGGCGCGCCGACGATATTCGATGGATGCTGGCCGACTTGGAGAAAGAGAAATGGGAATTGAAGCCGGCGCCGTCCCCGGCAGTCAAGAAGGACGATAAACCGGCGAAAACGACGAAAGCGTTCGAGCCGCCAAAGCCCGTCATTCGGGCCGCCGAGAAGAAATGCTTTGAAGCCGGCCCGTTTAGCGACGAGACCGGCGTAAAGGCATGGCTGACCGAAAATGCCTTAAAAGCCAACGAGGTTATTCAAAAAGACATAGACGTTCCAAGCGATTACCAGGTTTATTATCCCGCAGCAAAAACGCCCGAACAGTCGCGCATCAACAAATTGATGCTGAACGCCAAGGGCTTAGAAGATGTTTGGCAGATATCGTCCGGCGACATCAAAGGCAGCTATTCGTTGGGGGTATTCCGGGAAAAGCAGAGAGCCCTTACCTTCAAAAGCCAATTGACCGAAAAGGGCATTAAGGCCGAAATCAGGCAGCGGGAAAAATCGTTACCGCAATGGTTTGCAAGAATTCAATTGGAGCAAGCCAAAACGAAACAATACGTATCGCCCGGCCTTAACCTTACTCCCTGTTCCGCTGATTAAGCGCAGGACTCCGACCTAATCCGGCAGGTCCGATAAACGCTATAGGCGTGGTCGAAAATAATGCTGGTCGAGAGGCCGGGAAGGAGTAAAAAAGCTTCAGCTTTTTTAAGCAAATGCTGAAGCCTTTGCACTCCCCAGGCTGTAACTTCATTTTTACTGCGGGAGGAGCCGAGGACGCGCTTTGCAAGCTACGACCCTGTGGTTGACTGGTGATATTGCGCTAACGAATTCGGGAACTTGTTTATAGCGCAACCCTAAGGCAGTTGCGAAATACCCAAATTGGTCTATCCGGCATAAACTCGATGACAATTCGGGGTCACTACGAGCACAATATGATTCTTTGTCGCTCATGCCGAATCTGCGTTCGTTTTAACCATCCACTCCCATGAAAAAAAAACCGAGACCTTATCTGTTCCGTTCATTCGCAGTCGGTTTGGCGATGCTGATGGTTTTTTTCGTACCGCCGGTATGGGCTGGACAGACGGCCGATGACTTATCGTGCCCGTCTTTCGTCGAAATTCAAGACGAGCTGGCCCAGCGCAAAAACAAGCTGGAAAAGATGCAATGGGGTTTGCGGCAGTTGATCGACGGCAAAGTCGTCACGGACATCGCGTTGAATGCCTTGTTCATGATCGATATTAGCGACAACGAGGCCGTCGCCAAACGCATCATAGACTTACAACGGGAAATCGATGCGACGCAGCCGCAAGATCCCTTTCTGATTTGCGGATCGTCCTTGGATAATCTCCGGTCGGTAACGGACGAGGTCTGGAATTTGCAGCGGACGGTCGCCGAACTACGTTTACAGATTCTCAGTCTGCCGCAAGACAAAAGAAGCAGTATCTTGCGTCCCCAAATCGAGGCGTCGGTTCAGGCCGATACCGTCAAGCAATTGCGGCAGGAGCACCAATCGGCGCTGCAAGAACAAAAAGAAGCCGCCAAATCGTTGGCCCGCGTCGAACAGGCCGTGCTTCAACAAGCTGCCGGAGCGAGTGGCGACCTGGCCACCGAACGGGCCGAGCTGGAACGCATCCGCAGCGAGTTGACCATCCTTCAGGTCAAATGGGTGTCGGATCTGGAACAACAAGCCACTTTTTATAAAGATATCAGCCAAAAACTGGCCCAATTCGCGCGCTCGATATTGCAACCGGAATCGTTGCCGGAGATAAAAGAAGAATACGAAAATGCCGTGCGGATATGGCGCACTTTAGTCGATAAAACCGGCAAAGTGGTTTCGGGGCGTTATGCTTTGGCGTTGCCGAAATTGCCGGATTATCCGCAGAAGCTGCTCGAACAAATGGGCGATACCGCCGAAGCTAGAACCTATGCCAATGCCTATGCCGAGGCAAAAGAATTTCGGGACGGCTTGCAACAGAAAATCGAAAGCCGCCTGCAAGACAGTGTCGATCTGCACTATCGCTTATTGTTGCAAAGCGGTGAAATCCGTTCGCAATTGTTGAATCAGTTGCTGGACCGCGGTGACTTATCGCCGTTGCAACTGTCCAAGGACTGCCTGCTCGACATCCGGCGCGAATTCACCATCGTTCCCTACCGCTGGAGCGCAACCTTCTATCTACGGTCGCTTGAAATTCGGCGGCAATTGCATCAAGGCTGGGAAGGTTTGATGCAAATCGCCTCCAGCCTATTGGCCTTACTGGTGTTTTTATTGATTCCATGGGGGATTTGGATCGCCACCCAGCAACTGAAGCAGCGATTGGATCAATGGCGCCTGGTGTTGGTGACGCAAAGCAGAAAATTCCACTCGGCGCGTTATCTGGCCCTGACCATCCAAAAACTCCTGCCTTATGTGCAATGGCTGGTGATGCTGTTGGCTTTGCAACTCGTTCAACAATTGCTGGCCGTCACGGTATTTTCCGAGCTGGCGATGTTGCTGCCTTACCTACGCTACTACATCTACTATCGCTTGCTGCGGCAGTTGTTTCAATGCGACTTCATCTGGATCAATCGGCAGATTCGGATCGCCAAATTGTGGGATTTGAGGCGTAAAGCCGATAGGGCCGTGAAAAGCTTCGGCTTGACCGTGTTCTTCATTTTCTGCGTATTAGCCTCGATAGAAGGGCTGATACGCCGAGGATTGATTTATCATTTCGCCACCCGAACGCTATTCGTTTTGACCGTAGCGATTGCGATGGTATTCGCTTATCAATGGCGGGGCATCATCGGTGCCGGCCTAATCAAGTTGATTCCCGGCGCGGTCGGGCAAAAAATCGCGCAAGTTTGTAGCGGCCGCTGGGGAATCCTATTTGCGATACCGGCGTTTTGTTTGATTGTTTTGCTGATGTTGCTGCGGCAGGCTACGATCTGGATCGGCCGCTTCGAACTACCCAAGCGTATAGCCGCCGAGATTTTCCGCTACCAACTCGAAAGCGCGCTGGATAGAGGCCGGTTTATCGCGTCATCGCCGCCGCCCGCCGATTACAAATCCGCGTTTTCGCTGATCGGTGCCTTCACTCCCGAGCAATTACTCAGCCCCGCCGAGCTCGGATTGAACGAAATCCATACGCAACTCAAATCGTGGGGCAGCGAAACCGATACCGTTCGCTCGGTGGCCATCGTCGGCCACAAGGGCGGAGGCAAAACCTGTTTGTTGCAATATTTGGAAAAAGCATTCGCGGCCGAACACATCATTCGGATCGCGGTGCCGCCTAAACTCACCAGCCGGGAGCAGGTCTTGCATTTGTTTGCCGGCATTCCGACCTTGCCGTGCGACAGCGAATCGAACTCGAATCATCCCAAGGCCCCGATAGAAGCCAAGACCCTGCTGTTGGTGGACGATGCCCATAATCTGTTTTTGGCCAAGCAAGATGGATTTGTGGGCTTCGATACCTTTTTGGAAATAATCAATCAAGCCAATCCCAAGCTGTATTGGGCAGTGGCCTTCAATGTCTATGCCTGGGCTTACTTGAATAGCGTATATGGCAATCACCAATATTTCGACGCCGTCATCCGTTTGAAACCCTGGTCCGAGCGGGCGATACAAGCATTGATCATGACTGCCCATACCCGTACCGGCTACAGGATTTTCTACGACGACATCATCGAAGCGGCCGGCATTCAAGGCGACAGCGAACATGCCGCTTACATCGAGAATCGTTTTTTCAGCCTGCTGCGGCAGCAATCGCGCGGCAACCCAAGGTTAGCCGTGCATTTGTGGTTAAGCGCACTGCATCAGATCGGCGACAACTCCCTCAGAGTCGGCTTGCCCGACGAACCCGAAATCGCCAAGTTATCCGAGATACCGCAAGACGTATTATTCGTGTTTGCCAGCATCGCCCGCCATGAAAATTTAACGCCGCATCAGGCGGTGTTGACCACCCGCTTACCGGAAGGCGTGGTCAAGCGCGCGATGGAATTCGGGCTGCGCATTAACCTTTTGGACTGCGGGCAGGGGCAAGTCTATCGCTTGGCCGCGCTCTATCAATATCCCTTGTTGAACTACCTTCAAGCCAAACATTGCCTTTATGAATGAACAAGACATTAGCCAGCTGACCAAAGCCGTCGAGCTATTCGAGGTTTGGCGTATCGCGCTGTTATTGGCCGGGATAGGTTTGCTGGTGTTGACCGCCAGTATTCTGAACCGCTTTGCGACCCGCGCCTCGGACGATTTTCCGTCGTATCGCCTGTTGTTTCTACAAATCGTCACGACGATCAACTTCTGTATCTATATCTTCGGCGGCGCATTCTTGATTTACGTGTCGTTAAGCTCGGCCAAGGAACTGCTGCTGGCCTTGGGCGGCGGCGCCGCGGTAGCGATCGGCCTATCGCTGAAAGACTTGGTCGCCTCGCTGGTAGCGGGCTTGACCCTGTTATTCGACCGGCCGTTCCTGGTCGGCGACCGCGTACAGTTCGGCGACGTCTACGGCGAGATCAAAAGCATCGGACTGCGCTCGGTCAAACTCCTGACGCTGGACGACAGCCTGGTGACCATACCGAACGCGCGCTTCATCAGCGACGTGGTGTCGTCCGGCAATGCCGGCGCGCTGGATATGATGATCGTCGTCCCGTTTCATGTCGCATTGGACGCCGACATAGAATTGGCGCGGCGCCTGATTTACGAAATCGTCGTGACCAGCCGCTACGTCTACCTGGCCAAACCCGTCAAGATCGTCGCGTCCGAAGCCGTCATTCCTTTGGGCCTGGCGCTGAAGCTAACCGTCAAAGCCTACGTATTGGACGTCCAGTACGAAAAAGACTTTCAAACCGATGTCGTCGCCCGGGTTGCCGAAGCTTTTGTAAAGCACCAAATCAAACGGCCGGTTTTTGTCGATCCCCGAGACTTTAACCAAGCGGGCTGAAAAATCGATACCGATTCCACGAAACTATGTTCGATTAAATCGAATCGAACGTTCATGAAGATAATAAGGCCTTGAATTGATTGACTGCCAAGACTTGCTTTTCGGTTGCCGGAGCATCTTAATTATGTTGATAAACTGTTTTAAAATGTTTATACAACACATTGAATTTTTGAACTTTATTAAATATGAGCTATGCTGTTAACCGGCATAATTAAAATGCCGATCACCAGTCCACAAGAAATGGAGGTATATCATGGCAGCAACACAAATCGCCACTGCCAAAGCTCTGTCGAATCAGTGGCCGTTACTTTCAAAAATCAACCTGATAACAATGGTCGCCACTACGCTTAACGTATCGTACGAGCAAGCGCAAGCGATATTAGATAAAGCATTGGCTTGAGATTTAGATCGATGCACAGCAGATGCTAAATATTTGCTGTGCATTTCTTAAATTGTGTTTTGCGCGTAATTTGTTTACGATCAGATTTCACTCGACCACTTGCCAAGCTATTAGCTCTCTCAATCGCATGAATGTACTGAAGACATTCGACTTTGGACAGTAGGACAGAATCATGCGCTAAGCGATTGCGTTTTTCTCGCCCCTCCGCTATAAGGTTATAGTCCTGCCAAGAAATTGCAGTTACCGACGCCTCCATCTTCTTACCAAGCATCCATGATCTACATGTAAATACACCTTGCTGGATGATTTCGCTGAGAACACCGTCCAAGACTGAATAGGCAAGAAGGAAGGGTAAGTTATGGAAGCTATTTGGTGCCGCAGGATAAATAAAATTGATCCCCGGGATTGAGTAGTTATCTGGAATTCTTGCCATTTTTCGGATTTCATCCCAAAGAGATTGAAATTCGTTCTTAATTTCTTGGTCCGCAATCAATATATTTTTCCTCGTGAGCCGTTGTCGTTTGCCTTGGTAAAAAAGCATACGGGTCGGACCGAATAGCAAGCCTGTCCGTATATTTCTGGTCTCCCATGCGGCATGGCCACGCGTTGCTATGCCGCGATTCACGGAGAGCAATAAAGTCTTTACACCATTTCGGCGCTTTATCCAGGTGGGCGTGTCATGCCTCGCTATGAAATGATTCTGGGTAACTCAAAAGCTTGGTCAAAATAACCTACTTGCTTACGCTGCGAAACCTTGGAAACGAAGCGCCAGCGAGTGAAGGTTGAGTAGTCCCTGGAAGCCGTAGCGCCGGGCGGTTTTTCGACTAGAAAAACTGCAAGGCATCGCGGAACGGCGTCGAGTCATGCGAGAGCCAAGGCTTTGATCCCCTTGCTGGGTCAAAGCCGAGGTGACGCGGACGGCCAGGGCCGCCGCAGGCAATCACGTGGCGGTGTAGGCGCGATTGCTAGCCAGGGATGGCTAGCAATCTTTCCCGCCGGAAGCCGACACTCTCCGGTTTCATGGAAGCGAACGCCGCGGTCGCGGCGATCATGATGACGGCCAGCTTGACGCTAACAGCCTGAGATCAATACAAGTCCACCGGATCGACGTCCAAAGACCAGCGCACCTTGCTCGCCTCTTTTAGTTTTGCGATTTCCGGCAATACGGCATCCAACAGTCGATGCAGATCTTTTCGATCCGGACTTTGCAATAACAACTGAAAACGGAATTGGCCGGCTCTGCGAGTCATCGGAGCGGGAACCGGACCAAACACTTTGGTTTTGCCGGAATTGAATTGGCCGATCAGTTGAACGGCGGCTTTCAAAAACTGTTGCGGCGGTTGCGCATTACCGGCGTGTGCCCGGAACAGAGCCTGATGACTGTATGGCGGCAGGCCCGCTTGTTTGCGCTCCTGCAAAGCGGTTTCGGCAAAAGCCTGATAGCCCTTCTCTATCAATGTCGTCAGCAAGGGATGCTGAGGCTGACGGGTTTGCAAAACGACCCTGCCGGGTTTATTGGCGCGGCCGGCGCGGCCGGCTACCTGAATTATCATCTGTGCCAGTTTCTCGCCTGCATGAAAATCCACACTGAACAAACCGCTGTCGATGTCCAGGATCGCCACCAACGTCACATCCGGAAAATGATGACCTTTGGCCAACATCTGCGTACCTAAAATGATATCGGCATGACCGCTGTGAATCTGTTCCAGATAGGCTTCCAACGTGCCTTTACGCTGCGTAGTATCCTTATCCAACCGGATAACGTTTTTTCCGGGAAACAAATCAGTTAAGGAATGCTCAATACGCTCCGTGCCCATGCCCAGAGGTTGTAGCTCGCCTACATTGCAGGCCGGGCACTGCTTGATCAAGCTTTGCTCGAAACCGCAATGATGGCAACGCAAGCGGCGCTCGCCGACATGAATCACCATATTCGCATCGCAACGAATGCAGCGTGATACCCAGCCGCAGCCGTGACAAATCAGAACAGGCGCAAATCCTCGCCGATTCAGGAATAACAAAATCTGATGGCCCCGGTCCAAGGTCGCACGAATACCGGCAATCAATGGAGCGGACAATCCGGCTTTCAATGGCTTGTTACGGATATCCAACAGCTGGAATTCCGGTTCGATGGCATTGCCGGCCCGCGCTGAAAGTTGCAACAAACGGTAGCGCTGCCGCTTGACATTGAATAAACTTTCCAACGAAGGTGTCGCCGAACCCAATAGCACCGGAATATTCAACATCTTGGCTCGGGCGATAGCCACGTCCCTTGCCGAAAAGCGAAAGCCTTCTTGCTGTTTGAAAGAGCTGTCGTGTTCCTCGTCCAGAATGATCAAACCGGGCCGTTGCATCGGCGTGAATAGGGATGATCGCGTACCGAGCATGATCGCGGCATCGCCCTTTTGCATACTCAGCCAGGCATGCATACGCTGACTCTCGTTCAGTTTGGAATGAAAACAGACGATAGGCACGGCAAAGCGCAGCCGGAAACGCCGCTCCAGCTGCGGAGTCAAGGTGATTTCAGGCAGCAATACCAACACCTGCAAACGTCGCTCCAGTGCGTGAGCGATAATCTGCATATAAACCTCGGTCTTTCCACTCCCGGTAACCCCTTGCAGCAGCGATACCGAGAATTTGCCCAGTTCCGCAACAACCGCCTCGATAGCTTGCCGCTGCTGCGGGCTAGGCGACAGTGCCGATTGGTTTTGGATGGCGTTACTCGCGACCGGCTCAGGTTCCTGCTGCCGAACCAAGCCCTTATTCAATAAGATTTTCAACGCCGGTTTGTGTTCGGTCAGCTGGTGATCGGCCAGGGTCTGATTCTGGCTTTGCAGCAGCTTCAGCAGCGCTTTTTGTTTGGGTGCGCGCGCGAGATGGTCTAAATCGGCCTGCCGGCCTTGTTCAGTCAGGCCGTAACATAACTCGCGTTGCAAATTGGCCGGCTTTCCTTTGCGCAAGGCTACCGGAAACGCTGTGGTAACGACTTCACCGATCGCATGATGATAATAACGGCTAACCCAATGCAACAGCGTTAAATCGACAGGTGACAGCAAAGGCTGTAGGTCGAGCAACTTGCCGGCTGATTTTATACGCTCCGGTTCGATACTTCCGGCATCGGCATCCACGATGTCCAGCACCACGCCGATTTTCGTGCTCTTGCCGAAAGGCACCGATATCCGCATGCCGGGTTTGATTGCTTGGATATCGGCCTGCTGCGGCGGCCAATAATCGAACACGCGGTCCAATGGGACAGGAATCGCAACTTGCAAAATTGTATTTGAGAAAGCACTGCGCTTAGCCATATTTGACGAGGTAGTTTTAATGTTAAAGCCCTAAGTAGTTATGGCTATTATAGGAATTGGAGTTATCCACCAAAGCTGTGGATAACTCTGTGGATTAAGATGGAATAAACGCGCTTAGTATTGGTTTTTATTACAAATTTGTTAATTTGACCTATTTTCGATCAAAACCATTTATTTAATAATATCAATAAGTTAGCCAGGAAAATTGAGCTATGTTAAAAATCGCGGCGGATTATTAACGTTGGCCGATACGTCGTAATCCAATTTGTGAATAACGTTAAATGAGATACATCGATCCGATACTTATCTTTCTATGTTATGTACCCTTCGATACGATAACGACAACCGCAACAAAGTGTTGCCCCTCGGTACGGATGACGGCTTATTGAAGCGCGTTCTCATGCAACTTCTTAATCCAGATCGTCGCCAAACTAAAGGCCGCCAACATCAGGAATGCAACCAGTGTCCACGCCGGCAAGGACAGGCCCAGGAAAACGCCTTCTATTTCCGCGCACTCGCCGGTACCGCTCAACATTAGTTTTATCGTATCGGTCAAAGGAAAATGCTTAAACACATATTCCAGTCCGGGACCGCACTCCGGGACCTGATCCGGCGGCAAATGTTGCAGCCAAACATGACGAGTCGATACCCCGGCGCCGATTAGCGCGGACACGGCGCCACCGATGGCGTACGCTTTATGCGCCCGGTTGTGGATAGCCGCCAACAAAAAGACGGTGCCGGTGGCCAGAATCGCCAGTCGTTGAGAAATGCATAGCGGACAAGGCTCCATTTCCTCTACAAACTGCAAATAGGCGCCGAAAGCCAGCATGCCGCAACAACCCAAAAAACCCAGAAAAAACCAACTGCGCGGACTAAATATCGCAAAATTCATTGTTTACATCCTTTTTAAAAGCTCTTATTTCCCGTGAAGGACCTAAAATAACCAAGGTATCGCCCGGATTAAGTTTTCTATCCGGCTCCTCGGCGACAAAATACATTCGATCGCTCATTTGCGGATTAATGATACCGATCAAAATCAAATTATAATGGGTATCGATTTCCAACCGGCTGATATGTACATCTTGTAAAAAACTGGTTTCGGGTACCACCACTTCAGCCAAGTTCAGATCATGCCGGCCGAATACGGTATGATCGAACAAATCCGTAATATCAGGCCGTTTTAGCATATCGTGAATCTTGCGTCCGCAAATCTGGTACGGGTCTATAATCTTATTGGCGCCGGCCGCCAATAGCTTTTCCGCGGCTTCAGGGTTTTCGATGATGGCAATGATTTGTAAATCCTTATCCAGCGCTCGCGCCGACAGGGTTAAAAACACATTCTCGGAGTCTTCATCCAAACAGCAAAACAGCGTATCGATAGTACTGCCTATTCCGATGCCTTTTAGATCCTCATCGCTGCGAAACTCGATCATCGCTGCGTTAATGCCTTTTTCCAGCGCTATTTCAATGTTGGCCGATTTATAGTCGAATACCATAATCATATGGTCTTCAGTGTCTATTCGGCTGATGGCCTCGTAAGATAAGCGGTTATAGCCGAATACTGCGATATTTTTCATCTACTAGCCTTTCAACAGCCGCTGCCGCTCTACTTGATTACGGAAATGTTCGATACCGTATTTTCTACCTAATATCACTAAAATATCTCCGTGATGCAATATAAAATTTGCTTCCGGGTTGAAGTAAAAGTGCTGCTGCTTAACCCGATATTTGTTCTTATGTTTTAAATGGACGGTATTGGCACTAATGACGCCTAGCAAGGTCAGTTTATGCTGTTGTAAGTCGAGCTGCTCAATTTTCTGGCTATCCAACGGCGAACTTTCCCTGACCAACACCGTTTCCATAATAATATCGCTCTGTTCGCGCAATATGCCGGAAATGGCTTCGAATGCGACAGGTTGTCCTAAAAATTCCGCCGCAAGCAGTCCGGCAACTTCAAACGGCAAAATAACGTTATTCGCTCCCGCCTGATATAATTTATCGACGTTTTCATGCCGGTTTGCCCGGGAAATGATCTTAATATCTTTATTCAAATACCGGCTGGTCAATGTGATATAAACATTAACAACGTCGTCGCCGGTAATACACAATATCGCTCTAGCTCCGCGATTTATGCCCGCCATTATCAATACATCATTGCGGCTTGCATCGTTCAGAATTGCCAAACATTTTCTTTTTCTAGCCAGATTAACATTTCCCTCATCCCTATCGATAATGACGAATTTTTCTCCATCCTTGTGCAACTGCTCCGCAATTTCCTGTCCGACACGGCCAAACCCGCAAATAATAATAAACGATTTATAAGCTTCCAGGTCCGCGTTCATTTTATTTTCGCGTAACTCAGGCATTTTTTCGTTAAACGCCGAGATCAAAATTGACGTGAAAAAGGCCACAATGCCGACACTAGTGAAAATTAATATCATCGCCACAGTGCGGCCGGCGGCGGTATGCGGGGTAATATCGCCGTAACCTACGGTCGCCAAAGTGACGATAGACCAATAAAATGCTTCGAACAAATTATGGATATCGGTTCCTGATTCCGGATATTCGAATATATAAACGGATACGCTGGCAATAAATAGGAAAAATCCCGTAAAAACCAAAAGAGTTAATAATTCGTAGCGCTTGCTGGCTAGGATTTCGGCGAACAGCTTGATGCTGTTCGAATAACGAACCAATTTGAATAATCTAAATATTAAAAAGATGCGTAAAATACGCAAAGGCCGGTAGCTGGGAAGAATGGCCAGTAAATCAATAATGGCATAAGGCGAGATTATATACTCTATTTTTTTAGCCAATGCCTTATTCAAGGCGCGTATTAAGTTGAATTTTATATTTAGATAAAGCGCTCTTTCGTACTCTTCGATAATAATGTTATGCGTATCTGAAAAAATCCACAACCTAAGTAAATATTCGCATGCAAATATAATCAGAATACCAATTTCGGCATATCCGCCCATTATACTGGAGTCATGTTCGACATCGTAAAATAGTAAAAATATGCTGGATATGATCAAAGCGATCATCAGCATATCGAAATAAGATTTTAATTTACCACTCTCGTCTTCCAATAAATGCCAAAAAAAATGTTTACATTCGTTATATGCATTGCATGATTTTAGATAATAGGAAAAATAAACAATAAATCTACTCAACATGCCGCTTATTTCTTAAATTCAATGACTTTATTAAGCGGGCTCAAATTAAGCTCGTCCACCGCGCAAAAAGGACCTGCAGTCAATATATAGACGACGGCATCCGCCACGTCGTCGGCTTGCAGGACTTGCTCCGGCTGACGGCCCGGTATAAAGTTCAGCGCTTCGAAAAAGGCCGTGTCGACCATACCCGGATTGACCAACGAGACCCTCACCCCCGTTTTTCCGCATTCATCCCTTAGCGCTTGGGTAAAACCGCGCAAGGCGAATTTACTTGCGCAATAGATGCTGCCGTTACGACTGCCTTTTAAGGCGGCTTCCGATCCGATGTATATCAAGTTACTATGCGGCTTTTTTTTGAGGTTGGACAATAAAGCCCGGGTTAACAAGGCTTGTGCGGTGAAATTCACTGTGATTTGTTGCTGTATCTGGGAAAAAGACCACTGCTCTAAAGAGCCGAATTGGCCGTAGCCGGCCGCAAATATCACCGCATCGAGTTCGGGAAAATCCTTTTGCAGTCGCTTGGCAACAAACGCAATATCGTTTAAGCGCGATAAGTCGAGTTCGATTGGGATGAAGGCAGGATGCGTTTTCTCGAACCGGCGGGTATCTCGGGACGATCCGATTACAACATGGTTTTGTTTTAACAAGCTTCTGGCGATTGCCCTGCCTATGCCGGAACTCGCTCCAGTGACCAGTACCGTTCTTTTTATCGCGCGCACGGGAAAAACCGCTCTTTCGAGATATATTGCAGCAACATTTCACTGCAATCGGCCATCATAGCCTGCTCAAGATCGCCGCGATAAGACACCATACCCGACCCTGTTTCCAATGGACCGGCGAGTAATCTCTCCTCCGGATACAACTTATGGATTTTTTTGAAGAAATGCTCGGGTAAACGGAATACTCCTAAACTGACGGAATGCAGGGTATCAGGGTCTATGCGGGAGAATACCTGTTCGAATAAGACTCGATATTGCTTTCGGTAATCATGTTGATAAATCAAGGGATCGAAACGCAAGCCTATCGGCCACCCTTGTTGCTGCAACTTGGCTATCGACTCGATCCGCTTAGCCGTCGAAGGCGCCTTCGCTTCCACTTTGGCCGCCACTGTTTCCGGTGACAAGCTGAACGCCACCACACATTGCGGTAACGGGGCGCGCTGAAGTAATCCTCTGATCTGAGTGCTTTTAGTCCGTAATTCCAATCTGGCATTGGGTAGTTCGGCGAAGAACGGCAAAAAAGTCTCGGCAAATCCGGTCACCGGCTCGAAAGCCAAACTGTCGCAGTCATAACCGGAAAAAAAATAAACCGGCTCTTCCGGCGTTTGCCGGCAGATGTCGCGTATCGGTTGAAAAAAATCTTCGTAATTTACGAACAAGACATAATTGGCCGACTGGTACATGCCCTGTAAAAAACAATAGCGGCAGTCATATAAACAGTTAAGCATGTGCGAAAAATAAAAATTCCGTTGACCGCCAATTCCGTAACCGGCCGGGGCCGGCAAAACGAACTTTTGGTGCTTGCGGGCCAATATCATGGCAGGGCGCCGCTTTTGTAAACGAAAATTTTGTGCCTTCGGGTTAAACACTTCACCGAAACGCTCACATTCGACGACGCGCGCATGGGAAAAACGCCGACGTATGCTCGATACCCGAGGATGCCCGGATATCGCTGATTCGATGTACAGCGTGTCTATCATGCAACAAAAACAATGGCTGATTTCATAAGAAGCATTATAAATGACGATAGGTTGGAATGCCTGTTGCTGATAAAATCGGTCATTTTCACCGTTATCGAAACATGCGTTTAATTCGTGGTTTGAATCACCTTGAGCCGCTACGTAGAGGCTGCATACTGACTATCGGCAATTTCGACGGCCTACACTTGGGACACCAACGGGTAATCGAACGGGTAGCCGAGCATGGCAGGCGCTTAAAACTTCCGACGGTGGCTATGGTATTTGAACCTCAGCCCTTGGAATATTTTCTGGGCGATCACGCGCCGTCTCGCTTGACCCGTTTGCGAGAAAAAGTCATTCAGTTCGCCAAATTGCCTATCGACGAATTGCTGGTCCTGCCTTTCAATCGTACCCTAGCCGACTACGACGCCGAAAAATTCATTCTCGATATTCTGGTGAAAAAACTACAGCTAAAGCATTTAGTCATCGGCGACGATTTTCATTTCGGCAAAGCCAGGCGGGGTAACTTTGCTTTATTGCAGCATCGCGGCGAAGAATACGGCTTTAGCGTAGAATCCACCGATTCGTTTGAATTAGAGGGCCTCCGCATTAGCAGCACCTTGATTCGCGATGCATTGGGAGAAGGCGACTTGGCCCAAGCAAAGCTGCTTTTGGGCCGGGACTATTCGATTTGCGGCCGGGTGGCTCACGGCGACAAACGCGGGCGCCAATTGGGTTTTCCAACGGCGAACCTGCAAATGTTTCGTAAAAACACGCCGTTAGTCGGCGTATTCGCCGTAACGATGACGGGCGTGGGAAACCGGGAATTACACGGCGTCGCCAATCTCGGCAATAGACCCACTGTCGACGGCGGGGAAAAACCGGTGTTGGAAACCCATTTATTCGATTTCGACCAGGATATTTACGGCCACTACGTCGAAGTAAATTTCAAAGCCAAACTGCGCGACGAAAAACGTTTTTCTTCATTAACGGACTTAAGAGACCAAATCGCATTCGACGTCAAAGCCGCTCGCAATTTCTTCGCAGGCTTAAATGCATGATTGATGACACCGAAAACATTCCTTCGCCTTGCATCCGAAACTGCTGTTTAGACAAGCAAGACGTTTGCCTTGGCTGTTTTCGAACGCTACGAGAAATATGCGATTGGTCAAAAGCCGGCAATGAACAACGGCGGGAAATTCTGGTCAACGCCAAACATCGGCGCCTTCAACGGACGCATCTGGCGCAGTCCTCAGAAATCGACTTGAAGTTGAACGGATTTTGAAGTACATGTTTTTATCAAAGCCGGCCTTAAACGAGAATCCTTAATAAACCGTTGCCGCTTTATCGAAAAACACAAACTACTCGCGCGTTGAAGATTTCCGAAAAAATCAGTTTCGCTTAAGTAATCCTAGGTATAAACCTAACAAAACAGATTTCGCACCATGATTGCACAGCATTGACCCTGTTATGTGCATGGATTTTATTTTCCTAAATCGTGGCACCAAAATGGCGCAATAGGGTCGTATAAATAGGCCAAATGGCCGATTGCAAATTGGCATGGCCATTGCGTATAAACCAGTTAACGGATCGTTATCTTATCCAACCGGAGGTGAAACTATGACATTATTTAACCACTATACCGCCCGTTACCGCCGGGAAGAAGAGGAATACAGCCTCGAAGAATACCTGAATCTGTGTAAAAGCGATCACATGGCCTACGCCAGCGCGACCGAGCGGATGCTATCGGCAATCGGCGAACCTGAATTCGTGGACACTCGCAAAGACCCGCGCCTGTCGCGCATCTTCTCCAACAAAGTAATCAAGATCTATCCTGCCTTTAAGGAATTCTACGGCATGGAAGAAACCATCGAGCAGATCGTTTCGTATTTCCGCCATTCCGCCCAAGGTTTGGAAGAGAAGAAACAAATTCTCTACCTGCTTGGGCCGGTAGGCGGCGGCAAGTCCTCACTGGCCGAGAAGCTCAAGCAGTTGATGGAGGGTACACCGTTTTATGCAATTAAAGATTCGCCGGTCAATGACTCGCCGCTCGCCTTATTCTCGACCGTAGAGGACGGCGATATATTGGAGCAGGAATACGGCATTCCGCGTCGCTATCTAAACAAGGTGCTTTCGCCTTGGGCCGTTAAACGCCTGCACGAGTTTAACGGTGATATCAGTAAATTTCGTGTGATCAAGCGCTGGCCGTCGATATTGAGCCAAGTTGGAATTTCCAAGACCGAGCCGGGCGATGAGAACAACCAGGATATTTCCTCATTGGTGGGCAAGGTCGATATCCGTAAGCTTGAGAAATATTCTCAGGATGATCCGGATGCCTATAGTTATTCGGGGGGGTTGTGTCTTGCCAACCAAGGTCTGATGGAATTCGTGGAGATGTTCAAGGCGCCTATCAAAGTCTTGCATCCTCTGCTCACCGCGACCCAGGAATGCAACTACAAGGGTACGGAAGGTTTCGGCGCGATCCCGTTCGACGGCGTTGTGCTCGCTCACAGCAACGAGAGCGAATGGACCACCTTCCGCAACAACAAGAATAACGAGGCGTTCTTGGACCGCATTTACATCGTCAAGGTGCCTTATTGTTTACGCGTCAGCGACGAAGTGAAGATCTATGACAAGCTCCTGCACAACAGTTCCCTCTGTGAAGCGCCGTGCGCACCCGGCACTTTGGAAATGTTGGCCCAGTTTTCGGTATTGACTCGACTGAAAGAACCCGAGAACTCCAGCATCTATTCCAAGATGCGCATCTATGACGGGGAAAATCTAAAGGAAACCGATCCGAAAGCCAAAAGCTATCAGGAATATCGTGATTTTGCCGGTGTCGATGAAGGTATGACCGGTATCTCCACCCGTTTTGCTTTTAAGATCCTGTCCAAGGTGTTCAATTTCGACCATGTCGAGGTAGCGGCCAACCCGGTTCATTTGCTGTACGTATTGGAACAGCAAATCGAGCAGGAACAGTTTCCTCCCGAAGTCGAACAGCGCTACATCAACTATCTAAAGGAGTATCTGGCGCCGCGCTATGCCGAGTTCATCGAGAAAGAACTGCAAACCGCCTACTTGGAATCCTACTCCGAGTATGGGCAAAATATCTTCGACCGTTACGTTACCTATGCCGACATGTGGATCCAGGATTTGGAATTCCGAGACCCGGATACCGGCGAGATCCTTGATCGCGCCCAGCTTAATGCGGAATTGGAGAAAATCGAAAAATCCTCCGGCATCGCGAATCCGAAGGACTTCCGCCACGAGGTGGTCAACTTCGTGTTGCGGGCGAGAGCACAAAATCACGGCAAGAACCCGGCTTGGACCAGTTACGAAAAGCTGCGCGTAGTCATCGAGAAGCGGATGTTCTCCAATACCGAGGACTTGCTGCCTGTGATTTCTTTCAATACCAAGGCTTCCAGCGATGAACAGAAAAAACATCACGAATTCGTTGACCGGATGGTGGCCAAAGGATACACGGAAAAACAAGTACGCCTGTTGGCTGAATGGTTTTTAAGAGCAAGAAAGTCGTCGTGAGCCGGAACTTGATCGCACTTCAATTCATCTTGGTTAGTAAAGTTAGAGGTGTAATATCAGACGGTGGCAGCCATGTTTTTTCGCCTTACTACTTCTTTTTTGAAGGGGCAATAATTTTTATACAGAAACATTATGAATCAATTCGTCGATCGCCGTCTTTCAGGTAAAAACCGCAGCGCCGTCAACCGGCAGCGCTTCCTTCGCCGTTTCAAGGATCAAATCCGCAAAGCGGTGACGGATGCTGTATCCGGCCGAGACGTGGCGGACTTGGAGCGTGGCGAGAAAATTTCGATTCCTGCCAAGGACCTCCGCGAACCCTTATTCCAGCACGGGCCAGGCGGTAGCCGCAGCATCGTTCACCCCGGCAACAAAGAATTCGTGACCGGCGACCGCGTGAAGCGTCCGGAGGACGGCTCGGGTCAAGGCAGCGCCTCGCCGGACGGGGAAGACATGGACGAGTTCGTCTTCGAATTGTCCAAAGAAGAATTCATGAACTACTTCTTCGAAGATCTCGCTCTACCCGACTTGGTCAAGAAGCAGCTCTCCGCCGTGCCCGAAGTCAAACGGGTACGCGCCGGTTTTACCAGCGATGGCACCCCTTCCAGCCTGCATGTGGTGCGCTCGATGAAACAGGCGATCGGCCGGCGTCTGGCGATGGCAGCGGGGCCGCGACAGCAGCTTAAAGAGGCTGAGGAACTTTTGGCCGAACTGGAAGCGAAGGGACAGACCGACAGCCCCGAAGCGGCAGAGCTGCGAAAGGAGATCGAGGTACTGAAGGCTCGTATTGCTAGCGTACCGTTTTTAGATACCTGGGATTTACGTTATGCAAACCGAGTGGACAAACCGCAGCCCACCAGCCAAGCAGTGATGTTCTGCCTAATGGACGTGTCCGGCTCCATGGACGAAGAACGAAAAAACATCGCCAAGCGCTTTTTCATGCTGCTTTATTTGTTTCTGACCCGCAGTTACGAACGCATCGAAGTCGTATTCATTCGCCACCATACGATGGCCAAAGAAGTTGACGAACAAGATTTTTTCACGTCGAGGGAAACCGGCGGCACGGTCGTTTCCAGCGCATTGGAGCTGATGTATGAAATCATTCAAGACCGCTATCCGACCTCGGCTTGGAATATCTACGCGGCTCAGGCCTCCGACGGCGATAACTGGAACGACGACTCGCCTTTCTGCCGAGACTTGCTGATCAACAAGCTTCTACCTTTGGTGCAATATTACGCCTATGTCGAAATCCAGGCCGAGAATCCGCAGAGCCTATGGGAGGAGTACGAATACGTTAAGTCGGTAAGCTCCCATTTCACGATGCAGCGTATTCTGACACTGGAGGATATTTATCCGGTATTCCGCGAACTGTTCCGGAAGAAGGTCGCAAAATGACAGAAAAATCATTCGAAGTACCGGCCGATAATCAAGCGGTCAAATGCCGCCAACCCCTTTCCGAAGACTCCGAATGGACCTTCGACCTGCTGCGCCTTTACGACAGGGAAATCGGCCGGGTTGCCGCGCACTACGATCTGGATACCTATCCTAGCCAAATCGAAGTCATTACCTCCGAACAGATGATAGACGCCTATTCCTCGGTCGGCATGCCGGTAGGCTATCATCACTGGTCGTTCGGCAAACAATTCATGACCACTCAAAAAAGTTATAAACGGGGCCAAATGGGTCTGGCCTACGAAATCGTCATCAACTCCAATCCTTGCATCGCCTACTTGATGGAAGAAAACACCATGACCATGCAGGCTTTGGTAATCGCCCACGCCTGCTACGGCCATAACTCTTTCTTCAAAAACAATTATCTATTCCGTACCTGGACCGACGCCGAAGGTATTCTGGATTATCTGGTGTTTGCGCGTAATTTTATATCGGAGTGCGAAGAGCGGCACGGCGAAGTCGCCGTCGAAGAGATTCTGGATTCCTGCCATGCATTGATGAACCATGGTGTGGACCGCTACAAACGCCCGGCCAAACTTTCCATCGCAAAGGAAAAAACCCGCCAGCGCGAACGCGAAGCGTATTTGCAATCGCAGCTGAACGATCTTTGGCGGACATTGCCGCCCAAAGAAGATACCGAGGAACAAAAAAACGAACGCCGCTTCCCGGCCGAACCGCAGGAGAACTTGCTGTATTTCATCGAGAAAAATGCGCCTTGCCTGGAACCCTGGCAACGGGAAATCGTCCGCATCGTCCGAAAAATCGCCCAGTATTTCTATCCGCAACGCCAGACTCAAGTCATGAACGAAGGCTGGGCCACGTTTTGGCATTACACGCTATTGAACCATTTGTACGACGAAGGCAAGCTGACCGACGGCTTCATGATGGAGTTTCTGCAATCGCACACCAACGTCGTTTATCAACCGCCTTTCTATCACCGCGGCTACAGCGGCATCAACCCCTACGCGCTCGGTTTTTCCATGTTCCGCGATCTCCGCCGCATCTGCGAGGAACCGACCGGGGAGGATAAACGCTGGTTCCCCGATATTGCCGGTTCCGACTGGGTCAAAACGCTGGATTATGCGATGCGTAATTTCAAAGACGAAAGCTTCATCGCCCAATTCCTGTCGCCGCATTTGATCCGGGAAATGAAATTGTTCACCGTACTCGACGACGACCGGGACGACAAACTGACCATCGCCGCCATACACGACGACGCCGGCTACCGGCAAATTCGCCAAACCCTCGCCGAACAATATAACTTGGGCAATCGAGAGCCCAACATTCAAGTCTGGAATGCGGATGTTTACGGCGACCGCTCGCTGACCCTGTGCCACTACATGCACAATCGCCGGCCCTTGGGCGATACCACCGAGGAAGTATTGCTCCATGTCGCCCGACTTTGGGGTTACGACGTGCATCTGGAGAGCATAGACGAAACCGGCCATGCCGAACTGGTTGGCGAATGTTTGACGTAAAGACAGACGCTTGCTGAAAACGGTCCGATATGCTTCAAGACTATACAATAAGCTTTGCCAATGCCTTTTCGAGCCAGCTAAAACCGACAAATTCCTGTTCCAGGCGTAAGTTTTTCCTGATTCGGTTGTAACGCAGCGCGTCAAACAAACTTTGTTCGTCCGGCGTCAGAAACGGCAAGTCCTGCAATGCTTGGTCTTTTTCGTATCCCCATGACGCTTCATGTGCCGTCAAAACTTCCTGATCCATCAACAAGGATTCCACGTGGGGAAAGCGGGTACGTAATTGGTTCAAAATCGCGAAACCGTGAGTGTCGATATCGCCCCAGTAATATAGTTTGCAATTCGCCATCCAGCCAGCCTTGGCCAAGCTTTCCCAGCCGTACCCGGCACCGAAAACGACCACACTGCCGGGTACGGCGGGAAAAGCTAAAAAGTTGGTTTCGTTTTCGGTGATGAACACACGGCCGGCCAAGGGCGGCAATGCAGCGAAACTGTTTGTGTCCAGTGCGACGTCGGCCATTCCCGCGCCTGCTAGTGGCGATATTAAACCGTCCGGAATCCGAAAGCGTATGCGTTCGGGTTTTTCGCGGAAACCGTAACGCGCTGCAAAGCGGCTCACGCCAATGGCATCGGTGTTTATCGCTTCCTCCGGTAGACAGAGATCCAACCATTCCGCCAATACCGCCCGGTGCGCCTCGATGAATTTGCTGTGCACTCCGGGAATATCGACTTGACGCAGATAAATGTCGGGCCGCGGGTGCGCCTGCAGCCAAGCGACCACGTCCAGCAGCAGCGGCCAGGCATTCGCCAGCTCGAAAGCTTTCAAGGGCTTCTTGGCCAGCCAAGCCAATAACAAGGGCTGCCGGGTCCGGGTCAGACTGACCAAGCCCTGAAAAACTTCGGCTTCGCCGCGCTTGCCCAGCCAGCTAAACGCGTCGTCCGGGTCATCCAGCCAGGCCTCGGCCGGCAGGGAATTAGTGCCGAACACCCGGTGCGAAAACGTCTTCATTTCTATCCGGCAATGGCGGACGTTTACCAGCGCTTGCGCCCAGGCCCTTACCTCATCGAAGCCTTGGGCGATTTCGCTCGAAGTCGGACATTTCAAGAGCAAACGCCGGGGAAAGCGGGACTCGGTGTCCAGCAAAGCCGCCAGCAATTCGCCCTTGTCCCACAGTTTTTGCACTTGCGCGCGCAAATCGGCGGGGCGGGTCCAGTTGGATTTCATCGTCTTGTCCGTGCCGCGAATCAAACGCCATCGACTGCCGCATTCCGGCGCGCGGCTTCTTCGCGGTATTCTTCTATCGACAGGTTGCGCAATTGCGTGGCGCGGCCCTGTTCGTTGAATACGAAACCGACGTTGGAGACGAAGGGCTCGATGATGTGTATCTTCTGCAAGGGCGTGACGATCAACAATTGCAGGTTGAGCTTCTCGAACAGGCGCAAACCGTACTGGGCGGATTCGTCGGAACCGCGGCCGAAGGCTTCGTCGATGACGACGAAGCGGAACGAGCGCGAACGCAGCGCGCCCCACTCCAAACCGAATTGATAAGCCAAGCTGGCCGCCAAAATCGTGTAGGCCAGTTTTTCTTTCTGTCCGCCGGATTTACCGCCGGAATCGGAATAATGTTCGTGCTCGCTATCGTCGGCCCGCCAGCGTTCGCTGGCGGCGAACACAAACCAATTCCTGACGTCGGTCACCTTGGTCGTCCAGCGCTTATCCTGGTCGGTCAAGCCTTCGCGGCCGCGGAAGCGGTCGATGATGGTTTTGACTTGCAGAAATTTGGCTTCCGAATATTGCGCATCGTCCGACCCCGTGAGCGCGCCTTCGGTGCAGGCCCTAAGATCGCTCTGGAAATCGCGGATGTCGGCGTCGGGGCTGGGCTGCGACACCAGCACGATGTAGCGGCCCTGGTTGTAATCGATTTGCGTCAACGAATCGTTGATGCGGCCGATGCGCTCCCTGATGGTCTCGCGTTCGCGCGACAATTGAGAATTGAAGTTGGCAATCTCGCGAATGGTATTTTCGTTCAACAATTCCTTAAAGCGGGCTTCGAAGCGCGGCAGGTCGTCGCCGGCCAGTTTGTCCAGCAACTTCCGGTACTCGAAGGCCGCTTCCAGGCTGGCGTCGAATTCGGCGGTCTCCAGTTTGAATTCGTCCTTGAAAGTCATCATCGCCTGGATGATTCGGTCGCGCAGCCGGTTTAGTTTGGCTTCTTCGTTGTTGATGCGCGTCTGCAGCCACGTCCTTGTATCCTGCTCGCGGTTGTCGCAAGACTCGACCGTCAATTGATGCTCGCCCAAAGCTTCGGCGCGTATCGCATCCAATTTGGCAAGCAAGGATTCGGCGTCGGCTGTTATTTGCGGCAGCGTTTGTTCTTTGAGTTCTTCGGCGCTCTGGCGTTTTTGCTCGGCCTTGGAGCGCTTGTCTCGGGCTTCCTCCAACGCGGCTTCGGTCCGGCTCAGCTCTTCTTCGACCTCTTTCAACTGATCGGTCAACTGGCGTAACAAATCCGATGCCGATTCCAGCCGGCGGAGCTCTTCTGCCAAATGGGCGATGTCGGCGGCCACGCTGGGCCAATCCAAGTCTTCGAATTGGTCGAATTCTTCCAATCTCGCCAACACCGCCAAGCCGTCGAGCAGGGCTTTGCGCTCGGCTTGCAATGCGCCGATTCGGCCGCCGATATCGGCGATTTGCTTTTCCTGCCGTCCGGCTTGGCCTTCGAGCGCGGCAATCTTGGCCGCGTTACTCCAGCCCAGCACATAGCGGCCGCGGTCGTCTATACGGTGGCGGTCGTCTTTTTCGTGGCGACCTGTCGGATCTTTGATCTGACCGGTTCGGGTGACCGCCCGCTGTTCTCGGCGAAACTGCTCCTGCGTTTCGCAGCAAGCCACGTCGAAACGGTGAGCCAATTCGCGTTCCAGCCAAGCGTAAAACGGCGAATCCGGTTTGATCGCCAGTTTGCGCACCAAGGAATCACGGTGCAAGTCGGGCAGCTCCGTGCGCCGCGGCGGCCGCACATGAAAATAAACCAAGCGTCCCTTCAAATGGTTACGGTCGACCCAATCGGCCACGGCCGCATAATGCCGGTCCGGCACCAGCATGGACAAGCCGAAATTCCGCAACAAACGTTCGGCCGCGCCTTCCCAATCCTTTTCGTCGCCGTGCACTTGCAATAATTCGCCGGCGAAAGGCATATCGTCTTCGGCCAAGTTCAGAGCCTGACACAAGGCCGCCCGTATCGCGATTTGCGCCTGCTCGATGTTGCTGCGCCGGGTTTTCAAGGCGGCAATCGCTTCCAACAAATCCTTGTGTTGATCACGGATCGTTCGAAAGTTGAAATCGTACTCGCGTTCGCGGTTTTCCAATTCCGCACTTTCTTGTTTTAGGCTTTCCGCTCTCGCCGACCATTGCTTGCGTTGCAGCAAAAACGCCGCATCATCGGCGGCGGGTCGTTCTCCGACTTGCCGCAACAATTCCGCATAGCGGTCGGCCCGTTGTTTGCGCCAATCTCTGGCTTTTTCCTTAGCTTTGATATCGGCCTTCAGGCGTTCCAAACGGTCGC
Organism: Methylomonas sp. MgM2; assembly: GCF_054172045.1. Classification (NCBI taxonomy): domain Bacteria; kingdom Pseudomonadati; phylum Pseudomonadota; class Gammaproteobacteria; order Methylococcales; family Methylococcaceae; genus Methylomonas; species Methylomonas sp. MgM2. The sequence continues at coordinate 270,942 of NZ_JBSYXO010000001.1, read as the reverse complement.
CGCCGTTTTGGGCTACGGCCTGTTTTAATTCCGAGACTTTCAGGTTTTGCCCGCCGCGCTGCGTTTCCAAGCGCTTGACTTGGGCATTCTGCCTGTCCCAATCGTCTTGCAGCAAAACCAACCGCTTTTCGAGCAAGGCCAGTTTCAAGCGGGAAAAATAGCTTCTGAGCGCATCGCGGGCCTGGCGCAGCCGGGCGATGTCGGCGCCGAGCTCGTCGTGCCGGCCGCAATCCGACGTCAACGGCGTCAACAGTTCCACTTGGCGCTTGGCTTTCAATACCGCTTCGTGGGCCCGGTTCAGGTCGTCGAAATGAGCGATCAACGCATGGATGCGCGATACGGTATCGAAAGGTTCCAACATATGGCTGCGCACGAAGTCGGTCAAATTGCCGACCGATTTCATCGATACGGTTTGATGAAACAATTCCATCGCCTGTTCGTTGTCTATGCCCAAGCGCCTGCGAAACCAGGCGCCGTATTTGCTGAAGCTGTCTTCTATGCTCGCACCCGAATCGCGCAAACGTTTCCGCAATCGATTGATGTCGGAGCCGAAACGGGCAAAGTCGTCGGCGATGGTCAATTCGCGCTCGGCGCCGACGTAAAATCGGGCCGGCTGGCCTTGGCTGTCTTTCAACCAGAACACCTGCGCCAGCGTGACGGTCTTGTCATAGCCGGCGTTATGGAAAACGCCAAGTATCACCGAATAGCTGCCGGCTTCGCGCAAGGCTACGGGCTTGGCAGTGCCGGTGACTTCGTTGCGCTCGGACTTGTAATGGCCCAACACGTAGGAGCGCAGGCTGCGTTCCTTGGCATCGGCGCCGGCGGCTTTGTTGTATGCCACCCGGTGCGAGGGCACCAGCAAGGTCGTCACCGCATCGACCAGCGTCGACTTGCCGGAACCGATATCGCCGGTGAGCAGGCCGTTTCTGCCGTCCAGTTTCAAGGTCCAAGCCCGGCCGTCGAAGGTGCCCCAATTCAGGACTTCCAAGCGCATCAACCGAAAACCGGACAGGGCGTCTTCGGCTACGAAATCGAGTTCCAAGGTGTAAGGTTCGTTCACTGCTTCTCCTCTCCGCCGCCACTCAATTCGGCCCGGTAAGCCTCCAATTTGGCGTCGAAATCGGCCAGCCATTGGGCGTCGACGTAGGCTTTCAAGATGCGCCTGACTTCGTAGCTGTTGGCCGAACCGGCTTTGAGTTTACGCAAGAAACCCAGTTCGGCGACTTTGTTGATTTGGGTTTCGATTTGGTCGATCAAGCGCGCCTCGTTGCTGCTGTCCGGCAAAAACACCCGGATCAGCTCGACGATTTCGTCTCGCGTAAGCACCAGTAATGTGTCGCCGCCGGCGGCGTCGAACTCGGCCAGCTTCTTGCGCAACAAGGCCAGCAATAAACTGACCGAAAACGATAACGGCCGCCGCGCGATTAAGCGCGGCAACGTTTCGGCTTCGTCACCGGCTTCGGTTTTTGAACGCAAAAAGGCGTAACCTTCGGCTTCGTCCAATACCAACTCCAAGCCGATCACCGCCATATAATCGCGTACCCGCGCCTGCAATTGCATCAAGTCCGACCATAAACGCGCGTTGCTTTCCCGATAGACGACGCTTTTCAGCAAGGTGACCGCCAACGCCGGCAAATTGCTTTCTTGTTCCGTTGTAATATGGTTATCCATCAACTTCTGACATAGATGATACGCGGCAGGCGGGCACGGCGTTCAATAACGGTTTCGCCGTACGCGTCGGGGATTTGCCAAGTGATCGACTCTTCCGTATGTTCGTCCAATACCGTTTTAAATTGTTCGCTACCGAGTTGCAAATAGGCCACCAGCTCCGCCAAACCTTGCCGCAAAGGCCGCGATTTTACCAAATCGCTTAGCGTGACTTGCGATTTATCCTGCAGTGCGTGGCGGATATGGCTGGCCAATTGGGTTTTGTCTATGACGACCTGGGAATACAAGGCGTCGACGTTAACGTCGGCATCGCCGGTTTCGACGGCGATCTCGCTTATCGTTGGCTTAACCGAAGGCGTGAACAAGGGGCGCTCCATCGGCAACTCCGGCTTGGCCGCCATGTCCGGAATGTCCGTGATTGCGGCGGCCGGAGGCGTTTCGCGCATGGCCAGGGCCTTGGTCTCTATGCCGCGCAGGATATCCATGATGCGGCGGTTTTCCAGCCAAGCCTTGTCGTCCAGAAAACGCCTGAGTTGCTGGGAAAGCTGGGCGACGGTGCGTTGCGTGTGTTCGCCGGCCTCCAGCCAATCGTAATGCACGCGCCAGGTACGGCCGTCCGGTTTCAGTGTTTTGATGGCTTCCAGCGACAATACCCGTTCCAACAACTCCGTCAATTCCTCCTGGCGGCGGCTGGACATCAGAAAATCCCAAAACGCCCTGAAGCTTCTGCCTTGATCGGAATCGGCAATCGCATCGCGCTCGCCCATGATTTCCTCCAGCAATTCGCCCTTGGAACCCTCCCACAACGCGATGCGTTCCCTGACTCTTCTGTCCAGCATCCGGAAATTTTGCTCGACCTCGCGAAAATCCGCCAAGAGCTCGCGCGCCATCTGCATGAATTGCTGGAAGCGGTCTTTCAATGCCGTGTCGTCCAGCAGAACTACCTCGCCGGCCGTTATGCCGGCGATTTCGGCATCAATTTCGTCGCGTTTTTTCTTCAGTTCGGCGATGCGCTTTTCCGGGTCGGTTTCGCTGCCTGCGCTCATTTGTTTCAGGAGTTCGAACAGAGTCAAAAGCCGCGATTCGGTACCGACGAAACTGCGCTCGCCTAGGCTTTCCAGCCAGGCGATGGCTTTTTCGGTGGCCGGCGTCAAATCGAATTGGGCCTCGTCCGAACCCTGTCGGTAAAACTTGCGCAGCCAGCCTTTGTCCGGGCCCGACCAGTCGTTCAAGTATTCGGCGGCTGATTTGGGAAAGGATTCGGGACCGAGACTTTCGCGCAAGGCGTAAAGCTGGTCTTCCAAGGCCTCGGCCAAATCGGCTGCGGCAATGACCCGTTTATTAGGAACGACGAAAGCATTATGCAAAAACGCGGCAATCAACGGCGCATGGTCCGACCGCAGCAATCGCCAGGCCGGATGGTGGCTACGGAGGGCTTCCAGAGCGGAGTAGTTCAAAACCATCGGTCTACCACCAAATCGCTCCGATAACCGGATAACGTCAATCTTATTGACTGCCATACGCAATGTTTCGGTTTCGCCGGAAAGACGAACCAATTTTCGGTGCCGCCGACGCGCCTAACAGAAGTTGCCGCGACTGTCGCCCGCGGCCTGACCGGCTGTCGCCGGTTCCAGGCGATGATGATTTCGAGCGCCTTCGATTGCGCTACGATTTGGACCGGCCGCGATAACGATGGCTTTAACTGAAGCAAGTTAACTGTTTGCACTGCATACTCCGAAATAAATGATACTTTTCGCGCCGCCTGGTCCAGCGAATCATGAAAATCGAACCGGTTTCCGGCTTTTGCAGCTACCGGCTCGGCGATTTTAAAACCCATTGACCCGCTTGTGACCGATGAAACCCGATCGAATCGCGTACGGCCGGGCCGGAATGTTTATTTGTTGCCTTCGTTGGAACGACGCGCCCATATTCTAACCGGCACGCCGCCTTTGGGCCGGAGGCTGACCATCATCTCGATTTCGGCTTCCGCCGGGTTCAGTAATTCGAAGTCGTACTCTCGAATGATCATGGCCAGTAATACCTGGCTTTCCAGCATCGCAAAATGATTGCCGATGCAGATGCGTTCGCCGGCGCCGAAAGGCATGAAGGATAATCGCCGGCTTTCGCTGCTTAAGAAGCGCTCGGGATCGAAGCGTTCCGGTTCACGCCATAAACCGCCGTGATGATGGACATTGTAAACGTTGAAAATCACCAAGCTGCCGGCCTTAAGGCGATAGCCGCCGACTTCGGTATCCCGGTTTGTTTTGCGCATCATGATCCCGACCGGCGGACGTATGCGCAAGGATTCGTTCAGAACGGCTTTGGTATAGTTAAGCTTCGCTAGATGGTCGAAAGTCAATTGTTTTCCGCCGAGCGTATCTTGGATTTCACGGCGCAGTGCGCCGAGAACCGGCGGGTGTTTTGCCAGCAAATAAAATGTCCAGGTCAGAAGATTCGACGTGGTTTCATGGCCGGCGCTGAAAATCGTGATCACTTCGTCGCGAATCTGTTTAGACGCCGTCGGTTCGTTGCTTTCCGGTTTGAGCGCTTGCAACAGCATATCCAGCAAATTGGGGCGTTCGGACGGTCTGCTGCGGCGCTCCCGGATAATGCGAAAAATAATTTCGTCCAAGACGCCCATCGCTTGCTTGAATTTAAGATTGGACGGTATCGGTATCGCCAACGGTACCGCGACCGGGCTGATCATGGATCGGGCGGCGAATCTAAGTGCCGTATCCAATGCTGACGCAATCCGCTCGACTTGGTCGAGCACGCTGGTCCCGAACATGGTCTGAGTGATGACTTCCAAGGTCAAACACGTCATTTCATCGGACAAGTTAACTTCGGCGCCGTTGCCGAGTCGTCGCCAACGTTGCAGCATGTCCTCGCCGGCCATCCCGAACTGCGGTAACAAAGCGCTCAAATTCTTGCGCTGAAATACCGGCTGCATAAGGCCCCGTTGCTTTTGCCACAATTCGCCCTTGCTGGTAACCAAGCCTTCCCCCAATACCAGTTCCAAGCCTCTGGGCTTTTTGGGATCGTACATTTTGACGAAGACGTCCGCTTGCTTGATCAGCGCTTCTTCGATCAGGGCCGGATGGCTGAACATATAGAACTGTTGAGCGCCGATCCTGAATCCGACTAAATCGCCGTATTCGCGCTGCCATCGGCAAAGAGCGCCAAACGAATCGGCTTTGAGCTGGCGAAAATTGCCTAAAAGAAAATCACCTTTGGCTTGGGGAACGAATTTATATTTCGGCATGTCGGCGGGACATTAAAAAATTGCGGCTACATTAAGTTGCGGATTCGTCAATGGCTTGGTATTGCGGAATACTAAATCTTTGAACATACGGCGTTCGATTAAATCAAAAAAACCTATCTAAACGCTACCACGAGTTTAAGGCGTAACTTGTCGGTAGCCGGTATTGATTGACACACCCTATCGGAGTGGTCGATTGACTCAAACGTCATGTATTAAAGTAAGAATTTGGCCAAAAACCACTTCCCGTTTTGCCGGTGCGAACCCTGGGGCATACCGAATGAGGAACGCCGTGAACCCTTCCATGGGGGCTTGACGGCAGCGTCCTTGCTGCCGACATCCTCACTCGGTACGTCCCCAGTGACTATTGCCATATCGGGAAGTTATTTTGGAGGATATCCTAAACGATAGTAAAAAGGCGCATCCATGGCTATCAAAGTTAAATTATTTCAACATTTCCTTGCCTGCTTGTTATTGTCGTTTAACGCTTCGGCGGCGTTCGTTGCGAATGATTCATGCGGTGAATCCGGCGAAACTCATATTTGGATTTCTCCGCGGAATCCCGCAATCGATAGCGTGGTCAAGATCATGGCCGTATCCACCGACGGTCCCTTGTCCGAACTGAGCCTTACCGACAGAGACGGCCGGCATGAAAACCTGAAGTTCAAACGCCTAGGCGGACCGCCTTGGAGCTTGGTCGCCGAATTGGCGGGACTGAGCAAGGGCGTATATTCAATATCGGCCGGCCGAGACGGACAACGTACGGCTTGCCATCGTCTCGTCGTTGGCGGTTCGAACGCGCCGGAGAGCCCCATGACATGGGGGCTGGCCACCGAAGCCTTTTATTCCGCCTGGATCGAAGCGCTATTCGACGCACCGCCGAAACAAAATCTGAGTTTTCCGTCCTTGGAGCCGGTGTTGCGCAATGCCCAGCGTAATTTTTTATACAACCACCTCGGGTTTAACGAAGACAAAAATCTGCCGTTAAGCCCCGACTGCGCCGATTTGCCTTACATTTTGCGAGCTTATTTCGCTTGGAAGGTCGGCCTGCCCATCGCTTTCCGCAATTGCGGGCGAGGCTCGGCCAAAGCCGCGCCGCGTTGCGGGGCGGCTACGGTCAAGTCGGAGTTCGTCCGCCGCTCCCGCCCGCAATCCACCTTTCGCGAAATCTACAATCAATTGGTGAATGCGGTTCATTCCGGTTCCGCCCGAACCGGACTTGAGGATGAGTCGAGCGATATGTATCCCGTAGCCCTCAGCCGCGAAACCTTGTGGCCGGGGACAGTCTATGCGGACCCTTACGGACACGTGCTGGTGCTCGTTAAATGGTTGCCGCAGTCGGAAGACCGGCCCGGCATGCTGTTGGTGGCCGATGCTCAACCGGACAATACCGTCGCCAGAAAGCGGGTCTGGCAAGGGACATTGCTGTTTGCCCAAGTGAAGAACGCCGGACCCGGATTCAAGGCTTTCCGCCCTTTGGTTCGCAATCCGGCAAACGGATGGCGGCTGCTCACTAACGAAGAACTGACCGATCATCCGGGTTTCTTTCCGTTTTCGTTAGCGCAGCAGAAACTTTCGCCGGACGATTTTTACGCAAAACTGGCCAAACTGGTCAATCCCAGCGGGCTTGATCCGATTCAAGCTTATGAAGCTACTTTGGACGCTTTGCTAGAGCAATTGCAAACCCGGGTAAACTCCGTGAGCAACGGCGAGGCCTATGTCCGTAAAAATCCCGGCAAAGTGATACCGATGCCCGGCGGCGGCGCTATTTTTCAGACGGTCGGGCCTTGGGAGGATTACTCTACGCCCGCACGCGACATGCGCCTGCTGATTGCGATCAAGGTACTGAACGACTTTCCGCAGTCCATCGTACGTCATCCGGAACTATTCGTGATGCCCGGCAAAAATCCCGAACAGGCAGCGGCCGAAGTTCTGCGCGCTCACGCCGGATACATTCGGGATCGCAGTATCGATTACACTCGCTCGGACGGGAGTACATGGGAGCTGAGCGTAGCTGAAGTATTGGCAAGGAAACCGGCGTTCGAGATGGCCTATAACCCCAATGACTGCCCCGAAATCCGCTGGGGCGCCAAACCGGGAACCAAGGAATATGCATCCTGCCGGCGCCATGCGCCGGCGGAGCAGCGGGCAAAAATGGAACGATACCGGGCTTGGTTCCGCGAAACGCGAAGACCGCTACCTTGATATGACCGATAACTCATGCAAGGGAATTTCATCGGGCCATGCTAAAGTCGCTTATGTTTACTTACGATGCCAATCGCTAAGGTGTAAAGCCAAATGACTATTTCCATGTACCAGGCGTCCATTCCCCAATTTATCCGTATGCTGGGCAATTTATGCTTGATGATCGATAAAGCCCGCATTCACGCTGACGGCGGAAAAATCGACGAAAGCGTTATGTTGAATGCCCGGCTGGCACCGGACATGTATCCGCTAAGCCGGCAAATTCAGATAGTCGCCGATATGGCCGGAACCTGCGCTGCCCGCTTGGCCGGAATCGTGACGCCGTATTATGCAGACAACGAAATCACCTTTTCCGAGTTAAAGAACAGAACCAGCCGAACGATCGAGTTTTTGCGGGAAATCGATAGAGCGCCAATCGACAACAGCTACGACAAGCCGATCAAGTTCAAGGTGGAGGATAAAGAAGTCGTCTATCCGGGACAGGATTATTTATTGGAGAATATCCTTCCGCATTTCTATTTTCACCTGACCGTGGCCTATGCCATACTCCGGCATCATGGTGTGGAACTCGGTAAAAAAGACTACCTCGACAATGAATAGGGGGAACAATCGGATGCCTAACCTTTTTAACCGTACTCTATTAACCGGTTTTGCGGTCATGGCTTGCGCCTGCACGGGAGACGAACTTCAAACGCTTGTGACCATAGCCGATGCGAGAAGTCATAAAGCAAGCTTGGTCGACCTCGGCGGCCCCGGAGACTCTGCGGGCGATATGCTGACATTCGACCAGCCGTTACGCGATAAACAAGGTCGGCAAATTGGAAATAACAGCGGTGTTTGCATACGTACCAAGGTCGGCGAATACTTCCAATGTCAATGGACCTTGACCTTAGACCAAGGCAGCATTCAGGTTGCCGGACGGGAAACAGATAGAGGCAAATCGGACATTGCGATTATCGGCGGCACCGGCCGATATCAAGGCATTAGCGGTCAAATGCAATCCGTCAACAACGGCGACGGTACATTTACGCAAACTTTACGCTATAGGATCAGGTAGTTGCGGGATCTGGCAAATCGGTTTGAAAAAAGCAGGGCACAGCTCTTAAAGGCAAAGCGCAACAGACCGGTGCTCTAATCGTTGAATTTGCCCCGAATCCGCTCGATTCGCTCTCGGTTGGTCCCGAGGTCGGAATATCCGATGCGGGAAGCCGATCGTATCTGAACAAGCGCCTGTTCGGTTTGTTTTTCCGGAAGATAAAACTCCACATCGTCGACAAATCGGAACACGGCGGAGGTAAACTCGGCCCGAATGTAATCTTCGTTGAAGGCCAAAATCCTCGTACGCTTTTCGGACTTGATGATCTGCAATAAACGATTTCGCGCCTCCTGCCGAGTCCCACCGTAATGCAACGGTTCAATAAAATGCTCGTCATCGGCAGCCTGACTGCTTACACAATTCGGTGTTTTCGGGCAAGGCAACAGCTTGCCGCTATTGACACCTAGTTCGGGTATGGTGCCGGTACATCCCGTTAGCGTAATAACGCCGACCATGGCAATTAAAATTCGTGTATTCATTGCTTTTGCTTACCGAAAACTAAGAGGCCCGGCTATCTTGTAAACCGCAAACCGGGCTTTGTCTATCACTATCGGATATCTGAACGAATAAAATGATTGAAGGGCCGGTCTTGAGGATGGCGTTTTCTCAGGGCGGCTTCCGGCATTTCTATTGGCTCGCCATTCAGCGGCTTGTTTAAAGCGGTGGGGTTTGTCTGCCGCTGACGACGAGTTACAACTCAAAGCGCGGCTTTGCCCCATGCGTTCGGAAAAGTGTTGACCGTTACAATGTATTCAATTAGTCGCGTCGATTTTGGATACATAATCCTGGCAAATTTTCTCCGAATCTTCTTGGCTTAAGGGTTCTCGTATCAAGCGGCAATAAAAGCCATCTTGCACTCCGGAGAAGCTTTGACAGTTTTTACACGTGCCAAAAGCCTGAGATGCATTCGCTTTTTGCAACTCAATGAGGGTTTTCCGGAAGAAGTCCTTAGGCGTCACATTACTCATTGTTTCCTTTTTCCATAAGGAATTAATGCTCTTGAACAAGTTTACCGGCCTTGCGCGTTTTAAAAATTCGATTCCCTTGGGTAGTAAACGTAGGTGCACAAGGCGCCTATCTTCAGGGTCTGCAACCTTTTCGACCAACCCTTTCTTTTCCAGGACGATCAACGATTGTGACGCCGGGCCCCGGGTAATTCCCAAATAGCTAGCCGTGGCGCCCGGCGTATTGTTGTAATCATTGGCACGAAACAAGTAGTTCAGAATCTGAAGATGGATGGGTTGCAACCCGAGTTCCACACACTTTTTCCTCTCCTCGGCCCGGATTAACGCGGCCAAATTGTCAAACAAATCATAAAGTTCCAAGTCTGGTTCGATTAGATTTTTCATCAGTTCCCTAGATAAAGTTGACAAAGTAGATACTGTTTTATAATATCGAATCGAAATTATTTCATAGCACTCGGCCTGGAGTCAACTCTAACTCTTCAATAATCAATATCGGATTTGAACGTTTTTTGGATCCGGTTAATTTGAGGCAAGGAGTTGACTCTTTTTTTTGAATGGATTTTATTCAAGGACTTGTTAAAAACCGGCGCTCTGAATAGTATGAAACAGCAGACTTAGCTGTTATGTCGGAAATTTAGTGTCTAACTTTCTGATTACGCCGCCCATTTCAACGGTTCATATCGGTCAACATAAGGATAAATCGACTCGATTCTTGTTGCAAAGCGGCCTTTATGCCGCCGCATCCATAATGACCGCTAACAATGATATGTTTATTTTTCAGTTTGCGGCACGCGTAGGCAATTGAAATCGGTGAAGATGAATTGGTTGGCGATATTGCGGTGAACAAAAATTTCTCAGGGCTTGGCATTAATAAGCGTATATGCCGGTACTTCCCTATTTGAACGGCCAATCCAAAGCAATTCCGGATGTTATTCTTTCGCCGGAGCCGAAAAGAAACCTGGGTTTCTGTTAATCAAGTCCTGAGACCCGGGCCTTGTGATGTAGAAGCAACTTTTCGGCTTTGTTCGTCAGAATCGGTCTGCGTTAACCGGGACAGCCTTCCATTTGATAAATGAAATAGCCCTGTTTTGTGATTTGATCGACCAGATAATCAGGCGATTCTTCGAAGTGGCAAAACCGGCATTCCCGGCTGGTGACTACCGCATCGTGTTCTCCAACCGATGTTAGCCATTCTTTGGCAAACTGAATGGCTTTTTCGATATCGTTTTCCGGCAGGAACACATCAAAATGCATGGTGTGAGAATCATGCGCCTGAACGTAGGTATCAAAAACATATATTTTCATGGCAGGCCTCTTTTATTTAATTGAGCCAAATAACGCTGGATAGAAAGCGCTTCATTTCTCTATCGCGCAATCGGTTCCGGTTGAAGGTGATGACGGGGTGTGTGCCCGGCATCACCAAAAACGTCCGCAAATCGCCTTGGGGGCAACGACTTGCGCGCAGCGGACCGATTGCTTGCACGGGGCATGCGGCTGGTGCTTTAAAATACTCTAGCCCTTACCGGGTAGCATGCCTACAGTTCCAGGCTTAATGCGTTTGCATGCAACCACAACGTCCTCTTGATGACATTTCTGTTTGTCGTCACTATCCGGGCAAACGCTACATTCCGTATTTCCGTTTTCTTTTACCGAATCGAGATGCCAACCATATCCTTGGGTTTGACAAAACCGCTTGCCATAGCGTTGTAGTGTCGAATCCTTGCTCGCCACGTCTTTTGCGACAGATTCGATATTGCACTGGGCAGTGGGCAATGTGTTAGCCATGATGTCCCGATAAATATATTCGGTTGCATTTGCGGAAAGATTGACGGCAAAAACCAACCACAATCCGCTTATTAGTGACTTATACATAATCTAGTCCTCGTATTCTTTAACGACGCGAATATTCATTTGCTGCTGCTCTTCGGCAAGTTGTTGTTTGATAGGCTCAAACTTTTCGTTTTCATTCAGTTTGACTGCGATAATCACGCCTACCAAAGCGATTGCTCCAATGGCGAGATAAAGTACAAAATGATCTTTTTCGGGTGCAGTTTGTTCAGTCATGATTAATCCTTTATGGTTTTAAATCGGACAGGTCGGCGCCGAAATTAATGTGAAATACTTGATCGTCAACGACGAGTGCGGGTACGGAGCTAACGCCGATCGATTCGGCTTCGCGAATGCGGCTTGCATCTTCACCCAAATGAACGATTTCTAATGAATATTTACTGTTATCAATGGTGTTAAGAATCATTTGTTCGGCTCCCAAACACACGGGGCAGCCGGCATGATAAAAGGTCGCTCTCGACATAAGATTACCTCCGGTTTATTAAGTAGCGAATCGCTATAATAAAACAAAATCGATGCCTGTCAAAATATATTCGAATCGCTATTAATAAAATCGCTATAACGGTTAGCCTTTTTCATTTGATTCGATTGCAAATCGATGAGCTTAAAGCGCTTGTCAAAATCGTCTCGCTATAGCGCTATTGGTTATAATGCCGAGCGAAGGAGATGAATAATAAAAATGGAAGACGTACTGGCAGCCGTCACGCGGCATTGATTTTAGGCGGGGAGACCAATAATGGCTGATGATAAACACAATATTTTGATTGTCGGCGGCGGCGCGGCGGGTTTGGAATTGGCGACGAATTTGGGCAAGAAATTAGGCAAACCCGGTTTGGCCGAGGTGACCTTGATGGATGCGGGCTCTACACATATTTGGAAGCCTTTGTTGCATGAAGTCGCGGCCGGTACCATGACGGAGTCGGAAGAAATCGAATATCTGGCGCAAGCGCATGACAAACATTTTCGCTTTCTGCGCGGCAGAATGGTCGGCCTGAACCGCGCCGGCAAGGAAGTCGTCGTCGCGCCTATCGTCAATAAACAAGGCATAGAACTGGTTCCGCGCCGCGCTTTTAAATACGATACCTTGGTGATGGCCGTCGGCAGCATCAGCAATACCTTCGGCATAAAAGGGGTGGACGAACACTGCATGTTCATCGATACCACAAAGCAGGCCTACCGTTTCCAAAAGCACTTGGTAGAGACCTACTACTTAAAATGTTACGCCAATCAAAGCCGTCCGGGCGAAAAACCGCTTTCGATCGTGATAGTCGGCGCCGGCGCCACGGGGGTCGAACTGTCCGCGGAACTGCGCCATGTCACCAAGTTGTTGGCAACCTATGGCTTGGAAGGCTCCATTAATGTCGACATCACTATCATAGAAGCCTCTAATCAACTACTCCCCGCTTTGCCGCCGCGTCTGTCCAAGGCGACCCAAGAGCAGTTGCTCAAGCTCGGCATTAATTTGAAACTGGGCCGGCGCGTCGTCGAAGTCACCGAAACCGCGGTTCATACTCACGACGGCGAGATATTCGACGCCGACCTTAAAGTCTGGGCGGCCGGCATCAAGGCGCCCGATTGGATGAAAAATCTGGACGGCTTGGAGACCAACCACATCAATCAATTGGTGGTCGATCAAACCCTAAAAACCGGTGACGATCACATTTTCGCGATCGGCGATTGCGCTGCTTGCGCCTGGGTAGGGCATACCGGCAACGTGCCGCCGCGCGCGCAGGCCGCGCATCAACAAGCCTCGACGCTGGCAAAGACGATCGTCAACCGCCTGAAAGACAAACCGGCGGTGCCGTTCGTTTATCATGACTACGGGTCGCTGGTCTCGCTGGGCAAATTCAGCACGGTCGGCAGCTTGATGGGCAGTTTGATGGGCACCGTCAGCGTCGGCGGTTTTATCGCCTACGTCGTGTATTTGTCCTTGTACAAAATGCACCAAGTGGCCGTCCACGGTTACTTCCGTACGGTGATGCAAACGCTGTCCAATTTGTTCCGGCGCAGTACGCACGCCAAAATCAAAATGCACTAATCATTAACCCCAGCGAGTAATTTGAATGTTTGAAATCGAATACGAATTCCGAGAGAAAGATCTAGTTCACTTCAACGAACTAAGATTGGCCAATGACCCGGTCATGCAAAAAAAAATCCGGCAGAACCGGATGCTCGTACCCGGCGTTATGCTGGTATTCGGTCTATTCTATTATGTCTACTACACGGATATGATGACCACTGCCTACATCACTCTGCTAGCCATCGGCTGGGGCATTGCTTCCCCGTTCATCATGAAAATAGACATGCGCCGGCAGTTTTTCAACCAATACACCGAGGCCGAAAAAAAAGCCATGTTCGGCATACACCGTTTGGTGATAGAGCCGGAAAGTCTTTATGAAAAATCGCCGGGCGGCAAGCACCGTACGCTGTGGAGCGAGATGCTCAGGGTCGAAAAACATAAAGATTACGTCTACATTTATGTTGATATCGATGCCGCCGTGGTCATTCCGCGGGAAACCGTCAACAAAGGCGACTTGAAGGCTTTCGTGAAGCAAGCGGAAAGCATGATAGAGCGCTTAGGGTAAAACGCCGTCGCGGCGTTGAATATATAAGCGGCACGCATCGATACAATCCGCCTTGGTCTTATAAGGTCCGCTAATTTTATCCATGGTGTAAAACCACCAGCCTTGTTCGTTAACAAAATAACGATCTTGCGGTTTGAATAATGGATTTTTTGGTTGTCCGGGTTTCGTACTCATTTGCTTAAGTTAAAAAGAGAAGATTACTTATAGATAAAAAGATACTTAGTACTACTTTAGCAGCATTGACTACCAAACATTTTGAGGACTTAATACCCATACTTTAATTAGGAGATGTCTCATGAAATACCATCAGCTGTTCGTTTCCGCGCTATTGGCGTTAACTTTACTCAGCGGCTGCGGGCCCCGTGCCTATTACGATTCCGTGGAAGATGAAGATTTGGTGGAAGTCAGCTATTCGGCAATCGATCAGTTATTGCTTAGCTTAAAACAACCTCTACCCAAGGGCAGTCTGCTGGTGATTAACTCATTGGTTAACGTCGACGACTTGGGTCAAACGCTGCCATTTGGCCGTATCGTTTCCGATCAATTAACTTCGGCGCTGAGCCGTGCCGGTTATAGGGTAATAGGAATGGAACTGCCGACCGAAATTTTTGCGAAAAATGACGCCGGCATATTAGAACTTCCGGAGGCCACCAAACAAGCCTTAAACGACGTCCATGCCGCTGCTTTTGTTTATGGAACCTACGCTGCCGGCCGCAAAACCGTCTACGTATCACTGCGAGTAGTGGACATTTCCACCCAAAACGTGATTTCGTCTGTCGATTACGCGACCCCAATGGGGCCGGATGCTAAACGCTTTGCAACTATTCCGGCAACAAAAGAATAAACGTAGGTTAATTGGCGGCAGTCTGCTGTTATTTTCGCTGTCGCCCAATCCTTTGTTTCCGAAACGATGTTTTCCATGGGTTAAACCGATCGCCCAAACCTTCTCCGCATATCGATAAGCATTGCACCGATTAAAGGCCGGCGAAGCTTTCAAACCGGTAAACACTTAGCTCTACCGCTGTGTCCGCCGAACTAGAGTGTCTTTTGCATCGACGATGCTCAGTTTAATCAAGCCGCGTGCAACCGAAGCGCTAGTGTTTCCGATAGCGCACGCAAGGGGGAACCAAAGGCGAAATGCTGTTGCCATAAAGCATGGCCTATCGATAGGTACAAAATGCGTGTATCGCATTCGAATTGACGCCATGCGAGGTAGCGCCGCTCTGTCGAATGTTCGTGATGCGCTACAGTAGCGACCGAGTTATATTAAGGCAATAGCAGTCATGAAATTCTCTATTTTTTTTGGCATTCTTTTTAGTCTGATCGGCATTGCGGTTCAAGCTCAAGATACAAAACCGCTGGCTCCCGGTTATTCCGCACTTCCCTTCGAACAAACCAAGCCCGGCAGCTATGCCTTGCCGCCTATCGGTCCGGCCGCGGACGGCGAAATATTGACCAGCGACAACCGGCCCAAACGCCTCCACGATTTGATGGGCGACAAAGTGGTCTTGCTGAGTTTCATCTATGCGGCTTGCAACGATGTCAACGGTTGCCCGTTGGCGACGCAAGTGCTGCATAAGATAGCCCGGCGCCTGCAGACGCAACCCGAATTGGCCGACAAGCTGCGCCTATTGACGCTGAGTTTCAATCCGGAGAACGACACGCCGGAGATGATGAAGCACTACGGAGCCGGCTTTAAGACCGGTGCGTTCGACTGGCAATTTTTGACCACGGCCAACGAAGAAAAACTACAGCCGATATTGGACGCCTACCAGCAAAACATCCAGAAAATCTACGACGACCAAGGCCGCTTTACCGGCACTTTTTCGCATCTGTTGCGCGTGTATTTGATCGACACCGACAAACGCATACGCAACATCTACAGCGTCGATTTTCTGCATGCCGACACTGTGATCAACGACGTCAAGACCTTGCTGGCGGGCGGTGCGGAGCAAGCCGCGCCGCAACCGGTAACGGCGGACAGTTTGTATCGGGCTGGCGACAATAAGCAAAATTATCAACACGCCGAATATCAAACCCAATCTTTGGCGCTGGCGCAACGCCAGGGTAAGCCGGCCAAGCTGATCGAGTTCGCCAACAAGCCGCCCTTAGGTTTGCCGAAATTGCCGGTTCCGGCCGACAACTCCCTGACGCCGGCCAAAATCGCGCTGGGCCGCAAGCTGTTTTACGACCGCCGCCTGTCGTTGAACAATACCTTCTCATGCGCGATTTGCCATGTGCCGGAGCAAGGCTTCGCCAACAACGAAATGGCTACCGCAGTCGGCATCGAAGGCCGCAGCGTCAGGCGCAACGCCCCTTCGCTGTATAACGTCGGCTACGCCCAGCTTTTGTTCCACGACGCGCGTGAAAACACCCTGGAGCAACAAGTTTGGGCGCCGTTATTGGCCCATAACGAAATGGCCAACCCGTCCATAGGCAACGTCATCGACAAATTGAAAAACAGCCAGGATTACGACGGCTTGTTCGAAAAAGCCTTCGACAAAGGCCCGACCATGGAAACCGTCGGCCAGGCGCTAGCCAGTTACCAGCGCACGCTGAATTCGGCCGATTCGCCGTTCGATCGTTGGTATTACGGCAAGCAAAGCCGGGCCTTGAACGACGATGCCAAACGCGGCTTCGAATTGTTCACCGGCAAGGCCGCTTGTAGCAATTGCCACTCGATAGGCGATAAATCGGCTTTGTTCACCGACCAGAAACTGCATAACACCGGCATAGGATATGCGGATGCGATGCAAAAAACGCCGGAAAAACGGCAGGTGACGGTAGCGCCGGGCGTGGTGTTGAATGTCGACAGCGAGAACTTGCGAGGCCTGAACATCGACAAACCGAACGATCTGGGCTATTACGAAATCACCCAAAACCCGGCCGACCGTTGGGCCTACAAGACGCCGTCGCTGCGCAACGTCGCGTTGAGCGCGCCCTATATGCATAACGGTTCCCTGGCCGGCCTGGCGGACGTCGTGCGTTTTTATAACCAGGGCGGCGTCGCCAACGAAAACCTGTCGCCGCTGATCAAACCGCTGGCGCTATCGGAAACCGAGATAGCCCAATTGGTGGCGTTTTTGCAGGCGCTGACCGGCAGCAATGTCGAGACCTTGGTTTCGGACGCATTCGCCGCGCCGGTGGGCGAGATGCGTTGACACTATCCGCGTCGCACGAGCATCAAAAAACCGCCGCGGTTTTGCCTTAATCTTGTATGCTACGCGACCAATCTTTAGATAGTCGCAAATCATGACGCAATACCAACTCTTCGCCACCACGCCGAGGGCGATGGAAGGCATTCTAGCCGCCGAAATTGAAGCGCTCGGCGGCCAAAACGTACAGCAAAAATTGGCCGGCGTGGCCTTTCAGGGCGACTTGGCCCTGGCTTATCGCGCCTGTCTGTGGTCGCGCACCGCCAACCGGGTGTTTTTGCCGTTGAGCAGCTTCGAAGTCAAATCCCAGCAGGATTTGTACGACGGCGTCAAACGCATCAACTGGTTCGAACACATGCCGCCCGACGCCAGTCTGGCGGTATCCTTCAGCGCCAAAAACAGCCCAGCCATCAACAACACCCATTTCGGCGCGCAAAAGGTCAAGGACGCCATCGTCGACCAGATGCGGGCCAAGTTCAACAAACGCCCGAGCGTCGATACCGAACGGCCCAGCCTGCGCATCAACGTCTATCTGCATAACGAAACGGCACAACTGAGCCTGGACTTGTCGGGTGAGAGTCTGCACAAACGCGGCTACCGCGACGTCGGCATCGCCGCGCCGATCAAGGAAAACCTGGCCGCGGCGATCTTGCTGCGGGCCGGCTGGCCCAAGATCGCCGAGCAAGGCGGTTCTTTGCTGGATCCGATGTGCGGCTCCGGCACCATGCTGCTGGAAGGCGCGATGATTGCCGCCGATTACGCGCCGGGCTTGCTGCGCGACTATTTCGGCTTTCTGGGCTGGAAGAAACACGACGCGGCCTTATGGCAAAGCTTGCTGGACGAAGCCGAACAGCGCCGCGAAGCCGGCCTTGCAAAATTGCCGGCCATCGTCGGCTTCGACCAGGACAGGCGCACCGTGGCGGCGGCCTTGCAGCACGTCGGGAACGCCGGCTTAACCGGCAAAATCCATATCGAAAAGCGCGACATAGACGACGCATCCGCCGCCGAAAGCTGGCCCAAGGGCTTGATCGCCTGCAACCCGCCCTACGGCGAACGCTTGGGCGACGAAGAACAAACCGCCGCGCTGTACCGCCGCTTCGGCGAGATTTTGAAACGGCGCTTCGCCGGCTGGCAGGCGGCAATGATCATCAGCAATCCGGAACTCGGGTTTAGGTTGGGCATACGCTCGCAAAAGCCCATCACCCTGTTCAACGGCGCGCTGGAGTGCAAATTGCTGCGCTTCAATATCGACGAAAAAGCCTTTTTCGAACCCAAGGCCAAGTCGCAGCAGGAAAGGGTCGAGCAAATCAGCCGCAAGGCCCAGGCGGCCGAGCAGATCGATCCGCAGGCCGAGATGTTCGGCAACCGCTTGCGCAAGAACCTGAAAAAACTTTCAAAATGGGCCAAGCAAAGCGGCGTGCATTGCTATCGGCTGTACGACGCCGATTTGCCGGAATATGCGGTGGCGGTGGACGTTTACCAGGGAGAAAAGCTTTGGGTCAACGTGCAGGAATACGAGTCGCCCAAAACCATAGACCCGGCCAAGGCCAACCAACGCCTGGCCGGCGTCATGGCCGAGATCCCGAAAATCTTGCAAATTCCGGCCGATCAAGTGTTTTTGAAAATCCGCCGCAAGCAAAAGAGCACGGATCAATACGAAAAACTAGGCGAGCAGGGCCATTTTCATGTGGTCGACGAAGGCGGCTGCAAATTTTGGGTCAATTTCGAGGATTATCTGGACACGGGGCTTTTCCTGGATCACCGCCCGATCCGCTTGACGTTACAACAGCAGGCCAAAGGCAAGCGCTTCTTGAACCTGTTCGCCTATACCGGCAGCGCCACGGTGCATGCGGTCATAGGCGGCGCGATTGCCAGCGTCACGGTCGACATGTCAAATACCTATCTGGACTGGGCCAAACGTAATTTCGACTTGAACGGCATCCGCGGCGACCACCAGTTGGTGCGGGCCAATTGCGTCCAATGGCTGGCCGAGCAGGCCGCCGCCAAGCAAAAGCCGCAGTTCGACTTGATATTTCTGGACCCGCCGACTTTTTCCAATTCCAAGAAAATGGACGAAGCCTTCGACGTGCAAAACGACCACGTGCAATTGCTGAAAAACGCAACCGCTTTGTTGGCGCCGGATGGCGTATTGTATTTCTCGACCAACTTCCGCCGTTTCAAGATGGACACAGACGCGTTGCAGCATTTGAACATCGAAGACATCAGCGCCGCGACCATCCCCGAGGACTTCGCCCGCGACCCGAAAATTCATTACTGTTGGAGGATCACCCGATGAAGGAATGCTTGCACATCATCGTCAAAGGCAAGGTACAAGGCGTGTATTTCAGAGCCTACACGCAAAAACAGGCGGTCAAGCATAACTTGAACGGTTTTGTCAGAAACCTGCCGAACGGCGACGTGGAAATCGTCGCCGAGGGCGACAGGAACGATTTGCAGGCCTTGGTGACTTGGTGTTACAGGGGGCCGCTGCTGGCCCGGGTACGACAGGTCATCGCCAATCCGCATCAGACCGGCGAGATTTTCGAGGGGTTTGAGATTAGGTAGCGCTTGATTCGTCGCTGATCCCAAAAAACGCGATAGGCCTTGGTTCGGAAAATAACCGAAGATTATCGTGCTTCCCCGTAGTTATTGCCGGTGCTTGTATACATTACTACGTGTGTGGTGCTGCCGGTCTCTATGCCCGATTTACCGGTGGTAACTCGATTTTACCTGTTGTAGAGTCATATGCGGCCGAGTGATGATATACGGAAAGAAGAAGTCTATGCGATTTAACGGTTTATTGTGGTGACGCAGGTTTCATGGTAGATATACAGAACTATTTAATTCTTTGATGGCTCCGCTCCGCGGAGCCATCGGGTCAGATAAGGAGCGCGAGCGTGACCAAACGAAATGCAGGATCAAACGTAACGCCATCAATCAGATCAAGCAGTCGCTTAGGCGCTCCTTATCTGACCCGTTAAGCATAAAAAATGATCAGCAAAGAAGCATATTTAGCGCAAACTGAGCACGCTATGAAATCTCTTTTCGAATCGCTCAATGAGTATCGAGAAGTAATAAACCTATCCGTGCCACCAATCTACGTTGATGATGCAGGTAGCTTTTCTGAGATTAACGAAAAATATACGAAGTGGCGCTTTAATCATGAAATTGCCGAAGCACATGAGCTTGCAACTTACGCATACGAAGAACATCAAGCCCATGCGTTTTCACAAGCTGTTATCTCAGGCTCCATATTACAAATTGCTTCAAAAGCAATAGACCTTTATGGGGCAAACAACGTTCTAAGTACCGAAGCAAGTACATTATTGAATGGACTTAAAGACAAACTAATTTCGTCAGTTACAAAGTATGCTAGTGGCCGCCTGATCAGAAATGTGCCTCTAGGGTTAGTAATTTATGCTGGCCGAAATCAATACAACCATATTGAGGCGGGCGATGATCTACATGAGGTCAATGCTAGAGTATTTAAAGCATTGTCTGAAAATCATGGTTATGGTGACGTCATTGATCCTGCATTTGATCTTAAAAACGGTCAAATTGATAGCTATTCATCAAATATTGTTGCGCTAATAGACTGGAATAGATACGACGAATACTATGCCGATATTCAAGAAATATTAGATCAAAATGCTTAACAAGCGCATAAACACGGACGGCAAAAAGCTGCGCGGCTCGTTCCTCGCTGCGCAACTTTTTGCCGCCGGTTATGCTTGGCGTTGGGCGTCTTGAGAATGTCTCTATAAATGCCCAGTGTAGTCAAATAATCTTGCAAATAAAATCAAGGAATTTTATGGTCGAATTATTAATAAAGCTATGCGAAAAACTAATTGAGCTAATCCAATACCGTGAAACAGTAAAGAAATCTATATTTGAAAGTCATATAGATCCAATTTACCAGTCCATAAAACAGATCGTTAGCGATTATAGGCAGGTATTAGATGATGCTGAAGCAATGTTGCAACTATCACCCGAGAGACTATCTGATGTTACAAAATTACTTTCTGATCGTCGTAAAGTACTTTTGCAGGCACGCGAGGAGTTAGCTGCCTATTCCAATGCCCTATCAACCGTTTCAGAAGAGACAGAGGTGGCTAAGTTTGCCTCAATTTGTGCGAATGTGATAAACGTCGTGGTCGACAAGCCCACATATCCATACCCACAGAAATCTATTTTATCGAGCCTACATAACGCTCTTTCAATCCTTGAAAAGAATCCTCCTTCATCAGATAGAATAAAGTTTGCGCTTTTTGAAGTTAAGAAATACCGCAAAAAAGTCGATATGAATTGGAATGCAGTAGTCAGTGATTACCATGAGTTAAAAATCAAATGTTTTCCAATCTAGCAATTGATGGTGTATCCCTTTTTCACCGCCCAACCCAACGCTCAACCGTGACGCTCGCTATCGCTCGCGCCGGTTAGCTCCGCGTTAGCATTCAACGGTAATGAAGACATTTGCGCTTATTTTCTCGATAACACTAAACTTCATTCTCGGTGGGTTGCTGCTTTATGTTGTTCTCCAAGGTTGCGCCGAAGTCGCCAATGGGAAAATCGGCGTGTTGTCCCGGGACATCAAGGTTGGAATATTTGGTTCAAACAAGCCGCTGTTTACTCTTCCCAAAGGCTTGGTAGTTCGAGACGCGTCGGCAACAGGCGCGGGTTGGTTTGAGGCAAACCGGTTCAGAATCGTTGTCACATCAGACAACCCAGAGCTTGTGGACTATAGCTTGAAGGTTGAACCACTTTCCGATCAACACACTGAACAATATTCAGCAGAGGTCGCGAAATGAGTGCTAACCCGTAAGGCGGATTCGCCAGCAGGCAATCCGCCATAGTTGAATATCTGTGGCGTTTTGCTATCGCGAAAACGCCCTACGACCTGTTCTTTTGAGTTAGTTTGGCGATAGGCATACGGTTGGTGCGGGCGCTAGATTCGATGCCGTTTGCCTAACGGCACAAAAGGCCGAGTCGGCGTGACGGCATGATTATCGCTATCTACAAATGCCGGCGGCGTTTTGACAAGCCAGCCATTGCCGCGCAGCCGCCGAGCATCATCCACAGCGCGGACGGAATCGGCACCGCAGCCAGCGCGAAAGCGTTGCCCTGAATTTTCTCAAAGCCGTTCAACGCGAATACGTCGTTGAAAATCCCGATATCGAACAAGGGCAGCGATTGGCGGTTCGTATACGCCGGATTACTAGGCCTGTCGTAGCCGCCGCTGGCGACTCCGAAATCGTAATTGGCGCTGATGTAAAAATCCAGCATGTCCACGCCGAATATCGCATCGAAAACCAATTTTGAATCGTTGGACAACGTGGCGTCGACCCAGTAGGTAGGCGTGACTTCGACGATGTCGGACAATAAAGTGATGGCTGGCAAATCGCTCAATAGGCCCGAATATGATTGGGTTTGACCGATACCCTGCAAATCGACCCAGTCGGAAAAAATCAAATCCACCATCAAATTCGACTGCAATGAAAAGTCTTGCTGCAGCCCCATTTGCAGGCCGGCGGTCACATCGATCAATTCGTAGCCCATCTCGAAATCCACGAGTCCCCAGTCAAAACCCACGCCCGTGCCTAATGCAGGATTGCCGGCCAATATCAGCTGATCCACGTCCATCTCGGCCGTCAACAGTGTACCGGTATCCGAGCCCTGTAATAATGCACCGCCGTTGACCGCGCCAACCGCGTTGACGCTCCAATCCGGTCCCACGCTGATGGTTGTAGCCCCCAAACTGTACTCCAGCCCTTGGTCGATACCCAAAACCCGGAAAACTCCCGAATTATTGCGGTTGAATGACGCAATTTCCGGCGTGTAATCGATATTGACCAGAGTTTTATAGGGGGCATTCGTGGTGTTATTGTCCGTATATCCTTTGTTACCCATGCGGTAATCGTGGTCAGCCAGTATGCTGGGCTGAACCACATCGAAACGGGCGTAGGCGCCGGCATAATAATCCAGAACGCCGTCTATCCAGGCGGAAGCATTGGGGCTTTGGGTGTTGAAGCTCGAAGAACTCAACAGACTGGCGTTGCCTAGCAGGTTAAACGGTTGCCCTTTGACAATCGTGTCCGGAGCCGAAAAGCCCGCGCTGTAGCTGACTGTGGCGTTAACCGAGCCGCCGTCGACCTTTGCGCCGACGTTGATGCCCGTGCGTAAATCGGTTGAAAACAAAAAATAAGGATCGACGCTATAACCGCTCCGGGAAAATTGGCTGGGGTTAACCGTCAAACTTTTCGATCCGGTATCGATACCTATGAATTTGTTGTAATTGAACAAAAACGCGTCGCCTTCACTCCAGATGCTTTGCGGCGTCGTTGTGGAAAAATTTAACGTTCCTGAGCTGAACTCCACGGCCTGAACGTTGCCGGCAAACGAGCCAGTTGCGATTACCAGACCCGGCAAAGCCAGTATGCGGAACGAATCGCGCAACAGCAGGGAAACCGACGCCTGAGGGATAGCGATGTTCATAGTCCTCTCCAAAAATCAAGCAATTAAGCGGCTAAAGAGTTTCGGGTGCGTCACAGAGATAGCATTAGTCGGTGGCAGGGTCAAGCATATTCCGAACGAATTTTATTGTTTGGAGCTACCAAATCAACTAAGCGGCTAGACTATATCCCCAATCTTGCTTCGCTTTTATCGACGCAACATCGATCCGGAAGATGTCGAATCGATGGATAATAAACCGTAGATCGAAGAGCAAATGAAATACCTTCAACTATTCCTTGCCCGCCTCATTAGACCCGACTTGTGATTGAACACCCATTCCGATAGAACTGTAGCTTAGTTTGAATGTTTGCTGATGGTGCTTCGCCGACCTTTCGGCGAATCCAATATTTTGTACCGTAAAAGCAAATTCGGAGTACATTTTACCTAATCTTATTGCAGTTATTTAAGCCTTATATTGGATATCGATATGACATGGTTTAACACAAACGGCTTTATACCGCACGGCCATTGCTACTTGTGGACACCAGAGTTGCTGTGGACTCTGGTGATCGCCGAAGCCGTTATCACGTTGGCCTATTTTTCGATTCCGTTCGCGCTGCTGTGGTTTGTCAGAAAACGTAAAGATCTTCAATTCAACTGGATATTCTATTTATTCTCACTGTTTATCTTCACTTGCGGCGTCACGCATTTGTTGGGGATATGGACAATCTGGTTTCCGGATTTTTGGCTCGATGCGCTGGCAAAAGCCGTTACTGCAATCGTCTCTCTGATCGCCGCAATCATGCTGTGGCCGCTGATTCCGAAAGCCTTACGGCTGCCCAGTACCAAACAATTGGAAGAGCTTGTCAGCCATTTGGAGAATGAAGTCCATCAACGGAAATTAGCCGAAGCCGAATTAACCAGATTGAAATCGGAAAGCGACCAACGCTTTCGGATTCTGTTCGAATCTTCTCCCGACGCGTTGATTTTTGCGACTACCGACGGCGATTTCCTCGACGGCAATCCGTCGGCTGTGGAAATGTTCGAATGCCTAAATGCGGCGGAATTTCAAACTTTGAACCCGGGACTCGTTTCGCCGGAATATCAATTGGACGGGTGGCGTTCGGACGAAAAAGCAAAACATATGATTCGGATGGCCGTCGAAAACGGCTCGCACTTTTTCGAATGGGAACTGAAAAAAAAGGACGGCACGACCTTTCCGGCGGATGTTTTGTTGACCAGTTTGCCGATCGGCGAAGAAGCCGTTATTTTGGCTAATGTCAGAGACATTACCAAACCCAAGCAAGTTAAACAGGCACTATTGGAAGCCAAACAGATTGCCGAAAACTCGACCCGCCTGAAATCGGAATTTTTGGCCAATATGAGCCATGAAATCCGCACGCCCATGAATGCCATCGTCGGTATTTCGGAATTGGTACTCAATCAGGAAATATCGCCCAAAGTCCGTTTCTATCTGGAGAAGCTGCAGAACGCCTCCAAGAGTCTGATTAGTATCATCAACGATATTTTGGACTTCTCCAAAATCGAATCGGAGTCGATGACGGTCGAAAAGCGGAGGTTCAACCTCGACGAGATTTTAGATAACCTCAGCAACCTGTTTGTCCATTCGGCACTCAATAAGGGCTTAACGTTGAACATCGATGTTTCGCCCGACGTTCCGCGTCAGCTATTGGGCGATGGCTTACGCATTCAGCAGATCTTGAGCAATCTCTTGAGCAATGCCATCAAATTCACGGAAAAAGGAACGGTTGGGTTGAGGGTTAACCGGACCGAAGAGACCGATGCCGATGTCGTTCTGGAATTTGTCGTGGCGGATACCGGCATAGGCATGTCGCAGGAGGACAGGGCGAAGCTGTTTCAGCCTTTCGGCCAGGCGAATACCTCGATTACGCGCCGCTTCGGCGGTACCGGATTAGGGCTGGCAATCAGCAAGCGCCTGTTAAAGTTGATGGCAAGCGATTTTGAGGTCGTTAGTAGTCCGGGAGAGGGTAGCCGGTTTTCCTTTAGCCTAGCTTTCGATAAATGCTCAAACTTAGAAACGGACGATTGCGCTGCCGAACCAGCGGTGAAAGAAGCGGTAGCGCCGAATCCATCCTTGTGCGCCTCCGGAAAAAATTTATGCGGAGTCAGCGCCTTGGTAGTGGAAGATAACGAAACCAACCAGCTCATCATCAAAGATATGTTGGAGCTTTTCGGTATCAACGTGACAATGGCCGGCAACGGCAAAGACGCATTGGCATTATTGGATAGGAGTCAATTCGATGTCGTATTGATGGATATCCACATGCCG
Source organism: Methylomonas sp. MgM2 (assembly GCF_054172045.1). Taxonomy (NCBI): domain Bacteria; kingdom Pseudomonadati; phylum Pseudomonadota; class Gammaproteobacteria; order Methylococcales; family Methylococcaceae; genus Methylomonas; species Methylomonas sp. MgM2. Next base: position 245,400 of record NZ_JBSYXO010000001.1, on the reverse strand, counting down.
GTCATGAACGGCATCGAAGCCGCGCAACGGATCAGGCAGCAATCTCGGTTCTATCATCTTCCGATTATCGCGCTTACCGCCGATGCGACGCTTAAAGAGCAAGAAAACTATCGTGCCAACGGCTTTAACGGTCTTATCATCAAGCCCTTCCGTTCGGAATTCTTGGGCGCTACGCTGAGTCGCGTCTTGAACGCTCAGTCGATTAATAGGACTTTAGGCGATCAGCGATTGACCTTTCCGGCTAAATGACGGTCTAGCAAGTGTTGGCGGAACGAGTCAAAGTAAGGGAGTAATCCGAAGGCTTGAAGCGGTTTGAATTCGGCATTTGCCCCGTTCTTTGAACAGACAACCAACTTGACCGGGCGCCGAACTCTCGATCAAACCCGTAAGGCGGATTTGCCAGCAGGCAATCCGCCATAGCGTTTGAATATCTGTGGCGTTTTGCTACCGCGAAAACGCCCTACGACTTGTTGTTTTGAGTTAGCAAGTAGCCTAGATGGAACGGAGTGGAATCCGGGCTTAAATGAATCCCTTATTCCGCGTTGCTTCATACCGGCTACGAAAAGACCGGTAAAACTGGAAAGGGAGAAGCGGGCATGGTTTTGTATGGGCGTAACCGTGTGCCGGGTGGGAAGTATTTTTTCACCGTGACCTTGCGTGATCGTTCTGCCGATTTGTTGGTGCGGCAAGTGGATTTGTTGCGGGCGGCTTTTCGCTCGGTGCGGACTGAACGGCCGTCCGCGATCGACGCAATTGTGGTTCTGCCCGATCACTTGCATACGCTATGGACGTTGCCGACGGGCGATTAAATCCTGTTTTGCCCATACATGCCGGGCCGGCGGTGCCGAGTTGACACCTGACCGCCGGGGCGAATACAGGCTTTGGCAACGGCGCTTTTGGGAGCATACGATACGCCCTGCCGTTCGCAGACTAAGCCTTCGATGCCGTGGTCTGTCAATTCGGCATCATGTTTTTCGACCGAGACAAAGTCTTTCGCGAGGTGTACCGCACCTTAAAACTTCGACCCCTTCCCGAAGTTTGCAAGCCGACTTCAGCGCCGAAGGCAACGCCTTCCTGGCCGAAGCACGCATGGCCGAAAACGGTTGGTTCAAAGGCCATGCGGAACGGGAGACTTTGGTGAGATTTTTATACGTCGCCGAGCATAATCCGGATTTGGTTTGAGCCGCTGAATCGCTAAGGTCGCAAGTCGAAGCGGCCGCGCAGAGAGCCGAAAGGCGCCCTTCAATTGCTCGGTGCGGCATTGGAGGAGAAAAAGTGATCGGATATCGCTAACCAGCGAACCGGGATGGACAAATTCAGCCAATTCATCGAAAACAAGCTGAAACTGAAAGTGAACCGGGAGAAAAGCCAAGTGACCAATCCGATGCGGTAAAGTTCTTGGGCTTTACCGTGGTCGATGGGACGATAGCGATGGCGCATTTATTTATGCCCTGTGGGTACAAAACCCTGCAAACGGCCATGAGTAAAATCAAAGCTTTAACCCCGCGCGGCACCCGTCAGGCGCCGGCACACACCATCGCCGACCTTAACCGATGGTACGCGGGCCGGGCCAACTATTACAGCCTGACCCAATATCCATCCCGGTTGAGTAAGATCGAAGCCCATATCCGACGCCGGTTACGGGCGAGGCTGATGAGTCAGCAGAAGCGAAAGCAGCATCTGTATCGACATCTGGTCAAACGGGGCGTACCGCGAAAGCAAGCCGCTCAACCGGTGTTTTCCAACCAGAAACAACGGGCGCTCTCGGCGACTCGTGCGGTGACGATAGCCTATCCGAACAGTTGGTTTATCAACCTGATAGGACAGGAAATACGATCCGACCGGACTTAGCGCATTGGTGTTTCTCACAGTGGATTCGTTTTGCGTGGGGAGCCGTGTACGGAGCCGTACGCACGGTTCTGTGGGCATTGCGAGAGCTTGTATGCCAGAATAGGCGGATTGACGTTGAAGCACGATTAGAGTCCTCGCTCGCCTAGCTGGGATTGTTGACAAATCACAGCGGTTTGGATGCCACGCAGTTGACACCGCACGAAACCCTCGGAAAGCTCGCCGAAGTCTCCCGCGACAGCTGCAATAATTGGAACCGAAGTTCATGCGGCACCGAACCCCGATCACGCGGAATTCAACAAAAGACCTTACAAGTAGGCTGTCCCGCTGAATAAAACAAGCGCATAAACGAATCAACCAAAGCGACCACCAGCTTGAAATGTTCCGGTTGAAGAAACCGCCTAACCGACAGCAGAAGTATTACATAACCGGCTGTTCGGTTTTCGCTTGTAAAAATAAGCTTTTTGTCTGATTAAGTCGGACATGTGCCGCACCAATGATCGGCAATGCGGACTAAAGCGGGGTGACGTTTTCGGCTTGCAGCCCTTTTACGCTTGAGGTTACTTCCATCGTCACTCGTTGACCTTCCGTCAAGGATTTGCGCCCGGTGCCGTTGATGGCCCGGAAATGAACGAATACATCTTTGCCGCCTTCTTGCTGGATAAAACCGAATCCTTTCTCATCGTTAAACCACTTAACTTTACCTTCTACTAGTGTTGTCATAGATAAATCTCGAAATGTTATTACGCCTAAAGGCTAGATATGGCGGAGTTTCTGTATATTCAACCGGATTAGCAAGCGCGCGTTACCAAAGTCCGTACACAGTTACGCTGTTGATTTTGCTGGGGCAATCCATCAATTCAACTTCGGCTACATACTGATTTATCGCCATGCGCTTATCAATTCGTATAAATACCGACATCCTCTCCGGTTCCGCACCGGCATACCGGTGGTTTTATCTGCGTGCGGATACCGAAGAAGTTAGGCAACGTCATTGATTAATCCGCGATAAGTTCTTGATCCAAGCATTTCCTTACCGGGCATTCCGATCGGGGAACCTTACCGAAATCTTCACGCCAAAGCTTCTAATACTCTTTATAAAGAGGATCCATTGCCCCGACCGACAAAGAATTGAATTTTGAAACACTGACGCCGTCGTGGCTCTTGTCTGTTAATCAATACGGAGGAACTAGCCATGAACATAGAAAGAATAATCACGCTGGTCGACGAGACCACAGCGAATAGCTATCCGCTGCCTATGTTACGCGGCTCGATAGGGCCCGATGTCATCGATACGCGTGCGCTGTACAAGGAAAGCGGTTTGTTTGCTTACGACCCGGGCTTTACATCGACCGCCAGTTGCGCGTCGAAAATTACTTATATCGACGGCGAGGCCGGCATTCTGTTATATCGAGGGTACCCGATAGAAGAACTGGCGGAACATTGTACATTCCTTGAAGTTTGTTATTTGATATTGAACGGCGAACTGCCTGCGCAGGAACAATTGGATCGTTTTATCAACGACATCACCTATCACACCTTGTTGAACGATCAACTTAGCTATTTCTTTAAGGGCTTTCGCCGCGATGCCCATCCGATGGCGATCATGGTCGGCGTGGTGGGTGCGTTGTCGGCGTTCTACCATGATGGATTGGACGTGCGCTCTGCAGCGGATAGGGAGCTGAGCGCGGTTAGGATCATCGCCAAAATTCCGACCATTATTGCGATGAGTTATAAATACAGTATCGGCATGCCGTTTCTGTATCCGCGGAACGACCTCGGCTATGTCGAGAATTTTATGCGTATGATGTTCGGTAATCCTTGCGAGGAATATCGGCAGAATCCCGTGTTGGTTCGCGCGTTGGACCGCATTTTGATTCTGCACGCGGATCACGAGCAGAATGCCTCGACCTCGACAGTGCGCTTGGCCGGTTCCAGCGGCGCCAACCCCTATGCCTGCCTGACGTCCGGCATCGCCTGTTTGTGGGGGCCGGCGCACGGCGGCGCGAACGAAGCAGTTTTGAACATGTTGCTGGAAATAGGCGATGTTTCTAATATCGGTCGCTACATCGCCAGAGCCAAGGACAAGGACGACCCATTCCGGTTGATGGGTTTTGGGCATAGGGTTTACAAGAACTACGACCCAAGGGCCAAACTGATACGGCAAACTTGCCACGAAGTGCTGGAAGCGCTCGGTCTAAAAGACGATCCGCTGTTTAAACTGGCGCTGGAGCTGGAACGCATCGCGCTGGAAGACGATTATTTCATCAACAAGAAATTGTATCCGAACGTCGACTTTTACTCCGGTATCGTACTCAAGGCTTTAGGAATTCCAAGCAATATGTTTACGGCGATGTTTGCCATGGGCCGCAGTGTGGGCTGGATAGCGCATTGGGACGAAATGATCGCCGATGCGGAACAAAAAATCGGCCGACCGCGCCAGCTTTACATCGGTGAGCCGCAACGATCCGTCGTGCCGATCGGGAAACGTGAGCCGCGCGAGCGGAAATAACTGAGTCAACCGAACGAATACATTTGGAAACCAAGGTTTTTCCGGGCTCAAATTCGCAATAAAAAACAATGAGCCGGCATGAAAAGGTCGAACGGTAACCGAGAGATGCGTGTAATTCAACTCGCAGGACAGGCGGCTCGGCGTTGCGGCGAAGACAACATTAAGATGCGTGAATCAGATAAACGCTTTTCCAATCTCAAGATCTAATTGGAGAAGCGGGCTACAACAGCTAGAATAGCTCGATGTGCTGAAATTGGTTAGCGCCAAAGTTCATCGGCGAATGCGGATTGGAGCTGACGAGAGTAAAACGGGGTTTGGACGAAGTGAAAATGGAGCGTGACTAGCCCGACAACTGCTTGGCCTGCTTGTGGTGGGAAGGACAATGGTGGAGTACGGTCCGGTAAGGCAGCGACCCATAGTCAGTTGACGCCTTGACTGCCTTGGTCAGTGGACCTCCGGTTTGCAATGCGTTCGAAACGCTTGAACATCGACGGCATGACAGGCATCCAGGGTAATAGGCATCCTGACGGCCAATATCTTACGGCCGGATCAATCGGCCGTTGCGCTAAGATGCGCAAAGTCTTTTGACCTGGGAATATAAGTCCCCAGCCCTCGACCGGGTCGGTGCGCTTGATCGCCATATCGCACGGCAAGTAAGGGAAGACTCCATGCCGACATTGTTTTCGCTGGTATTGGGTTTGCAGTAAATGGCGTCGATACCCACTGTGTCGCATCGCGGTTTTCACTTTATAATCGATCGTTCAATTTTTCGGTTCCGCCGCGCTCTTTGGACGCTGCAATTCCGCCGTCGTCTCGACATCCAAAATACAAGGACATGGCGCTTTCGAACGTTTGAAAAAATTCTATTGTCGGCGGAACAAATAGCCGAATTTACCAATGGCGGAATGGTAAGTTTTTAAAAATCTCGAATGTGATGCGTGCTCCTTTAGTAGCGGCAGATTCAGACTTTATAGTTACAATGTGCACTTAAGATGATAGGTGATACTTATATGCGGCCAAATTTTCTACTTTTCCGTCGTTATCATGCTGTTGCGCCGACACGGTGACCATTAAGGTTTTCAGGAGTATCTATGACCGACCTAACGAACCTACCATTGGTTGTTGATCTGGACGGAACGCTTACACCAACCGACACCTTGTTGGAATCACTCATTAAAGTGGTGAAGCAATCGCCGATGAACTTAGTCCGCCTTCCGCTATGGCTCATGTTAGGTCGGGCTGGTTTAAAGGAGTCGATCGCGGCCCGCGTCCGCATCGCCGGCGAACTGATACCGTATCGGGCCGACCTGTTGGAGTATCTGCGTGCGGAAAAGCGGAAGGGGCGGAAAATTATTTTGGCTACGGCGGCCCATCATTCAATTGCCGAAAACGTTGCTAAGCATCTGGGGCTTTTTGACTTGGTGCTGGCCTCGGATTTGAGCCGTAACCTCAAAGGCGAAGCGAAGCTGCAAGCTATTCAAGAACGAGTAGGCGAGAATTTCGTTTACGCCGGAGATAGCCAAGCCGATTTGCCTATCTGGAAAGCCGCCCGAGCTGCAGTACTAGTGAATGTTTCGCCTAACACGTCGAAGAGGGTTCGCGGGAAGATTACGGTTGAGCGTGAATTTCCAAGAGATGATTTGGGGCTATTGGTTTGGATAGATGCGCTTCGCATTTATCAATGGCTAAAAAATCTTTTGCTATTCGTGCCTTTATTAACGGCATTCTCTTTCTTAGATATCGACAAGCTGACTTCCACGGTTATGGCTTTCCTAGCCTTTTCCTTTGCGGCTTCGGCTACTTACTTGATCAACGACTTGTGGGATCTGGATAGCGACAGAGCTCATCCTCGAAAAAGGCTTCGTCCTTTTGCGAGTGGGAAGCTGCCTATAATAAATGGAGTCATGGTTTCCGCCGGTGCTTTGCTATTTGCTCTCGCTCTGGCTTTTTATATCTCCAAGGGATTTTTTCTAATGCTGTTGCTCTATGTTTTGCTAACGAGTGTCTACAGTTGGGTATTGAAAGAATATGTACTAATTGATGTGCTCATGCTTTCGCTTCTTTACACCCTTCGCATTGTGGCTGGTTCCGTGGCAATCAGCATTGCGACCAGTTCTTGGCTTTTGGCTTTTTCGGTGTTCATGTTCTTGAGTCTGGCGCTGGTGAAACGCTGTGCGGAATTGGTTTCACTTGAACAAACCGGCGTAACTATGGCACGCGGCCGGGATTACAGAGTGTCCGACCTGGTTGTGTTGTGGCCATTAGGTATCGGCGCGGCGCTTTCGGCGGTGGTGGTATTCGGGCTGTTCATAAGCGCGCCGGAAACGCAGGCTCGATATGGTACCCCGCAAATGTTGTGGTTGATGGCTATCGGATTGATATACTGGCTCGCCCGACTTTGGATCAAAACCTCTAGAGGCGAAATGCACGATGATCCTATTATTTATGCTCTCAAAGACCCGGGAAGTCGTAAGACTGTATTCGCCATGGTTGCTGTTATGCTGGCGGCGCATTTTTTGTCGTTAGGTGTTTACCTATGAAAACGCTGCTGATAGCCATCTTGAGTATTGTTTTATCAGTGACTGCTCAGTTTTTTTTGAAAGCCGGCATGTCCGGCGAAGGGGTTAAAGGGCTTCTAGCTCAGCCCTATTCGGTTCGGACCCTAATTTGCGTTCTCATGGACAAGTACGTGCTCGGAGGGTTTTCGCTATATGGTTTGGGTGCGGTGATTTGGCTTGGCGTACTTTCCAAGTGGGACGTAAGCAAGGCTTATCCTCTGGTCGGTTTAGGCTTTGTGTTCACCGCCGTCGTTGGTTATCTGTTGGGCGAGCAGGTCACTCTTTCTCGTTTGATGGGCGTGGCGTTGATTTGTGTCGGCGTATTCCTGGTGGGTAGGAGTTGAATAATCAAATCGGGGTTCGGGCAATGATAAAGAGAATAAGTTCCGCTTATTGGCTATGTCTTCTGATTGTCAGCTCAATTGTGTTGACGCATTTGATCATGCGTTCTCCCGCCTATCCGTTTTCGCCGGATAGCGCAAGTTATATCGAACAAGCTCGATATTTAGTGACAGAAGGCGCTGCCCTGTCGCGGGCATACGGCCTGGGAGGCCTGGGAGAGGGAGACCCGGCAGCGCCTTCTTCGTTATTTCCTATCGGGTTTCCATTGGTGTTGGCATTTTTTGAGTTCGCTGGGGTGGGCGCAGGAGATGCCGCAGTCATTGTAAATTGGATTTCGTCAGTAATATTTCCGTTTGTTTTGTATTTCAGCTTTCGCGGTTCTCTCGGTCAATTCGGCGCGTTTCTGGTTGCTGCACTAAGCGTGTCTTCGCCCGGCTTCCTTTCCTATGCGGGAATGGGTGTGACAGATGTGTTTTCCATGCTAGTGGCGTCCATTTCGATAGGCTTGGTATTAAATGCTAATTCGAAGCCGCTTATGGTCGGCGCAGGATTATTAGCGGGCGTTGCTTATTCGGTAAGAAACGCGCATGTGGCTCTGTTGGTATCATTTGTCCTTTATTTTTTCTTTATGTGGCATGCAGATAAAGAAAATAGGCGTAAGGCCGTGTCTAACGCGGTTGTTTTCGCGCTTGGGGCTGCCGTTGTTATTGTTCCACTGTTTGCCAGGAACTTAATTATTTTTGGCTCGATAAATCCGTATGAAATGGCACCGTCTACCATTGGTGTAACGGAGAATATTAGAACCTATCTGCAAGAGTTTGTATACGATGTTACGGCGTACCGAGAATTAGGGCGCATCGCCGCATGGTCTATATCTGGCGTGGCGATTTTGGTTTTAATATTTTGCCTTTTCGTTTGGGCGGCCTTTTCGTTTCGTCCGCAGTTGAAGGATAAACAGAATCGGTTGCTGCTTTTTTGTTCCATTTATTTATTAATTGGAGCATGTGTCGTAATTGCGGCGCGCTCTCGCTACCAGTGGGGGGAACCGATAAATATTCGCCATACTTTGCAATACATGCCCTATTTTATGGCTGTTTGTATGTTATTCGTTTCGGTACGGGCAAAAAACTTATTGCAGATAACGGTGAAATATTCCTTTGTATTTTCTGTGGTCATACTCTCTATTCTTCATTCGCTATATGCGGCCGAGCTGGATTCGCAATCGCGCATTCGTTACGAACGAAGCGCTGCGGCGGCGTCCGCATTTCAGCACGGAAAACAGCAACTTTGCGGAGCCGAGAACGGGGCATTGCTCATTTCAAACTGGTCATTCGTTTTTAGAATAAGTTGTAATTCTCCTGTGCGCCATTGGTCTCCGGTTACTGAAGGCGCAACGGCGAATTCGCCTTTTTCCGAACTCCTGCTTGATTCGCTGGCTAAGCTGTCGTCGGATTATCCTAATAGACAGATAGTCGTGGGCCTATACCCTGGTCGCGATGGCGTAAGCCAAGAAAACCTTCCTATATCTGGCGCCGATATTGCGAAGCTGCGCGTTTCAGGATGGAGTACTGTGAATAACAGTGACCGGGGACTGTTGTTTGCTCGCTAAATGGCGCATACCAATACAACTGGCCGATACTGCGAAAGAAACAACCTGTTTTTGCTTGACCGAATAGACGCGAACGAAAACGATGAACTTTGGTAGTTACTCGTAAAAGTCAATCATATTTTCGGAAACGCACAGCGCCTCAGGAAAACGCTCTCAGCAAACTTTTTTACATATTGTAAGGCGAAAGAGGATCAAAAAAACAACTCCCGCATCTTCAAGCCGGGGCGCTCGGCACGCATGAAGGCTTCGCCGACCAGAAACGTGTAAATACCGTTGTCTTGCATCAGTTTGACGTCGGCCGGGGTGTGGATGCCGCTTTCGGTGACGATCAACTTGTCGGCCGGGACGGCGTTTTTCAAGTCCAGCGTGGTCTGCAAGCTCACGTCGAAGGTGCGCAGATTGCGGTTGTTGATGCCTATCATGTTGCCGTCCAAATTCAGCGCCCGCTCCAGTTCTTCGGCGTCGTGAACTTCGACCAGCACGTCCATGCCGAGGCCGGTCGCGGTGTCGTGCAATTCTTTCAGCATCGCGTCGTCCAGGGCCGCCACGATCAGCAGCACGCAGTCCGCGCCCAGCGCTCGGGATTCGTGAATCTGGTAAGGATCGATCATGAAGTCCTTGCGGATCACGGGCAACGGACATTTGTCGCGTACCATTTGCAGATTGGCTTCCGAGCCTTGGAAAAATGCCTTGTCGGTCAAAACCGATAAACAACTGGCGCCGTTCATCGCGTAATCGACCGCGATGTCGACCGGTTTGAAGTCTTCACGGATCACGCCTTGGCTGGGCGAAGCTTTTTTGATTTCGGCGATGATGGCCGGCTTTTGTGCGTCGGCCTTGCTGCGTAAGGCTTGGTAAAATCCGCGCGGGCCCTGCACGCTGCCGGCGATTTCCTGCAGCATCGAAACCGGCGTGTTGGCCTTGCGGCGAGCCACTTCTTCGGTTTTTTGAGCCAGTATGGTTTTTAAAATATCGGGGGTATCGGTCATGGTTTTTCTGAAAAATAAAATAATGTAGGTGGGATTAGCGTAGCGTCATCCGACAAGATAATTAATGAAGCTAACCAGCCTTGGAATAGGCAATCAAGGCCTCGAACTTGGCCAGCGCGCTACCGTCGGCTATCGCCTGTTGCGCGCGCCGGATACCGTCTTCCAATGTATCGGCCAAATCCGCCGCATAAATCGCAGCGCCGGCATTCAAGGCCACGATGTCCAACGCCGGGCCGGGTTGATTATTCAATACCGAGCGGATGATCGCCAAGCTGGATTGGGCGTCGGTGATTGCAAGGCTAGCCAGGCTGGCGCGTTGCAGGCCGAATTGGTCAGGCGTCACTTTATAACTGTTTATGGCGCCGTCTTTCAACTCGGCTACGTCGGTCGGCGCGGCAATACTGATCTCGTCCAGGCCGTCTTCGGCATGAACGACCAAGACGTGGCGGCTGCCTAATTTTTTCAACACTTCGGCGACCGGCACCAGCCACTGCTTGTCGAATACGCCGATCAGCTGGTGCGGCGCGTTGGCCGGGTTGGATAATGGACCGATCAAGTTGAACATGGTCCGGACGCCCAATGCCTTACGCGCGGCGACGGTGTGCCGCACTGCGCTATGATGTTTGGCGGCGAACAAAAAGCCGACGCCGATTTGCTTGACGCAGTCCGCCACTTGTTCGGCCGGCATGTCCAGATTGACGCCGGCGGCCTCCAATACGTCCGCGCTGCCGCAATTGCTGGATACCGAACGGTTGCCGTGCTTGGCGACCTTGCCGCCGGCCGCCGCGACGACAAAGGCCGAAGCGGTGGAAATGTTGAAGGTATTGGCGCCGTCGCCGCCGGTGCCGCACGTATCGATGACATGCTGGCCATTAACAGGCACTTTTCTAACCAATTCACGCAGCACGCCGACCGCGGCGGCGATTTCCTCGACGGTTTCCCCTTTGCAACGCAACGCAATCAGAAAACCGGCGATTTGGACGTCGCTCAATTCGCCGGCCATCATCGCGTGCATAGCGCTACTCATTTCGTCGGCGGTAAGGTTTTGTTTGTCGAGCAATTTTTGTAAAGTAGCTTGGATTTGCATAGGTTTGTTAAATTTGGAGGCGTCGGGTCTTAATTACCGCCTGTATGTTCGGCAAACACTTTTACGTTACCCGCTTTATCGAAAGATACCACGGCGTATTCGTCCGCTCTGCCGCCCATTTCCATACCGGGGCTGCCTACCGGCATGCCGGGCGCCGAAATGCCGGCGACGTCCGGCTTAGTTTCCAATAGCTTTCGGATATCGGCGGCGGGTACATGGCCTTCAACCACATAGCCATCCACGACAGCGGTATGGCAAGACGCCAAATCCGCGGGCACTCCGTATTTTTGCTTAATAGCCTGCATATCGTCGCTGATGATGTCTTTGACTACAAATCGGTTTTGTTTGATGTGCTCTATCCATTTGCCGCAGCAGCCGCAGGTTGGGCTGCGGTAAACGGTGATTTCTATATCGGTAGCGGTGTTTTCTGCCTGGCTGCCTAGGCTGCATGCCAACAGGACGGCGCTCAATAGCAATTTTACGCGTTTCATAAGTCCCCCGAGCGTATGAATGAACGGCATATTGTACCGCGCCCGGACATTCCTTGGGCAAAGTACTATTCACCGTGTAGCGTCAAAATCAGGCTGCGGCTGCCGCCGTGATTGCGATGCTCGCACAAATATATTCCCTGCCATATACCCATATTTAACCGGCCATTGCTGACCGGAATATCCAGGCTGCATCCCAATAGGCTGCTTTTTAGGTGAGCCGGCATGTCGTCGCTACCTTCGTCCATATGCCGGTAATAAGGCTGGTCTTCCGGCACGGCCCGGTTGAAGTAGCTTTCAAAATCCGTTCGGACTGTCGGGTCGGCATTTTCGTTTATGGTCAGCGAGGCCGAAGTATGTTTTATAAACACGTGCAACAGGCCGGTCTTGATATTTCGTAATTCAGGTAACTCGGCCAAGACTTCATTGGTAACAAGGTGAAAACCCCGGGTTTTGGGCTTCACGCGTATTTCTCTCTGTATCCACATAATAAAAACGGTAAATTTGTAATCGATAGCGTGATTTTACTGTGAAATCCGAGCTTATGACTGGTAGACTCCGTATGTAATAATAGATAAGCAAAGAGAGCTTAGTTTATCGGAGAGACTATAGTTCGGAGCACTAGGTGGAGCCGCCGGCGTCAATCATTGAAATAAGGACGAGGCGATTTGGTTTGGTAAGCCATGCAATGCGTTTTGCGGCATTAGCGGTAAACTATTGAGGAAGAAATTAAGAATTAAGCGATCTTTCTATCCGGCAATTATCTGTTGTCGCCGTCGGTTTCAAATAAATTAACGAGGTGAGTCATGTCAATACAAAACGATTTTGAAAACCTATTTTCAAAGCTGAACACCGAACGTGAAAAATTACAGCTAAAACTTAAGCTTGCCAGCATGGAAGCCAAAGAGGAGTTTGACGAAGCCGAAAAGCAGTGGCAAGAGATCAAAAATAAAGCATCGGATATTGCTGACGATACGATCGAAACATCGGAAGAATTTATCGCCAAAGCTAAAATCGTCGGCGAAGAATTAAAAGATACTTATCACCGTATCGCCAAAAGGTTGTCAGAATAAACTTCAATGACTAGATCGGGTTTGCAGAACCGCAAACCTGACTAGTCTGATCTGAAGTAAGACTGTTCCAATTATGTTATTTGAATACAATTAGGGTTGAAAAAGTAAGATGCTTCTGATTTTGAAGAGAATTAGCCCTTCGACTTTGGTTTCCGACATTGAAAACTTTATCGCTCCCGCGCTCAAGGGCGGTTTAATTCGAAAAACCGGAAGTTTGGAAAATATTACGATCCAAATCGTCGAAGAAGCGAATACTCAAAAAACCGAATTCAACGCCCTGGTTCGGGTCGAGCCCGATAACGTAGGTAAAAGGGTTATTAAGCTGTTGAATAGAAAAAGTCTTAGTGGCAAATTCGTCAACATTTCCGAATACCAGTTCAGAAATCGAGACAACGACCGCAGAATGAGTCGCTATCGGAAAATAGACGACAGGCGGCGTCAAGACCGCAGACGCTTGGGTTTGCAAATTAACGATATCACCGACCAACGCAAAAGCAAGCCGCATGATCTTGATGGGTTTGGCTGGAAAACCGATAGCACGATCTAAACGCCGTCTTTCTTGCAGGGCTTGAATCCCGATTTATTCGACTGCGACAGGGATCTTGCCGATTTTTGCCTGCCAATGTTTAGGCGCGGTCTCGTGTATCGATGCGCCGCGGCAATCCACCGCAACGGTGACCGGCATGTCTTCGACCACGAATTCGTGGATCGCTTCCATGCCCAAGTCGGCAAAGGCCACCACGCGGGATCGGCGTATCGCTTTCGACACCAGATAAGCGGCGCCGCCGACCGCGATCAGATATACGGCTTTGTGTTTCTTGATGGCGGCAATCGCGCCCGGTCCACGCTCGGCCTTGCCTATCATGCCGAGTAATCCGGTTTTTTCCAATACCGTATCGGTAAAGCCATCCATGCGCGTTGCGGTCGTGGGGCCGGCCGGGCCGACCACTTCGTCCCGCACCGGATCGACCGGGCCGACGTAATAGATGAATTTGTTGCTGAAATCGATGCCGTCCGGCAGTGGCTCGCCCTTGGCCAGAAGGTCGACGATGCGCTTGTGCGCGGCATCCCGCCCGGTCAGCACGGTTCCGCTCAACAGCAGGGTGTCGCCCGGTTGCCAGCTTTCGATGTCTTGCTTGCTCAGGCTGTCGATGTTGACCCGGTGTGCCGAGGCGGCGGACCGGGCGATGTCCGGCCAATCGCTCAATTTAGGCGGCGTCAGCAATGCCGGGCCGGAGCCGTCCAGCGTGAAATGCACATGGCGGGTGGCCGCGCAGTTGGGTATCATCGCGACCGGTTTGTTGGCGGCGTGGGTGGGGTAGTCTAGGATTTTGACGTCCAACACCGTGGTCAACCCGCCCAAGCCTTGGGCGCCGATACCCAGTGCGTTGACTTTTTCGTAGAGTTCCAAACGCAGCTGTTCCAGCGCGTTATCGGGGCCGCGGGCGATCAAGTCCTGTATGTCTATCGATTCCATGCAGGCCTGCTTGGCCAGAATCATGGCTTTTTCCGCGGTTCCGCCTATGCCTATGCCCAATATGCCGGGCGGACACCAACCGGCGCCCATGGTCGGGACGGTTTTCATGACCCAATCGACGATGCTGTCCGACGGATTCAGCATCGCGAATTTGGATTTGGCTTCCGAGCCGCCGCCTTTGGCCGCCAGTTCCACGCTGAGTTTGTCGCCAGGCACCAGCTGCATGTGAATGACGGCCGGGGTATTGTCTTTGGTATTGGCGCGCTTGCCGGCCGGGTCGGCCAGGATCGAGGCCCTCAAAATATTATCGGGATGGAGATAAGCCCGTCGTACCCCTTGGTTAACCATGTCTTCGACACTCATGTCCGCGTCCCAGCGCACGTCCATGCCGATTTTCAGAAATACGGTGACGATGCCGGTGTCCTGGCAAATAGGGCGCTTGCCTTCCGCGCACATCCGGGAATTGATCAAGATTTGCGCCATCGCGTCTTTGGCCGCCGGACTTTGTTCCTTTTGGTAGGCGGCATACAAGGCGTCGATAAAGTCCTTGGGGTGATAGTAGGAAATGAATTGCAAGGCATCGGCGATGCTTTGGATCAAGTCGTCTTGGCGAATAGTGGTCATAGGGATGTCCTGAAATATTTGGGAATTCCAAAAATATTCAAATGTTTACGCCGTGGGATGACGTATGTTGCATCGAATTGCCTTAGTCAACAAACATCGTCAGGCCGCAAGAGTGGAATGAAAAAGCTTTAGCTTTTTTCTGTGGCCCACAAAAACCTATGTCATGCAGTGCAATTTAGCAATAGCTGAAGCTATTGCGCTCCGTACGCGTCCGTCAGCTTAGCCCATAGATTCATCGAAGTATTGGCATCGGCTTTTTATGGCGATGTGCTTTGAGCAACAAAATGCATGAGTTGCTCGATACTAAACGGCCACCCCAGCTCCATTCGGCTGCTTTTATGCAATAGCACCGGGATACGAACGGCATAGCGTAGCAGCAATTGCTCGTCGCCCGCGATGTCTTGCTTTTCATAAGGCAAGCCCGTTTGCGACAGCGGTACTTCCGCTTCGTCGCATAAATGGCAGCCTTCGGTGCCGAACAATATGAAATCGGCCATCAATGTTTGTTGATTTTATCCAACAAGCCCAAAAAGAATGCGGACGACACCAAGGTCAGATGGATGATCACATACCATAGCAGTTTATCGTTTTCGGTGCTTTCCACTTCCATGAAGACTTTGAGCAAGCGGATGGACGAAATCGCCACGATGGATGTGGCGACTTTCAATTTCAAGGAACCGTAGTCGTGCGTGCCCAGCCAGCCCAGCTTTTCGGCCGTGCTGTCGATGTCCAGGCGGGATACGAAATTTTCATAGCCGCTGAACATTACGATCAAAGTCAAGCTGCCGACCAGGGCCAGATCGATGAAGGTCAGCAACTTCAGAATGATCTGGCTTTCGTCGATCTCCAGCATATGCGGTACGAAGTGCATGAGTTCCTGAAAGAATTTGACGGCCAATACCAGCAATACCAGGCTCATGCCGAGGAAAACCGGCGCCATGATCCAACGGCTGGCATACATGAGGCGTTCCAGAAAATGTTCCAGTCGTCGTTGCATAAACCGGTCGAATCCTCAGTGGTTGAGATGGGCCGCCAGCCAGCGTTCGGCGACTTCGAGAGCCATGCCTTTGCGGCGGGCATAGTCTTGCAGCTGATCGCGGTCGATCTTGCCGACATTGAAATATTGCGACTCAGGATGCGAGAAGTACCAACCGCTGACCGCCGCGGTCGGATACATCGCAAAATTTTCGGTCAGTTCGATGGTGGTATGCTCGGTGACGTTCAGCAATTCGAACAGCTTGGCTTTTTCGGTATGGTCCGGGCAGGCCGGATAACCGGGCGCCGGACGTATGCCGCGATAGGCTTCCTTGATCAAGGCCTCGTTGTCGTAGTCTTCGTCGGCGGCATAGCCCCAGTAATCCTTACGCACGGCTTGATGCAAATATTCGGCGAAGGCTTCGGCCAGCCGGTCGGCCAATGCTTTCAGCATGATGGCGCTGTAATCGTCGTGTTCCTTTTCGAATTCGGCCAATTTGGTTTCGATGCCGATCCCTGCAGTGACCGCAAAACCGCCGATGTAGTCGGCTACGCCGCTGCCGGCCGGCGCGATGAAGTCGGACAAACAATAGTTCGGACGTCCCGGCGCCTTGACGTTTTGTTGGCGCAAGTGATGTAACACCGCGCGCTGCTGAGTCCGGCTATCGTCGCTATAGACAACGATGTCGTCGCCGTCGCTGTTGGCAGGGAAGAAGCCGATCACGGCCTTGGCCTCCAGCCAGTTCTCGCGGATGACGTGTTTCAGCATTTCCTGGGAGTCTTCGAACAGCTTAGTCGCTTCCTTGCCGACCACCGGGTCGCCGAGGATGGCCGGATAGCGTCCGGACAGTTCCCAGGTATGGAAAAACGGCGACCAGTCGATGAACCAGACCAGGGTGTCCAACGGGAAGTCGGCGATGACTTTGGTGCCTAAAAATTTCGGTTTTACCGGGCGATGGGCGGCGAAATCGAAGCGGTTTTGCCGCGCGGCTTCCAGAGTGTGTTGCGGGGCCTTGGCCTGGCGGCCCTTGTGGTGTTCGCGCACTTGCTGGTATTCGTTGCGGATTTTGGCGGCGAAATCGTTTTTCATATCTTCGCTGAGCAGTGCGCCGACCACGCCGACGCTACGCGATGCATCGACCACGTAAACGGTCGGCGCGGCTTGGTAATTGGGTTCGATCTTGACTGCGGTATGCGCCCGTGATGTGGTGGCGCCGCCGATCAGTAACGGAATGTCGAAAGCTTGGCGTTGCATTTCCTTGGCGACGTGCACCATTTCGTCCAGCGACGGCGTGATCAAACCGCTCAGGCCGATCACGTCGACCTTTTCGTCGCGGGCGGTTTTCAAAATGGTATCGGCCGGCACCATCACGCCCAGGTCGATGACTTCGTAGTTGTTGCATTGCAACACCACGGCGACGATGTTCTTGCCGATGTCGTGCACGTCGCCCTTGACGGTGGCCATCAAGACCTTGCCGTTGCTCTGGCGCTCGTTGCCGTCGATGTCGGCGTCCATGAACGGCATCAGATAGGCCACGGCTTTTTTCATGACCCGCGCCGATTTGACCACTTGCGGCAGGAACATTTTGCCGTCGCCGAACAAATCGCCGACCACGTTCATGCCGTCCATCAGCGGGCCTTCGATGACGTGCAGCGGTTTTTCGGCCTGCAAGCGGGCCTCTTCGGTGTCTTCTTCGATGTAATCGGCGATACCCTTGACCAAGGCATGTTCCAGGCGCTTGGTGACAGGCCAGCTCCTCCATTCCAGGGTTTCCTGCTTGGCGACATGGCCGCTGCCGCGGTATTTCTCGGCGATTTCCAGCAGTTTTTCGGTACCGTCCGGGGTGCGGTTCAGGATGACGTCTTCGACCGCGTCGCGCAGCTCCGGCGGAATGTCTTCGTAAATGGCGAGCTGACCGGCATTGACGATACCCATGTCCATGCCGGCATTGATGGCGTGGTACAAAAATACCGCATGTATCGCCTCGCGCACCGGATTGTTGCCGCGGAACGAGAACGACACGTTGGACACGCCGCCCGATATCAGGGCGTGCGGCAAAGTCTGTTTGATGACGCGGGTCGCTTCGATGACGTCGACGCCGTAATTGTTGTGTTCCTCGATGCCGGTCGCCACCGCGAAGATATTCGGGTCGAAGATGATGTCTTCCGGCGGGAAGCCGACCTGTTCGGTCAGGATTTTGTAAGCCCGGGTGCAGATCTCGATCTTGCGTTGCATGGTGTCGGCCTGTCCTCGTTCGTCGAAGGCCATGACGATGACGGCCGCGCCGTAGCGGCGCACCAGTTTGGCATGTTCGACGAATTTTTCTTCGCCTTCCTTGATCGAAATCGAGTTGACGATGCCTTTGCCTTGAATGCATTTCAGGCCGGCTTCCAATATCTCCCATTTGGACGAATCCAGCATGATGGGGACTTTGGCGATGTCGGGTTCGGCGGCGAGCAGATTCAGAAAGCGCACCATGGCCGCCTTGGAATCCAGCATGCCTTCGTCCATGTTGATGTCGATGATTTGCGCGCCGTTTTCGACTTGTTGCTTGGCGACTTCCAATGCATCTTCGTAGCGTTCTTCGACGATCATTTTCTTGAAGGCCGCGGAACCTGTGACATTGGTGCGCTCGCCGACGTTGACGAACAATGTCTCCGGGCCGATGCTGATCGCTTCCAGACCGGACAAATGGCAGCGTTTTTCCAATTCGGGAATCCGGCGCGGCGGATATTTGCCGACTTCCTTGACGATGGCTCGTATCGTGTCGGGCGAGGTGCCGCAGCAGCCGCCGATAATGTTCAGATAACCGTTTTTGGCCCAGTCGGACAGTTCGGCGGCCATCATCTCCGGCGTTTCGTCGTATTCGCCGAATTCGTTGGGCAGGCCGGCGTTGGGGTGGGCCGAAACATAGGTGTCGGCGATGTTGGACAGTTCTTCTATGTATTGGCGTAATTCGGTGGCACCCAACGCGCAGTTGAAGCCGATGGAAATCGGTTCGACGTGTTTCAGCGAAGTCCAGAACGCCGCGGCGGTCTGGCCCGATAGTGTGCGGCCGGAGGCATCGGTGATCGTGCCGGAGATCATCACCGGCAGTTTGTAGCCGAGTTCGTCGAATACCGATTCGACCGCGAAGATCGCCGCCTTGGCGTTCAACGTGTCGAACACGGTTTCGATCAAAATGATGTCGGCGCCGCCGTCGATTAGGCCGTGGGTGGCCTCGCTGTACGCTTCGACCAGATCGTCGAAGGTGATGTTGCGGAAACCGGGATCGTTCACGTCCGGCGACATCGACGAGGTGCGGTTGGTAGGGCCTAGAACGCCGGCCACGAAGCGCGGTTTGTTCGGTGTCAGCCTAGTCGCTTCGTCGGCCGCTTGTTTGGCCAACCGTGCCGAGGCGATGTTGATTTCGTAAGCCAAGTCCTCCATACGGTAGTCGGCCATGGCGACCTTGGTGGCGTTGAATGTGTTGGTTTCAACGATATCGGCCCCTACGTCCAGATACGCTTTATGAATGGCTTTTATAATTTCGGGTTGAGTCAACGACAGCAAATCGTTATTGCCCTTTAGGTCGGTCGCCCAGTCCGCGAAGCGTTCACCGCGATAATCCTTTTCGCCCAGCTTGTAGCTCTGTATCATGGTGCCCATCGCACCGTCCAGAAATAAAATCCGCTGTTGTAGTTGCTGTTTTAATCGTTCTATGCTGTTCATCGGCTGGGAATCAATATTAATCGAGTGACGGCATACAAAACCGTTATGTTAAGACTTCGTTAATTTTAAAGGGAAAATCATGACTAAGCCCAGTTTATTACATGTCGTAAAAAGCGTTATTGCCGCAGCCGTTGGTGTGCAAAGCAATAAGAACCGGGAGATCGATTTCAAGCATGGCTCATTGCCCGCTTATATCGTTGTCGGATTGATTGCGACTGTCTTATTTATCCTGATGATAGCGGGCATCGTTTCGATGGTAACGGGATAAAAACGCCGCAATGTAACAAAAAAGCCCAAGCAAGCTTGGGCTTTTTTAGCGCAAAGAGTCTGTTTAATTGCCGGATGTTTTGAAACTGTCTTTTATGCTGATAAACATTTCTTTGATGCCGCTGAACAAATTGGCAGGCGTCAAGGCTTCTTTCATTATGACCAGTGTCCGAACTACGGCCACAGCCAAGACGCCGGCTATGGACGGGAACAATTCGCACAAACTGTTGACGAAAAAACCACCCGCGTTTTCTTGAGTTTTGCGGTCTCCAACGCTGGTCAGATTACGGTCATAGCTATCGCCGATATCTTTACCGCCCAACGCATCAATAATTTCGATGCAGAAAATTTGCGATACAAATTCAACTACAAAGAAGAGTATGGAGAGCGCCGCAACCCACATCAAAACATTGCTTTTTTTGGCCCTCATCAGCGACTGGTAGATCCAGATCGCCGTTAATACCATTACAATACCACCGATCATATATTTTCCCCTCTTAGCTATTTTTATTTTTGTAAAATCAACCAGAACACGCATACTACCTATAAACCGACAATATGGCAATTTGAAGCCTTATCTTTCTTCGTATGACAATCAATCGCTTGACTTTGGAGAAAGCTAAAGTAACATATGAAGCTCGAAAGCCAGTTAATTGGCACTTTTTATAACTAAATTATATATCGAAAGGTAGGAGGCACCCATGGGAGCGATCTTAGACTTAACAGAAATGTTAAAAGAACCAGCCGGCATGATTGGAGCAGTGGTGATCATCGCTGCAGGTTATTTCTTCGTAAAATGGGTGTTTGCTGAACCTAAAGACGAAGAATAAGTCACTCGAATCTTCGAGTCTGATTTTTTAAAAAGGCGGACCGGTAATCCGGGGCCGCCTTTTTTGCGCCCGGCTGTTTTTCGCAGTTTAGAATACCTTATAATTTGTACATTTTTTGCCGCTCTGATCGATAATGTACAGATTACTCGCTTCTAAAATCCACTCGGTTTACCTGAAACAAGCGCCCGCAACGGGCATTGGATTGTTTCGGTTACTGTTTGGGCTGGTTACCCTGCAGGAAGTATTGTTCCTGGTTTATTTCAATCATTTGATTTTCGACCCCATCCCCTTTATGGATGTGGAATTTCCAATGATTACCTTTTTCCTATGGAGCTGGGCGGCGATTGCCTTTTGCCTGATGATAGGCTATCGCTGCCAGCCCGTTAGTATTGCCAACTATGTTTTCTGGCTGGTATTTGTGAACTTTACGCCGATGCAGCGCGACTTCGACGGAGGGTTCGATTTGTTCATGATAGGCACGAATTTCTTTCTGATTTTCATGCCGATCGACAAAGCGTTTTCTATCGATAATCTCAGAAAAAAACTGGCGACCCCGTTTATTCATGATGACCAGGTTCGGCCGGCAACGGTTTCCCGGCTGGCTTATTATCTACCGGTAATGGTCTGCTTGGGATTCTTATATTTCGATTCGGCCATACACAAGATGTTCGCCGAGCATTGGCGTAATGGTTTGGGAGCATGGCTACCCTCGTCGATGCCTTACTACGTATCCGCCATTGACATGTCTTGGCTGTTGAATATCGAAAGTCTGCAAAAGCTGATCGGCTATACCATCATGGTATTTCAGTTTACGTTCCTGTTGTTTTTCCATGTCCGTTTGCTAAGACCGCTCTATTTGCTGATCGGCATATTGCTGCATCTGGGGATTACCCTGTCATTCAATATTTATCCCTTCGGTATGGGCATGCTGATTTTCTATGTGCTGATGGTACCTTTTTCCTGGTATCCCAGGATCGCTTCTTGGATGAAGAAACGACAAGCCGTTCTGACGGTTTTTTACGACCAGCAATGCCCGCTGTGTAATCGCACAGTAATCATTCTGAATCATTTCGACTTGCGAGAGGCCGTTGAATTTAAACCCGCGCAAATTTATGCGCGCGATTATCCAGCCTTAAACCGGTTTGACGATAAAACGCTGCTAACCGACCTGTATGCGCTCGACCGGAATGGACGGGTGTATGCCGGTGTCGATACCTATGTCCGGATTTTTATCGCTATGGGCTATACAGCGATGATCGGATGGATTATGCGGCTGCCGTTATTGAATGCGCTTATCGAACGTCACTATCGACGTATTGCGGACAATCGAATGCGGATAAATTGCGACACCAGTTGCATCAAAGATGCGCCAGCGAATTTTCCGGCTACATTCTATGATCGAATCTTTACCGTAGTTCAACCCAAGCTGCAAAAACGTCATGCGTATAAAATCGCAAAAGTTTTAATGGTGATGATATTGTTTCAATTAAATTGCAGTCTGCATTATGGGTTGTTGTATCGATTTAAAGTTGATACTCATCATTCGCCTTTAACCAGCTTATTAGCGGACATGAGCAACGCGTTACTCATGTTCTCTCATACCTTTCTGGGCATCACTCCCCACGCCCTATATTTGCACGACCATTTTGAAGGCTACAACCATGCATTGGCCATTACCTATATAGATGCGAATGGAGTCGAACATTGGTTGCCGTTTGTGAACGAAGAGGGTCGCCTATTGGCGCCCAACTGGGGTAGGGTTCATTCGATGTGGGCGAATATTGCGGTTACGCCGAATATCGACGAATTCAGATTAAAGAAATTCATCATGAAAGTGACTGCATTTTGGGGTACCAAGCTCGGTCTCGATTTGAACGACACAAGATTCATCATCAAGATGAGGAAGATTAACGCGCCTGTCGATTGGGAGAAGGGTTTAAGAGCTAAGAATATGTCCGGCGATTGGTTAGCGGTTGGCTCGGCGCAATGGAAGAATAAAGAAACCATGATTAATTTGCCAAATGACATCGACGCGTTGTAATGCAATAAACCAAATTTGGTGTTGCATGCGTCGAAGTGTCATGTTATAAAATTCTTCGTGTCCTGTATGGGCGCGCGAAAAATTATAAAAACCTTTAAATTTATTCGGAGGATGTTATGAAAAAAGTATTTTCTGTCTTGGCTATGGCTCTGATGGTGTTCAGCTTGGCAGGTTGCATGGATGATCCGGACCAAGGCAACCCAAAACCGAAAGGTTACGGTACTCCTAACCAACAAGGTTCAGGCGTTAACTAATCCTAGCGCTGACAGGACTTTTTAAATTCCTGAGTGAGGCCCGCGCAAGCGGGCCTTATTTCTTTATCCAATCAGTTTTCGTTTATTAGTCTTAAGTCGGCTACGCCTATTTTTTGAGCGGGGTTTCTTATTCAAGATCGTTCATGGCTTGAGATATCCACGTTTCCGTTTCCGCAATAATCTCCTTAGCAGCTTTCTCTTTCGTCGCGATCGTCGGCCCGATTTTGACTTTAATCACGCCGGGATATTTTAAAAAACTATTTCTAGGCCAATATTTGCCGGCATTGTGTGCAACCGGAACGACCGGATAACCCGATTTATGAGCCAGCACCGCACCACCCGCGTTGAACTTTTTGTACTCGCCGGGCGCCACCCGTGTTCCTTCCGGGAAAATCAACACGAACATGCCTTCTTGTAGGCGAGCGATGCCCTGTTCCAGCAACATTTTCAAAGCCTCTTTTTGATTGCTACGGTCAATCGCGATGGGTTTCAATGTGGCCAATGCCCATCCTCCGAACGGGATATGCAGCAGGGATTTTTTCAATACGGCGGTCTGCGGTTTTATGATTTGTCGTAAGGCGATGGTTTCCCATGCCGATTGATGTTTGCATAGAATGATAGCCGCTTGATCTTTCGGAAGATTTTCCAAGCCCTCTACCTGGTACTGTAGGCCGCAACAGAGCTTGAGCATATACAGAAAACAATTAATCCAAATATCGGCGAACGTGTAGCGAATGTTAAACGGTAACCAGAAGCTACCTAGAATGGCAGCGCCGACGATGGGCGTCGACAACAAAATATAAATAAAGATCAAGGTTGAGCCAAAATAGACCCTAAAATCAGCTTTGCGAGACGATGTGCGTTGCTGCTTCATAAAGATTCTCAAAGGTTGGAATATTGATTTGCGGATGTTGTTTCAAAGTTTTTTGGCCTTTGCCCGTCTTGACCAAAATAGGTTTGGCGCCGGCGGCTGAAGCCGCTTCTATATCGCGGTACGAATCGCCGATCGCATAGACATCGCTCAGATCGACTTGCATGTCCTTGGCAAATGCCAGGAATAGGCCGGGCTTCGGTTTTCGGCAGTCGCATCCATCGTCCGGCCCATGGGGGCAGACATAAATCGCTTCGATCCGGCCTCCGGCTTGTGTAAGCAGGCGCCTCATCTTGTCATGCATCGCATCCAATGTCGCTAAGTCGAATAAGCCGCGACTGATGCCGGACTGATTGGTGATCACGACCACCTTAAAACCGTGCCGATTCAGCAGCGCAATGGCTTCCAGGCTGCCGTCAAGCGGTAACCACTCTTCCGGTGATTTGACGAACAGATCCGAATCGGCGTTGATCGTGCCGTCGCGATCCAAGATCACATAGCGATCGGTCACGATTGCAACTTGGAAATATCGGCGATTTTCAAAAATTGATTCGAAAGCATAGACAGAAGCGCCAAGCGGCTGCTTCGTAAGTTTTCGTCGTCCGTGTTGACCATGACGTGGTCGAAGAAAGCATCGACTGTATCGCGTAATTGAGCCAAGCGGTTTAAAGCCAACTGATAATCCTGCTCGGCCAGTAGCGGGATAATATCGGCTTCCGACGCTTCCGCGGCGGATAGCAGGTTTTTCTCTTCGGCTTCGACCAGCGTGCCGATTTGGTCTTGAATCGGGTGTTCCGATTTCTTCAGGATGTTGATGATGCGTTTGTTGGAGGCAGCCAGACTTTCCGCTTCCGGTAGTTGCCTGAAGGTTTGGACGGCTCGGATTCTTTGCCAAAAGTCGAACGGTTTGCTCGGCTTGACGGCCAATACCGCTTCGAACTCGTCGCTACTGTAGCCCTGATCCAGACAATAGCCTTTCAGACGATCGAACATGAAGCCGATGACTTTTTGCCGCGTGTCGGTTTTGTCGAAGCCGTGCGTGAATTGCCCTAGCGCCGCATCGACTAGCTCGACGGCATCCAGCTGCAAGCCGTTTTCGATGATAATTCTCAAGATGCCCAACGTAGCGCGGCGCAGGGCGTAAGGGTCTTTGTCGCCGGTCGGAACGAGGCCGGCGCTGAAAATGCCCGCGAGCGTGTCGATTTTTTCGGCCAACGCCAATGCCACGCTGAAATCAGCTTGAGGTATTACACCACCGGACTGCTTGGGAAAATATTGTTCTTCCAATGCGGTAGCCACTGCCCGATCTTCTCCGTCGGCCATAGCATAATAACGTCCCATCGTGCCTTGCAGATTGGCAAACTCGCCGACCATATTGGTCATCAAGTCGGTTTTCGCCAGCAGAGCAGCACGTTTCGTCAGTTCGACATCCGCTCCCAAATTCTCCGCGATCAATGCGGCCAATTGGCTGACGCGTTCCGTTTTGTCGAACAGCGTGCCCAGGTCTTTCTGGAATACGATGGTTTTCAGGCTATCGACGCGCTCGGCCAGCGATTGTTTTCTGTCCTGTTTCCAGAAAAATTCGGCATCCACCAGCCTAGGCAACACCACGCGCTCGTTGCCGAGCCGGATCGAATCCGGATTGGAGCTTTCGATGTTGGCGAAGGTAATGAAATGCGGCAAGAGGCCGCCATCTGCATCCTTTATCGGGAAGTATTTCTGGTTGGCCTGCATCGTGGTGATCAGGACTTCTTGCGGCAACTGCAAGAAACGCGCATCGAAATTGCCCACTACCGGGACCGGCCATTCGTTCAGGGCCGCGACTTCCTCAAGCAAATCGGCTTCGATATATGCTTCGCCGCCGACATCGGCGGCGGCTTGATTAGCGGCTTTTTCGATCATCTCCATTCGGGCGTAAAAATCCGCAATTACCTTGCCTCTTGTTTGCAAAGTCTCCAGATAATCATGCGGACTGGCGATATCGATTGCCTGCGGGGCGTGAAAACGATGGCCGCGGCTGCTACGGCCGGTCTTGATGCCAACTATTTCGGTTTCGATGACGTCGCTGCCAAACAGCAGCACCGCCCAATGTACGGGGCGGGCAAATTCGGCATCGAAACTTCCCCAGCGCATGCGCTTGGCAATCGGCAAATTGTTCAAGCTCTTATGAATGATGCCGGGAATCAAATCCGCTGACGCCTGGCCTTTGACCGCTTGCCTGAATACCAGCCATTCGCCCTTTTCGGTCTCCACGCGCTCCAATTGATCGACCGTGGTACCGCAACTGGCGGCGAAACCTTGCGCGGCCTTGGTCGGATTGCCGTCAGGACCGAATGCGGCTAAAACGGCAGGGCCGCGTTTTTCTACGGTCTTATCCGCCTGATGCGCCGACAAATCGTCGACTATGACCGCCAAGCGGCGCGGCGTGGCAAACGCGCGAATCTGATTGAAATTGAGTCCGGCATCGGCAAAACCGTCGGCCAACCCTTGAGCCAGCGCATCGCTGAGTCTTTTCAGAGATTTGGGTGGTAATTCTTCGCAGCCCAGTTCAAATAACAAATGCTGAGTTGTTGTCATCATTACGCTCCCTGTCTGGCGAGAATTGGAAAGCCCAGGGCTTCCCGGCGGTTGTAATAGGCTTCGGCCACCGATTTGGCCATGTTGCGCACCCGCAAGATGTATCGCTGACGCTCTGTGACGGAGATGGCATGGCGCGCATCCAGCAAGTTGAAGGAATGCGAGGCTTTCAGCACCATTTCATAGGCCGGCAGCGGTAGATTCTTGTCCAGCAACATCAGACATTCGCGTTCGAAGGTGTCGAAGCATTGAAACAGGAAGTCGACGTTGGCCAGGTCGAAGTTGAACTCCGACATTTCCACTTCGTTTTGATGAAACACGTCGCCGTAGGTTACCACGCCTTGCGGGCCGCGGGTCCAGACCAGGTCGAACACGCTTTCGGCGCCCTGAAGATACATGGCGATACGCTCCAAACCGTAAGTGATTTCGCCCGTCACCGGCTTGCATTCCAGGCCGCCGACCTGTTGAAAATAAGTAAACTGCGTGACTTCCATGCCGTTCAGCCACACTTCCCAGCCCAGCCCCCAGGCGCCCAGCGTCGGCGATTCCCAGTTGTCTTCGACGAAGCGGATATCGTGCTCCAGCAAATCCAAGCCTAAATGGCGTAACGAGCCAAGATACAAATCCTGAATATCGATAGGCGATGGCTTCATGACCACCTGAAATTGGTAGTAATGCTGTAAGCGGTTGGGATTTTCGCCGTAGCGGCCGTCGGTCGGACGGCGCGATGGCTGAACGTAGGCTGAATTCCAAGGCTCAGGCCCGATAGCGCGCAAAAAGGTAGCGGGGTGAAATGTCCCTGCTCCCACTTCTTGATCCAAAGGTTGCAACAATACACAACCCCGATCCGACCAGTATTCTTGCAAGGTCAGAATCAGGCCCTGAAAAGTAGAGACATCGTTTTTGCTTATCGACACGTTGGGAGCCAGTTGATGGTTCAAATCATCCGATTATACCGGAAAAACTATAGCCAAGCAGACAGACCTGGCATTTCAAGAAAAGGGACTTTACACACTCAATATTCACGATTAAAGGCTGCGATTATGCAGTTTTTCGGACAAATATTGCGGCACGCGCTGATCAAGCCAATAGTGAATCCGCGAAAGTCTGCGTGAACCGACAAAACCGACATGGCCGCCGCAGTCGTATATTTCCAAGTCTACCTTAGGTGCTAATTCACTTGCGTTCGGCAATATCGCCTCCGTCATAAACGGATCGTCTCGCGCTTGGATCAATAAGGTCGGTAACTGAATAGAAGCTAAAAACTGGCGAGAGCTGGAACGGGTGTAATAGTCATCGACATCTTTAAAGCCATGCAGCCGGGCGACGACTTGGTCATCATATTGCCAGAATGAACGTATCGCCGAGAGGTCGCCAAGAGCCGATATTTTTCGGGCTTCAGCTAATAAGCCATTTTGTTCCAGGGCGTATTGTTTATTACGCATATAGCGTTTTAATTCATCCAACAAATATTTTCGGTAAATCCTTGAAAAACCCTGATCTAATTTGTTTGCGCATTCACTTAATACCAAAGGTACCGAAACCGCTGCAGCCGCAAACAAGTTGAGTTCTCGGCCTTGTTCGCCTAACCATTTTAATAGGACGTTGCCGCCCAACGAAAATCCGGCCGCTGCTAAAGCAGACTTTGGATATCGTTGGCGCACAATTTTGTAAACGAACGCCACGTCTTCGGTTTCTCCCGAATGATAGCAGCGTGCGCGTAGATTGGATTCGCCGCTACAGCCGCGGAAATTAATAGCTACACTGGAAAAACCGTATTGATTTAAAGCGTATTGCAAGCCCAAAATATAGCTTGATCGGGAACTGCCGGTCAGCCCGTGCAACAGAATAACGATATGCCGTTTGTCGTTGCCGTACCAGTCCAAGTCGAGAAAATCGTGGTCTGGGGTAAATATGCGTTCCCGTTGTCGCTTCAATGGCGATGCCTTTCGCATCAATGTCGGGTAAAGTGTTTGCAAATGGGGATTTTTCAGCCACCAAACCGGTTTAAAATGACGTTGAATCAGAGGCATAGCCGCAATCTATTTTTCAAACTTGATAGGATATTCTACTAAATCACTATCACCTGTCGTGACATCGCGCGCAAGGGGGAGTCATTGCAATACAAGGACTATTACCAGACGCTAGGCGTCAAACCGGATGCGTCGTTGGAGGAGGTTAAGAAAGCCTTCCGCAAGCTTGCCCGTAAATATCATCCGGACGTTTCTAAAGAGCCTGATGCCGAATCACGAATGAAGGAAGTCAACGAAGCTTATGCAGTGCTCTCGGATCCGGAGAAGCGCGCGGCTTATGACCAGTTAGGCCGAGGCTATCGATCCGGACAGGAGTTCAGGCCTCCGCCCGACTGGGATGCCGGTTTCGAATTTTCCGGGCGAGGCGTTGATCCTAGGGAGGCCGCCGAATTTAGTGATTTTTTCGCTGAATTATTTGGAAACTTGCGTGGCGCAAGATCGGGTGGTTTTTATACACAAGGCCGAGTTAACGCTCGCGGCGAAGATCATCATGCCAAAGTTATGCTGGATCTCGAAGATAGTTTTAGAGGGGTGTCGCGTCAAATCGCTTTGCGCGTTCCGCGGATGAATGCTCAAGGTCGCGTTGTTCTCGATAATCGCGTCTTGAATGTCAAAATTCCTAAAGGTGTTCATGAAGGTCAAATCATTCGGCTAGCCGGTCAAGGTGCACCTGGTTTAGGAAACGGCAAAGCGGGCGATCTGCTGCTCGAAGTTCACTTCAAACCTCATTCCAGGTTTAGAGTCGACGGCCGCAACTTACATTTATGTGTTCCGGTTACTCCGTGGGAAGCGGCATTGGGTGCGGTAATTCCGGTGAATATCATCGATAGCGGTCTTAAGGTGCGGATTCCGGAAGGCACGCAAAGCGGACGACAATTGCGATTAGGTGGAAAAGGGATACCAAGCGATCCGCCCGGCGACCTGTTGTTAGACATATCAGTCGTGTTGCCGCCCGCCAATAGCGAAAAAGCCCGGTCTATTTACCGGCAAATGGCGCAGGAATTGGCATTCGACCCACGTCATAGTTAGTGAGGAACAATCATGTCCGACCCCGAAATTATGATCGCGACCGTGGTAGAAGAAAGCGGTTTCTCCCTGGAACAGTTGGCTGCATTATGTGCGGTTGAGCCCGAATGGGTTTTACAGCATATCGAAGACGGCTTACTTTCGGCTGTGAAACTTGGCGCTGGAACTTGGCGTTTTTCGGCGGTGGAACTGACTCGAGCCAAACGTATCGTCAATATAGAACGGAATTTCGACGCAACCCCCGAATTGGCAGCTTTAGTGGCGGATTTGCAGGAAGAACTCGACAGTTTAAGACGTCAATTATTGCGAATCGACAGATATTGAACTATGTCTGGATATAATGATTGGCAGCCTCATCAGTGGCGTAACCGTATCCAAACTGCGTTACTGGTTCTATTGTTATTGGGTATCAGCGGTTCAGTTGGTAGCTTATTGTTCGGCGGGATCGGTTTTTGGTTTGCGATAGGTGGCGCTCTAGTAACGTTGTTTATCGAGCCGGTTGCCGCTTGGCGTTTAACACTAAAATTGTACCAAGCACGTCCCATTCATCCGTTAGAAGCGCCGCAGTTATGGCATGTCACGCAGACGCTTGCTAGTCGTGCCGAACTTCCGGTCACTCCGACGCTTTATTACGTTCCAAGTTCGTTAATCAATGCATTTGCAGTTGGCAACTGCAAGCGTTCCGCTATTGCATTGACCGATGGCTTACTAAATCAGTTAACGTTGCGCGAGCTTTCTGGAGTATTAGGTCACGAAATCGCGCATATCGCTCATGGTGATCTTAAAGTGATGGGGTTGGCGGATTACGTTAGTCGCTTGACTAATTTGTTTTCCGTCATTGGCCAATTCATGCTGTTACTAACGTTACCCATACTTTTTATCGAAGGTTACAGCGTCAAACTCAATCTGTCGTCGATTCCGCTACTTCTATTTTCGCCGCAATTGGCGGTTTTGGCTCAACTCGGTTTATCCCGAGTTCGCGAATACGACGCGGATCGCCGGTCGGCAATGCTGACAGGCGATCCGATGGGTTTAGCGTTCGCTTTGGCGAGAATAGAGCGGAGCAGTCGCTCGTGGATAGAAATTTTGTTGCCCGGCTGGGGAAATCCCCAGCCGTCCTGGCTACGAAGTCACCCGTCAACTGGCGATCGGATAAAACGCTTACAGGAATATACTAGGGCTTATACAAGGTTAATTTCTCCTTTGGCTTTCGACGTACCGATAGACTATACCGCTAAGGTCATTCAGCGTTCGCCAAGATGGCGAATAGGCGGTTTTTGGTATTAGGCCTCATCAAGCATTATGTAAAAAGATGTCTCTAACTGGCGGATGCTGATAAGCTTTTTTGGTAACTCGGTTTTGTTGCGAAGTGGATGCTTCTATTCTATCAACCGTTACGTTAGAGGAATCGTTGTCACTCGGTAATAGAAAATACAATGCCGCAAAAGCCGCTAACGTTATTAAAACATTAAAAGCTTTAACTTTTTTCATTTGCCTCACCTAATTATTGTCATGGTTTAATCGCTTCCAAATTCATTGGCAGAGCTTGGAAGCAGTATCCAAAGATTAGCTATTAACATGCCAGGTCGTTCAACCGCATAAAAAGGCGCAAGTTTTTATGTTTCAATTAGTCGAAATTGCTAATGTTTTTAATGGTTATGCGACGTAACTCATTGTGTTTTTTATAAAATAATAACTGATTAAGTAGCTTGTAACGCTGTGATGCTTCGTTGAATATATAAAAAGCGCTAGCCACTATATCTATCAACGACACTGTTTGTAATAAGTAATTTGCAATTAACGGCTGTCACGCGTGACTCCGGCTGACATTTTTGTCAGTTCGGGCCGTCAACGGATTCGGTCGTTGAAACCGAGTCCGTTTCAAGTTTACGAAAACGCTTTTTTGAAGAATTCCGGCATTGCGAGGCTGGCTTTGTGTATCTCGCTGTTGTAGTAAACCGTTTCAAAATCCTTTTTGGCGGCATCATGTTCCCTGAAACTGGAAAGATCGGCTTTGCCGGCCATCGTGGCGCTCCACCAGCCGGATGGATAGATGCATTGCGGGAAGAATAGCGTTTGCATATGATTGAAACCCCCGGCCCGCATCTCGTCGCGCATTTCTTTTAAGATTGTCATATGCAGCAGAGCCGATTCGCTTTGCTGGATGACGATACCGTTTTCGCTCAAAGCTCTGAAGCAATCTTTGTAAAAATCGGCGCAAAACAAGCCTTCCGCCGGCCCAACGGGATCCGTGCTGTCGACAATGATGATATCCACGCTATCGGGTTCTGCATCTTTGACCCATTTGATGCCGTCGATGAATTTCAGCTCGGCGCGAGGGTCGCTATTGGATTCGCATAATTCCGGAAAATAAATTTCCGACAGACGGGTCACGCGTTCGTCGATATCGATTTGCACGGCTTGCTCGATACCCGGATGTTTCAATACTTCGCGCAACGTACCGCAGTCGCCGCCGCCAATGATCCAGACTTTTTTCGGATTAGGATGAGTAAATAGCACTGGATGGCTCATCATCTCGTGATAAAAGAAATTATCGCGGGTAGAGACCATAGTGCAGCCGTCGATTACCATCAAATTGCCAAACTCTTCGGTTTCGTAGATTTCCAGCAACTGAAATTCGGATTGTTCTTCATGCAATTTTCGTTTGATCTTAAGTGAGAATGCGGTACCGCTCGAGCTTTGGGCTTCGCTGAACCATTGGGCGTCTAACATGAGGTGTCCTCAAAAAGTCATAAAAGTTGCGGCATTATACTTTAGAATCTGTCGCTCTTTATTACAGTACGGAGATGCTAAGTGCCAACGCAATCCTGGTCGATCGAACAGTCCGAATTACTCTATGCCGTGCGGCATTGGGGCGGTGGTTATTTTTCGATTAACGATCAAGGGCATGTTAGCGTCAAGCCAAAGCTGGAAAACACAACGGAGATCGATTTATACGAGATCGCTCAAACCTTGCAACGCGAAGGCTTTCATTTTCCGATATTGCTGCGTTTTACCGACATTTTATGCGACCGAATTCATCGGCTACAAACAGCCTTCGATCAAGCTCGGGAAAAATACAATTATAACGGCCGCTACACTCCCGTTTACCCCATTAAAGTCAATCAGCAGGGAAATGTGGTGGAAAGTATCGTTTCTGCCGAACATATAGGACTGGAGGCCGGCAGCAAACCCGAATTGTTAGCGATTTTGGGCATGGCCAAACGCAATAGCACCATAGTCTGCAACGGCTACAAAGACAGGCTTTACATCCGCATGGCCTTGATAGGGCAAATGATGGGCCTTTCGGCGTTTATCGTTATCGAGAAACCGTCGGAACTCGAACTCATCATCGAAGAAGCTACCCGGCTAGGCGTCAAACCCTTGATCGGCTTGCGCGTCCGTTTGTCTACTATCAGCGCCGGAAAATGGCAAAACAGCGGCGGAGAAAAATCGAAATTCGGCCTGCATCCTAGTGAAGTATTGCAACTGATCGAGCGTCTGAAGCAACGTTCGATGCTGGATTGCCTGCAATTGATGCATTTTCATATGGGGTCGCAGATCGCCAATATCCACGACATTAAGCTAGCCCTAAAAGAAGCCGCGCAATTTTACTTTCAGCTGCATAGCCTCGGCGCCCATATCACCACGGTCGACGCCGGCGGCGGTTTGGGCGTGGATTATGATGGTAGCGGTTCGCGGCGTGATTGTTCTATCAATTACAGTCTAAAAGAATATGCCGAGAACATCGTGCGAGCCTTTGCCGATGTCGGTCGCGAACACGCTTTACCGCAACCGAATATTATTACCGAATCCGGACGAGCCATTACCGCGCACCACGCCGTGTTGATCACCAATGTCACGGAAGTCGAACGCTTGCACGGCAGCGCCGACTTCGCAAAAACCGGCTTACGCAATATCAGCGAGGCATATCATAATGCGCAGTTCGATATGAGCGAAGCCCGGGCCCGTTTTGTGCAGGGCGATTTATCGTTGATAGAATTAGCCGAAGCGGAAAAACATTACATCGGTATGTGCCAACAAATTCAAAACCAATTGAATTTGGACAATCATCACCACCGCGAAATCTTGCATGAACTGAATGAAAAACTGGCGGACAAGGTGTTTTGTAATTTTTCATTGTTCCAATCCATGCCGGACGTCTGGGGCATAGAGCAAATTTTTCCGATTATGCCGATTCATCGATTGGAACAACAGCCTATCAGACGCGCGGTGTTACAAGATTTGACCTGCGATTCCGACGGACGCATCGACCGATATGTCGATCACCAAAATATCAGCAACACCTTGCCGTTGCATGCGATCGGCGAAAGTGAAAATTATTTGATCGGTTTTTTCATGGTCGGCGCCTATCAGGAAATCCTGGGCGACATGCACAATTTGTTCGGCGACACGCATTCAATCAATATCGAGCTAGGTGACGACGGTTACCGCTTGGGTGAATTCATGAAAGGCGAGAACGTCAGCGAGTTGCTGGATTACGTCCATATCGACACCGAAAACCTGAAGAGCGCATATCGGCAGAGGCTCGAGCAAGCATCCCTGAGTGCCGAGCAAAAGCGGGCGTTTGAGCAGGAGCTGTTGGCAAGCTTGAATGCTTATACTTATTTAGAAAAATAAACGAACGATAGGAATAATGCAGATTCCGTTTGGGAGTGGATTGATGAAGAAATGGATGACTGGTTTCATGTTGATATGTTGCGTGGCATGCAACAAAACTGATCCGATGCTGAACAAATTGCCGGACAACGCGCTAATTCTGGCATTCGGCGACAGCCTGACTTACGGCTCAGGCGCCAGTAACGAACACGATTATCCTCATATACTCGCCCAATTGACCGGTTTCGAAGTCGTCAATGCCGGCGTGCCCGGTGAAATCAGTACCGAAGGCCTGCAGCGCTTGCCGGAATTACTCGACGAGTACGATCCGGATTTATTGATATTGATACACGGCGGCAACGACATTCTTAGAAAGCTGCCGCAGGAACAGACACGAAACAATCTAAAAGCCATGATAGCGGAAGCGAAACGAAGAAATACTTCGGTTGTCCTTCTCGGCGTGCCTGAATTCGGTTTGATGTTTTTACATAGCGCGGATATGTATTCCGAACTTGCGGAGGCCGAGCATGTTCCGGTTGATTTGGACGTCATACCGGCCATTCTATCCTCTAATGAGCTAAAATCCGACCCGATTCACCCGAACGATCAAGGCTATCAACAATTGGCCGAGAAGATTGCCGCTCTTCTGCATGAACAGGGCGCGTTATAAGCTTTTTATTCGTTGGTAGCAAGACATAGACTTACAAACTACCTTATCAAGGTGTCATAAGCGAATCGAGCGGCCTTTTTGCGAAGATTAATTTGAAATATGTAAATCACGACGAGGAGTCAGGATGAAAATCACAATATTCGGCAGCGGTTATGTCGGCCTGGTAACGGGAGCTTGTTTGGCTGATGTCGGTAATCAAGTCGTATGTATGGACGTTGATCAAAGTAAGATCGAGCGGCTTAAGCAGGGCATTATTCCGATTTACGAGCCCGGTTTGGAAGAAATGATTAAAGACAATATGGCGGCCGGGCGCCTGCATTTCACCACCGATGTGCAGGAAGCCGTCGATTTTGGTTTGTTTCAATTTATCGCGGTCGGTACGCCGCCGGATGAAGATGGTTCGGCCGATTTGCGTTATGTGCTGGCCGTCGCCAGGAGCGTGGCCGAGCACATGAACGATTACAAAATCATCGTCGATAAATCTACGGTACCGGTGGGTACCGCTGATAAAGTCAAACAAGCCGTTAGTGAGACTCTCGCTAGCCGCGGAGAAACAATTGAGTTTGATGTTGTATCCAACCCCGAATTCTTGAAAGAAGGCTCGGCATTAGACGATTTCATGAAGCCGGACCGTATCATCATCGGCACCGACAATCCTCGTACCGCCGAGCTGCTGAAAGCATTGTACGGACCGTTCAACCGCAGCCGCGAACGCGTGATTACGATGGACATCCGTTCCGCCGAACTGACGAAATACGCGGCGAACGCGATGCTGGCCACCAAGATCAGTTTCATGAACGAGCTGGCAAACCTGGCCGAACGCTTGGGGGCCGACATCGAGCACGTGCGCCACGGTATCGGTTCGGACAGTCGCATCGGCTATAGTTTTATTTACCCCGGCTGCGGCTACGGCGGATCGTGTTTTCCGAAAGACGTCAAAGCCTTGGAACGTACGGCCAAGGAGATGGGTTACCACGCTGAGTTGCTGAATGCGGTGGAAAACGTCAATGACAGACAAAAGCACCGCTTGTTCGAGAAAATCTCAGCATACTATCCCGAGGGAATCAAAGGTAAAACCTTCGCCTTATGGGGATTGGCTTTCAAACCCAATACCGATGACATGCGGGAAGCGCCGAGCCGGGTTTTGCTCGAAGCGTTGATCGAAGCCGGTGCCGGGGTGCGAGCCTACGATCCCGAAGCCATGAACGAAGCAAAGCGCATATACGGCGAAAAAAACGGATTGATTTTTTGCGAAATGCAGGACGATGCCTTAAAAAACGCCGATGCGTTGATCATCGTCACCGAGTGGAAGCAATTCCGGAGCCCGGATTTCGAACAATTGAGCCGGCAGCTGAAAGATAAAGTAATCTTCGACGGCCGCAATATGTACGAACCGAAATTCGTCAAACAAGCCGGTTTGCAATATTACGCAATCGGTCGTTAGCTACCTAAGGCCCTTAAGTTCCTTTTTTCCGAGTCTAGATGCCGCTTAGAAACGGTTTATCCGGCAACTTTGGAGAAAACAAAGTCAAAACTTCTTTAGGGCCTTATTTTTATCATTGCTCGTCGTTTTTTATATGCGTCAAATCGTTTGGCGCATTATCTAGTTCTCAAGCCCTTCTAAGTTAATCATTGCTGTAACCCGGCAGGCAGATGTTTGACATTATCAAACTTGGCGCCGGCGGTTATTGCATCGGTAAAAATCGCATCGCGTAATTTGGCCGACGACAAATTGGCTCCGGTCAAATCGGCGCCGGTAAAATTGGCGCCGTCCATATCGGCGGAATAAAGATCGGTATTTATTAGTTTCGCCTTGACCAGCTTGGCGTGTTTCAGCATGGCGCGCCCGAACTTGCTGTTGCTGAGATCGGCGCCGCTTAAATTGGCGCCCTTCAAATTGGCGCGCATCAGGCCCATCGATTGATTCTTCATGTCCGCCGCCCAATCGGCATCGGTGATTTTCGCGTTGCTGAAATTGGCGCCTTCCATGACCGCTATGACGCGGCTGCCGCTGAAATCGGCTCCTGTGGCGTCGGCGCGCATCAGGCTGACGCCGAAGATACTGGTGTCGGACAAATCGGCGCCGACCAGTTTGATGTCGGTCATTACCGTCAAATCCAGATTCAAACCGGACAAATTGGTACGGCTGAAATCGGAGCGGCGTAAATCCGCGCCCCATAAATCGGCATTGCGAAAATCAAGGCCCGACAAATCCATATCGGTCAAATCCTTGCGGCGTAACGGGGCCGGATGAGACTTATCGGCTTTGGTCAGTAATTGCTCGACCTGGGTGCGGCTTAGCTCGCCGGCTTGCAGGCACAAGCAGGCCGAAATCGCTAATAAAAATACGGATAGTTTGGCTGAAAAACGCATATTCCCTCCCGAGTGACGATTAATAAATCTTTATCGGGAGCATATCATTGGCTAAGCGGCGGCGTCGATTAAAGATACGCCGCCAATAAGCCGATGAATACCGCCAGGCCGAACCAATTGGCGTTCAAAAAGGCTTTGAAGCAATCGGGTTTGTGGAAATGAAAAATCAGCTTTTGCTGGTAAGCGAATAAGCCCGCGCCGACGGTCAGGCCGACGTAATAAGGCCAATCGATCTGGCGCATTTGCCCGACCGTAATCAACAAAACGAGAATGACGACTTGCAGCGCCGCGGTAATTTCCCGCACCCTGCGGCCGAACAAGATGGCGGTGGATTTCACGCCGATTTTCAAGTCGTCTTCGATGTCGACCATCGCGTACATCGTATCGTAGACCAGGGCCCATAGCAGCACGGCTAAATACAATATCCAGCCGTCCAGCGGGATTCGGTCGGTTTGTGCGGCAAAAGCCATAGGCACCGCAAAGCCGAAAGCCGCGCCCAAATAAGCCTGCGGCAAGTGGGTGAAGCGTTTCATAAACGGATAGCTGGCCGCCAAAAACGCGCCGATGAAGGATAGGGCGATCGTGTACCGATTCATCAGCAATACCAGGCCGAATGCGGTCAGGCACAGCACTACGAATACGATCAAGGCCTCTTTGGGCGATACCTTGCCGGCGGCGATGGGCCTGAGTTTGCAGCGGTCCACGTGCGGGTCGAAATCCTTATCCGCGTAATCGTTGATCACGCAGCCGGCGGCCCGCATCAATACCACGCCGGATACGAATACCGTCAACACCAGCGCATCCGGTTTCCCTTCACCCGCAATCCAAAGCGCCCACAGCGTCGGCCACAATAAAATCAAAATGCCGATGGGTTTGTCGAAACGGGCCAGAAGCCAATATTGCTGTAAGCGGTCGGTGAGTTTATTCGTCTGCATATTTTAGTGAGATAGAACTAAGACGTTCACATGGTCTTCTAAGTTGTAGCTCCGCTGCCTATTTCGTCTATTAAATTTACCAACTCTTGGTCAATCGTTCCTTTCGACGCAATAATATTGGCAAGGCAGCCGCGCATTTCCTCCCAATGATCGATGCTACTGAGACTCAAGCTAGTCGAAATATACCGGCATAGTCGCATCAAACTCTTTTTGCCGTCCAAGATGCGCGATAGTCTTTCCCATCGCTCCACCGGTGTTGCACCGCTCCGATCGAAAGCCTTAATTTTTTCGGCGTCGTTGCTAATATCGGGACAAGCGGGGGGAGGAAATTTCTTTCTTAAATGGTCGTTAATTTTTGTAGATAGCTCCGCGCTAGAATTGGTATCAGTACCAAATGCCGTCTTTGGTGATGTCTGGCGATTCGCAACCAAATAAGTCGTTAAAGCAGTTACTTGAACGATGTCGTCAACTTGCGCTAAAAACGATTCGGCTGAAATGTCCGGTGCCGGCGAACGCGAAATTCGTCTCGAAATTTCGTAAGCAAATGCTTCCGGTTGCAACAGATAATTTTCCAATTCCCAGCGCCGCAAAACATGAATCTTTTCCCCATACGGCTGAGCGTCATGGAATTTCGCGTCGTCCGTTTCCCAGAATAAGTCCAAATTGGCATTGGATAGTAAAACATCACGATCGACAATACCGTAAGCCTCGATTTTTTGACTATTTGCGTCGCTCACTTTATTGATTACCGCCATACATCCGCCGCCACCGGCTTGTTCGCCTTCCGCGCTGACAAAGCGCAATTTGTCCTGCTTGTGGCTAAACCAATGTTCGCTGAAGATACGCACGTCCTCCGCCGACTCCAAAAAGACTTTGATTCCGCCTTCGTATTTTGCGTCAACAACCGTTGTTTCAACTTTTTTAAAACTTGCCATAGTCTTATCTCAAATCCGTTTCTTCGATGAGTTCGCCGCCCAAATAAAGCCCCTCCCGTTCCTGGCCCATAGTCGCGGTAAATCGGCGCAATATTTCGATGGAATGGGTCGTCAACACAATCGTGAATCCGGGATTATCCTTGGCCAATTTTTCCAAGGCGTTATACAAACGGTGCTGCCAGCGGATATGTAAATGAATGTCCATTTCATCGATCAGGATAATGGTGTTGCCCGTACAATGAGCTCCGATGCGCAAAAACAGATAGGCCAGGCTTTTTTCGCCGCTACTCAACCTGTCTAGCCTATGAGTTTGGTCATTGCCCGTGTCGATGATCGCTTCGGGAGGGTTTTTACGTATACCTTTCAATAACTTTGGCGTGCCGTCGAATAACTCCTGATTGATCAACTCCTGGGCTTTTTCGAACGAACCATTCTCCAGCCACTTAAGCCAAACCAAAAGGTTATCCAGCGAGTTTTTCCAATAAGCGCTATGGGCCTCGAACGCATGCAGCGGCCGATAGTTCCAGTGATCGGGCGTAGCGATACTACGTTCGTTAATGCCTTGAGCCGAATGGGGAATACAATCGTGGTTATCGTTATTCGGATAGGGAATATCCCGGTAAGCGGAAAAATAAAGTACGGTGGGCAAATGAAACGAGGGGTTTAAAAAATACTCTTCCGGTGACGTATCGCAAGCGACACGGAAGCTTGCCAACAAATCTTGTAGCAATTCATCGTTTCTAGAAGCGATATTGTCGTACCGGCCTGTCACTGCACTACGAAAACCGGCTTTATGCCAACTCTCCGCGTTAAATGCCTTTAATTGATCCTGCGACCACGGATTCAAATACGTTTCTTCTCCGATCACTCCGGCTAACACAGACAAAACAATCGATATATTTTTACCTTGCCAGCGCAATCTAACCCAAAAATCCAATTGCGCTCGTCCGCCGCGCTTGTCCAGGTCTTCGTGTCCGTAACTGTTGATGGCTTTTTGCGCAAGCAAATTCGTCAAACAGGAAAAGATTTCCAACGAAGTTGTTTTACCCAAGCCATTGGGCGAAACCATCATGAAGAAATTACACGGATGGTTATTACTGTCGGTGAAATCGATCCTGTAGCCGTTTTGAAACGGACCGATACGGTCCAACGATAAAAATAAAGGTTTGAATTCGTAGATTAAAAGGTCTTCCATTTCCACCTCCTGAATAAACTAGCGGCAATAATGCGTGATGGCTCGGGCGATATCGTCGTCGCCCAGTTTCGCACCATGCAAACGGATGGGGTCGGGTTTGTCGGTCAATTTAACCAGCATATCGCCTTTGCCAAGCAAGCTTTCCGCGCCTTTTTGGTCGAGAATAATGTTCGATTCGGTATGCTTTTGAACGCGTAAGGCAATTCTAACCGGAATATTGCTGCGCAACAGGCCGCTAAACGTGGCCGCGTCCGGACGTTGAGTGGCGAGAATCAAATGAATGCCGGCGGAACGGGCTTTTTGTGCCAATCTGACTAACGGCGTTTCCAAATCCCGAGATTGCATCAATAAATCCGCCAACTCTTCGACCACGGCAACGATGCGCGGCATCTGAATTTTGCCGCTGGCCTCATCGTAATTTCTAACACCCAATTCGATAAAATGCCGGTTCCGCGCTTCCATTTCTTCGACCAAGGCATTGAGAATATCGGAGGCTTCGACGATATTTCTGCCGATTTTGCAGCCGAATAAATTAGGCAATTTACCGTACAAGGAAAACTCCGTGCCTTTGGGGTCGATCAACGCTAACTGTACTTGGTTACTGGATAACGTGAGCAATAATGAACAAAGCATGCTGTGCAGGCAAACAGTTTTGCCGCTGCCGGTTGCTCCGGCAATCAAGATATGAGGTGCTTCGGCCAAATCCAGGGCAAAATCGTCGCCCATCACCGTAGTTCCCAACCAGACCGGCAATTTCTCTGTCCGTTTTCCGCTCGTCCACTCGACAAGCCGTTGCGGCGGTACGATCCGCCAAAGATTAGGTTCTCTGGGGATGTAGAGATTGGCAATCCCGGCTTCGGCTCCGACTTCCAAACTAATACTGTCGTCGGGAACGCCCAGGCGGAACGACAGTTTGCCAAGCCCCTTTCTCAGAACATCCAGATGGTGAATATTGGCGAGATAAAGGGCGTATTTATTGAGGCGAATACCTTGCTTGGTTTCTTTAATATCAGCTGCAATACCGATTTCTTTCAACGCGGCTTCGAGTTGACCTTGTTCGAATTCGGTTTTCCCGAGACCGTCCTTTTCTAACGAGGGTTCCGGAATCAATTCTTCGCGTAACCAATGAATAAAACTATGTCCGCGATTCCAGCTGGTGCGAATTTCGCGCAAGCCGCGGCGGATATGCCTTTGTAACAGCTTCTTATACCGAGCATCGGCATTGAATAAATCTTCGCGATGATAAACACTCAAGATC
Source organism: Methylomonas sp. MgM2 (assembly GCF_054172045.1). Taxonomy (NCBI): domain Bacteria; kingdom Pseudomonadati; phylum Pseudomonadota; class Gammaproteobacteria; order Methylococcales; family Methylococcaceae; genus Methylomonas; species Methylomonas sp. MgM2. The sequence goes on along the minus strand of NZ_JBSYXO010000001.1, from coordinate 204,221 downwards.
GCACGAATCGCATCGTCGTAATCCAAAACGCCGTCGTTTTTGCTGTTGCCCAATCCGGTCACTTGTTCCAAGGAATATTCGGAACCCTTACCGACCAACGTATCCAATTCGTCGTCCGGCGGCGTATCGATTGCCAAAGACTTAGCCAGGGCCAACCGTAACACGCGATATTTCGGCGCTTTGGGGGTGCGGAAGCCGTAAGTCTTAACCTGCTCGATAATATTTTCATCGTCGTAACTGGTGTAAATATCAGCCATAGCGAACCTCCTTGTTTCCTGTTACCTCGTGGATTTCGGTGTTTTCGCCGTCCGGATTATTCAAATGAAACTCCCGGTAAATATAGGGTTCCAATAAACGGTGTTTACGCTCGTCGAGTTCGGAATCGGTCGGCAATAAAATCACTTGTTTGGCGGCTTTAGGATAATAGCGGGTCAGCAAATTATCCTGATGCTGTTTGTCGATACGGCCCAAAGGCGTGTCGATAATGACCGGCAGTTGCCTGCCGCAAGCGTCTTTTAAAGCCCACAATAAAGCAGTCGCTGCGAGTTGTTTCATGCCGGCGGAAATACTGCTCATGGCCACCGGAGCTCCCGCCGCATCCAGATAATGCAGCTGAAACGAATCGTCGATTTTGGTTTCCGCAATCAAGCGATTGGAATCGAGCAAATTGCCCAAGTGGCGGTTGAAATAGATTTCCAGCGTGCCGCGCTGTTGTTCCTTGAGCTTTTGTTTATAGGCATCCAGCAGCTTTTGCATTCTCTCCAATAAATCGATACGCACCCGGCCTTGTTCGGATTGGCGTGCTTGCTGGCGTAATTCGGTAATCTTTTCATCCAAGGGTTTTATATCCCTATCGATGATTGCCAGCTTATGCGAAACATCCCGTTCTTCGTCTCTAAATTTATCAAGCGCCTCTTTTTGCCGGATTTCTTCAGCTTGCAACTGTTGAAATTGCTGTTTGTTTTCGTCCGACAGTTGCCTAACCTCCAACAAACTTTTATCGATTTCAGTCAATTGCTGATCGGCCCGCAAGGTGTTAGCCAAGCCGTCGCGCATTGCGGCTTCCGGTGAATGTCGGGGCATGTAGGCTGATAGCGTCGCCAATAATTTTTTGGCCCGAGGCGGGGCTATTTCGAACGGTTTCGTGTCATCCTCTTCGACATCCCGTGAATTTAGCACCCCAAGAACGCGCTTTTGGTAAAACAGCACTTGTGATTCGGTCAAGCGTTGTTCGGGATAGGGCGGCGTAGTAAAAACGTCTTTTAACGGGTCGCGTAGCGACAGCAACATTTCCGACGTCGCACCGCGCTGTTCATTGGTGCACAGTTCGACGGCAGGAAGCACTTTTTCGGCCAGTGCAGCATTCAAACGCAAAAACGCATCGCGCTCAAACATTTCCGACAAGCCGGTTAATGCTTGTTCGAGATTTTGCCGTTCGGCTTGTTTCAAGGCTTCGAGTTTGGCGTTGTCTTCGATCGAGGATTGGCCGCTCAGTAGTCTAATTTTTTGCCGGGTTTCCCGCAGGTCGTCGTCCAGCGTTTCGATATGGGTAACAGTCGTTCTTTTTTGCTCCAATAACTCATCGCGTTGAATCTGCAAGGCGCGTTGATGACTTTCGGCTTCATGTAGGCGAGGTTTAATATCTTTTGCGACATATTCACTTTGGACTTTACTTGTTAACTCTTTTAGACAAAGTTTAAGATTGTCGGCTGAGCGAATATTGAGCAGTTGCTCCATTTTTTCAATTAATTGAATACGATTCGCTTCTGCTAGATGGCCTACTTCCTCAGCGTCGAAAAAAAAGAACGGCATGAAGCCGAGAGGCAACAGGACAGAGAAGATATATTGTTGGGCGGCTTCGTCGAATAACGGCGCGTTATAGGGGGCTTTAACAGTTAAGTGGTTTTGGTAATTGCCGTTCTGCAAATCCCATTTGCGCTCAACTTCAATTTCTCGATTATTTTCGTCCAATAGTATTGCCGAAACCGAACAATTAAAAACGTTCTCGTTTCTGGCTTTCTGATTCAGGATTCCCCACCAATCCTTATCACCCAAAACGAAGCTTTTTTCGGTAGGTACTCTGTCATTTTGAACGCTCTGCCTCAGTTCCTTGGTTACGCCAGCAAACAATAATTTAACACTATTCAGAAAACTGGTTTTGCCGAAGCCGTTACGGCCCATAATGACGACGATATTACCGTCAGAATCGACGGGGGGCGCCAACTTAAAAGTTCTAGGACCGTAGTAGGAAAAAATATTGTTAAGTGTAAGTTCTTTAAAGATCATTCCATTTCTACGAGTTTATTCCTAAAGGCGGAATCCATAATTTTTTCCAATTTGCCGGTTAATTCCGACTTGCTGCCCCATAGGCTCAAGTCGGGATATTGCTGCATCAAAACCGCCATTTGTTCCGCGATTTCCAGCGGCATTTGCTGTTGTTTAGCCAGCGATTTTAATAGTTCAGTTTGTTGGTTTAATACGTTTTGTGCAATATCTTCCACGGTTCCCTGCCAAATTGTTCTGCAATCATAAAAGCGCTATCCATAATATCGAAGTCATCGGTCCACTGTCTTTGAATCGCTACAATTTCCTCGTCCGATATTAAAGGTTGTTGTACTTGCCGCTCTGCTTCCAACAGACGTTGCAACATTTCCTTACGCGTCGAAGCAATAAACGGTCCTTGGCCTTCCGCGCCGTTCCGTCTAACCGGGCTACGCCTGGATTCGTCTTCTCGTATCTCTTTCAGCCAGTTGCGGTAATTGTTGAGCGGTTTCATCCATTCCTCGCCGTTTTCGATGAAACTTTCCATGGATTTATCGGTTTTGATCACGGTACAAGTCCAGCACCCGAAACGGCTGCCGCCGCAGGATGGCGTGTTCAAATCCATTACCACAGGGCATTCGCCGCCGTTGGCCTGCCGGTACAAGTTCAGCATGAAGTCGTGGCTACCGCCCCAGGGAGGCGGGTTATGGGTAAATAAATACTCCCAAACATCGTCGCTGGTCCAATCCGCAATCGGCGACAGCACCAGTGCATTCGGGATTTCGACGTGAGCGTTCAATTTGCGGCTGCTCAATTCCCGTTTACCCATGCTCTGCGAACGCTGGCTACTTTCGGTGCTTCGAGAGCCAAGCAGTAAAATTACGCTGCCGTATTCGGCAATGACGTCTTCGATAGCCGTTTGCACCGGTTTGATTTTCATCTTCGTGGTGCACCAACGAAACCAGCGCGTCGGCGGCGGATAGCCTTTGCCGATTAAATTAAACCAAAAACTCTGCTCCGTCGTTGGTTGTGCCAGCTCGGCATGTATCGGTAAATCGTTTGCCCTGGCATGCTCTTGGATTTCTTTAATTCGCCAATCAAGATAGCTTTCTACATTGGGTGCTTCGACTCGAGTATCAGAGGCTATGACAAAGACCGGTTTGCGTTGATTTTTATCTAGTGAATAAATTAGTTCGTACACTAGCTGCAGAACGAGTGTTGAATCCTTACCACCTGAATAGGCAACGACCCAAGGGCGACTATCCGCAAGGTAATTACGTAACAGTAAGTCCTTTGTTAAGTCAACATGCGGCGGTTGCGTTTCAATTATGGATTCAGCGGCTTGTGGCATTGATCTCTATAATTCTAGTAATCTACTGGCTGTTTAGGGTAATACTGCTTGTTGCGTAATTATAAATGCCAGAACGCTAAACCCGAGACTTATCTTTAATTGTTTGAATAATCCCCGTCGTCGAATGACCTTCGATAAACGACAATATTTTTACCTCGCCGCCTGCCGCTAATACGCTGTCGTGGCCGGCGATGCCGGTGATGTCGGTGTAGTCGCCGCCTTTGACCAATATGTCCGGCAGTAGTTGGTCTATGACTTGTTTGGGGGTGTCTTCTTCAAACGGTACGACCCAATCCACGCATTCCAAAGCAGCCAGCATTTCCATGCGGTGGTCCAGATTGTTGACCGGCCGTTCCGGGCCTTTCAAGCGTTTGACGGAATCGTCGCTGTTGACCAACACCACCAAACGGTCGCCCAGGGTTTTGGCCTGTTGCAGATAGCGGATATGGCCCGGATGAAGGATGTCGAAACAGCCGTTGGTGGCGACGACTTTTTCGCCTTTATTCTTGGCCGCGGCACGCTCTTTCAGTAGTGTAGGCAGCGTGCAAACGCCTTTGCGATGGGCGCGTGGACCATGCAAGGCGTCTTCCAATTCTTCGGTATTGACGGTAGCCGTTCCCATTTTACCGACGACAATGCCGGCACCGATATTGGCGAGTTGGGTCGCTTCGGCCAACGATTTTTTGGCCGCCAAGCTGGCTGCCAGCACCGAGATGACCGTATCGCCGGCCCCGGTTACGTCGAAAACCTCGCGCGCATGGGTGGGCAAATGCAGAGGTTCTTCGGCTTTGCTTAACAATGTCATGCCGTGTTCGCCGCGCGTCACCAGCATGGCTTCCAGTTCCACCGCGGTTATCAAGTTCATGCCGCGCTCGACGAGTTGCCTTTCGTCCGAACAATGACCAACCACCGCCTCAAACTCACTTAAGTTCGGCGTTATCAGCGTAGCCTGTTTGTAAATTGAAAAGTCGTTACCCTTGGGGTCAACCAACACCGGCTTTTTGAGTTGTTTCGCTAAGCGGATGAATTGCTGAACCCGACTTAAGGTCCCTTTGCCATAATCCGATAATACAACGACTTGCGACTGCATCATCTCCGCATGGTACTGATGCAATAGCATATCGCTGTCGATGTCGTGGAAGCCGTCCTCGAAATCCAGCCGAATCAATTGCTGATGCCGGCTCATGATCCTCAATTTGGTGATGGTAGGATGGTGCGGAATGCCTTGAAACATGCACAACACCCCGGCTTTTTTCAACAATGTTTCCAACGCCACCGCCGCTTCATCCTCGCCGGTAAAGCCTAACAGAGATACTTTTGCCCCGAGTGCCGCTATATTCAAGGCAACGTTACCCGCGCCGCCGGCGCGATGTTCGTCTTGTATTACATGAACGACGGGAACCGGCGCTTCCGGCGAAATACGCGAGGTAGGGCCGTGCCAGTAGCGGTCCAGCATCAGGTCGCCGGCCACCAGCACGCGGGCTGCGGAATAATTGGGTAGTTGCATAGTTTTACACGCCGTCTATTAATATCAGGATGTTATTATAGCGGCTTGTCGAGATATTAAAGGATGTAAACCATGGGCGTCAAAATCTACCACAATCCACGTTGCAGCAAGTCGCGTGAGACTTTGAAACTCTTGCAGGATAAAGGCATGCAGCCGGAAATCATCGAATATTTGAAGCATCCGCCGACTTCCGACGAATTGCAAAACATTCTGAACAAGTTAGGCCTGAAACCTCGCGAGCTGATGCGCACCAAGGAAGCCGAATACAAGGAAAACGGTTTGAACGATCCAGCATTAAGCGACGCCGAACTGATCGAAGCGATGATACGCATCCCCAAATTGATCGAACGGCCCATCGTCCTGGCCAACGATAAGGTTGCTATAGGTCGTCCACCCGAATCCGTTCTGGAAATTTTGTAATGGCAAAAATATTGATCGTTTATTTCAGCCGCAACGGCAGTACCGAAAAAATGGCCAGACAAATCGCCCGCGGCGTGGAATCGGTTGCCGGCGCCGAAGCCATATTGCGCACCGTGCCCGATGTATCGGCGGTGTGCGAGAAGGTGGCCGACAGCATCCCTTCGTCCGGTTCTCCGTACGCCATGCTACAGGACTTGGAAAATTGCGACGGCCTGGCCCTGGGCAGCCCGACGCACTTCGGCAACATGGCGGCGCCGCTAAAACATTTTATCGACAGCACCACTCCATTATGGTTTTCCGGCGGCTTATCCGGAAAGCCCGCGGGTGTTTTCACGTCTACCGGCAGCATGCACGGCGGCCAGGAAACCACCTTGTTGTCGATGATGCTGCCGTTGATGCACCACGGCATGCTGGTCATGAGCATGCCGTGCAACGAAATCGCCCTACGGGAAACTATCAGCGGCGGCACGCCCTACGGCCCCAGCCATGTTTCGGAAACCGACGAAGAACTGAGCGAGCATGAAAAACGCTTATGCTGGGTATTGGGCGAAAGGCTGGCGCAGGCAGCTTCGGCCTTGACTAAGCGTTGATGCGGTATTTATTTCAGTGAAGGCAATTTTGAAACCAACCGTAAGGATACGGTCAAACCTTCCAGTTGATAGTGCGGACGAAGAAAGAATTTACCGATGTAATATCCGGAGTTGCCTTCGACATCTTCTATGACAACTTCGGCGGCGGCAAGCGGTCTTCGCGCTTGCTCGTCTTCGCTTGAAGCCGCCGGGTTGGGATCTACATAATTTTGGATCCAATGATTCAACCATTTTTCCAAGTCCTCTCTTTCTTTGAATGAACCGATTTTGTCTCGGGCTATGCATTTCAGATAATGGGCAAAACGGCAGGTAGCAAACAAATAAGGCCAGCGTGCGGCCAAATTGACGTTAGCAGTGGTATCCGGATCGTCATAAACAGCCGGCTGTTGTAAGGACTGAGCGCCCAGAAAAACCGCAAAGTCGGAATTCTTTCTATGCATCAACGGCATGAAGCCGCTTTTCGCCAATTCCGCTTCCCGCCTGTCGCTGATGGCAATTTCCGTAGGGCACTTCATGTCGATCCCGCCGTCGTCAGTCGGAAAAATATGAGCCGGCAATCCTTCAACGGCGCCGCCGGATTCGACGCCGCGAATCCGCGCGCACCAGCCGTAAAGCTTAAATGCACGATTGATGTTCACCGCCATCGCGTACGCTGCATTCATCCAAGTGTATTTGTCGTTGTCACCTGCGGAGGTATCTTCTTCAAAATTGAATTCTTCTATAGGGTCGGTTTTGGAACCGTACGGCAGGCGGCTGAGTATGCGCGGCAGGGTCAAACCGATATAGCGGGCATCCTCCGATTCTCGGAGCGAGCGCCAGGCGGCATATTCCGGCGGCATGAAGAGCTTTCTTAGATCGCGCGGATTGGCCAATTCGGCCCAGCTTTCCATTTGCAGTACCGACGGCGCCGCGCCGGCCAGAAAAGGCGCATGGGCCGCCGCGCCTATTTTTGCCATTTCCCCCAGTATCCCCACGTCGGCCGGGCTATGATCGAAATAATAATCGCCGACCAGACAGCCGTATGGCTCGCCGCCAAACGTGCCGTATTCTTCTTCGTAGATTTTTTTAAACAGAGGGCTTTGATCCCATTCGGCGCCTTTATATTGTCTGAGGCTTTTCTGCAATTCCTTTTTGGAGATATTCAAAACCCGGATTTTCAGCATCTCATCGGTTTCGGTGTTGTTGACCAAATACTGCAATCCGCGCCATGTTCCTTCCAACCGCTGAAAATCCTCGTGATGTAAAATCACATTTAGTTGTTCGGAAATGATTTGATCCAAATTACCAATCAGGTGATTTAGAGCTTCTTCACTACCATCCGGAGTTACAGTTGGCCATTGCTGCTGTCGTGCCAACGAAATAAATTCGGTTTTGACTCGATCAAATTGGTCAGACCCACATGCTTTAGTCAATTCATTAAAAAAACGCTCTAATCCGGGCGAGAACACAGCTGGGTTGTTGATTTGCTCTTCGGTAGCGAGTATGGCGAGTTCTTGGCTTAAATCAGGATCGTTAAGAAAGCGTGTTACCAACGTTTCCACTGATTTATTTTTTTGCAACCGCGTCAGCAAGTCTTTATGCAGCGAGCGTTCGAGTAATATTTGATTTAGTCCGTCCGTCTTTGCAATCACAGCTGCCGGACTAAAATCCTCCATGCTTTCGAACGTGATGTCGACGCGCAAATCGCCTTCGCCGGATAAGGTGTTCGGTACCTGAAACGCCGCTCGCGGGCGCATGGCCTTTAGCCGCTCGTCGAAATTATCGACATCGATTTCTAAAAATTTGCGCTCGGCCACGTCAGGTAACGGCTCGATGGGCTGGCCGGACAAATCCGCCAACACGCCCATCACGAACGGTAGGTGTATTTTTTTTTCAGCACCATATATCTCTATATCGTATTCGATCCCCGCTCGATATACTCTGTTACGCTGTATAAATCTTTGCTGATCTCGACTGATACGATCCAGTTTATATACCGCGCCATCTATCGTTGCGATGCTTGCGCTATAGTCATCGCAAGGCAGCGAAACAAACTCCCCTTTTTTCAATGTAACGACTTCGGGGTCGGAAGACGCGCCTAATTTCACCTTCAGCCACAATGGTCGCGTTTCCGGCAAGCTGATTTCCTGACCATCCTTGAAATGGGTAATCGTGCCGAATTCCAGCGCGCCTTCGACGAAACGGACCGACAGTGTCGTGCGTGGAAGTTCGGATAGTAGAAAATTGTAATCTTCGTTACTCAGCGTCGATACGGGCAAGGTGTCGAAGATAGAAACATCACCCAAAGCGAGATGAGACCAAACGCGCAGGTGTTCGAACTGCGGAAAATTAGAGATCGTGTCGGGCAAGTTCGGAATGGCCCGAATGATCCAGCGGGCGACGCCGGAACGATTCGGACTGTAGGCCAGTTCGCGTAAAACTTCATGCTGTAATCGGGCTATTTCCGGATCGTTAGGATCGCGCAATAGGCGCCAGGTCAGTTCTTCTTCAAGGCGGATTTTTGCGGGGACCTTGTTGCGAAACAACCGGAAGACTTGTTCCCAGGCCGCGTTTAATAGCCCAGGTGAAGACGCGAGGCGCAAGCGTAGCTCATGCGCCACTTCGGGGTGAAACACGAATCCTTGGCTGGCCCGGGATTCCACCAATTGGCTGAGCCAAAGCTCGGCTTCATCGTCCGCGCCGGCTAGGGGACAGAGATTGATGCGAGCTAGCCGTAGCAGCTCGCAATCGACTCTGACTGCGAGCGACACGATTTCCGCCAGTTGCAAGGCCTTAGGATTGCTTGCTTCCAGGTCGGCAATCAGATCTTGAGCCCAGCTCATCGATTTTTTACCCGTTTGAGCCGGACGGACGATCGGATGGAATTAACGGTCGTCGTCAAATCCCAATGTATGTTTCGGCCAACGGTATGGCTATAATTCGGCCAGCGTTTCGGGTGATAGGGATTCAAAATGACCACAGGGCATTTGAATTTTGCCGCGTTTTCGCCGAATTCCATCCACTCTATCGGTGTCGGCGGAATGATGAACGGGTTAATCTCAACGCCTAAGCTGCTTATCACGACTAACAAGCTTCCGGCCTCCGGCCAATCGAACGCAGCCCAATCGGATAACCCGGCCGGTCGAACGCCTCGATTCGGGCAATAGAGAAAATCGAAAAAGGCGACGCGCGATTCGCCGAGTAAGCCCAGCAATTGCTTGATTAGAATTTGCATGTCGTGAGCAAAAGGCTGCATTGTTTCCGAAACATCCATCAGCACGTAGACCTTGCTGCGCAAGCGCCGATAAAAAACCGGGATCGGTTTGGTAATCGGCTTGCCCAAGGCAATGTCCCGGACGGTCGAGCGTACGTTGAGTTTGCCGGAGTCGGCCAAATTCGAGCACAGCTCGGTTAAAAGGGCGCGGGCGCGTTCCTGTCTGAATAACGGCGCATACGGCTTACCCAAGTCGGCCTTATTCATGCCTTCGGTGTCCGTTTGTCCTTGAATCTCGGGGCCCAACCAAGCCGGCGGCCCTATCGGCCGGCTTTTATCGCTTTGCAATACAGCCGGTAACGCTTTTTGCGTTTTGTCTTTTTGGGCCCGTTCCGTAGTGGCCGTTTTTTTCGGCGGCGGTTTCGCGATATTCGAATCGGCAGGCTGCTCGCCGCCGTCCGAACCGGAAGCGTTGTTGTTACGTCGTCTTTGTTCCGTTAACGGTTTTTTCTTGGCTTTCGAGTCGGGTTCTTGCTCGGTGAATCCCATCATGCGACGCAACGCGATCAGATCATCCGCGTTTTCTGCAGACAAATTCAGCGACCGGGCAACGCGGATCAGGTCGGCAAAAGAACAAGGCGTTATCATCGCGGATTCACAGTGCTTTGTTTGCCGACGGCTTCAGCGCACAGATTTGCACCAGATATTCCCAAGCTGTCGATCCGGGCCGGGTGATATCGAGTTGTATGCAGGCCAGCACGAAGTCGAGAAACTCCGCCGCACTCAAGGCCGTACGGTCGCGGGATTCGGCAATGGCGGTTTCGATAAAACCCAGCGCCGCATCAACCAGCGGCTTGTGTTCGGGAAAGTGCGCATAACCCACATCCTTTAAATCGGGTTGTTTCATACGCAAGTGTATGCAGCGCCGCAAAAATGCCGCCGGCAAATCCCGTTCGTCGTTGCTGGTCAGGATAATCAGCGGCGGCGTACCCCGGCATTCGATTCGGCGGCCGGTATTTTCAACCTCGAAGCGCAAGCTTCCAAGCACTTCGAGCAGATTGTTAGGCAAGTCCGGGTCGGCCTTGTCGATTTCGTCGATCAAGGCGACGGCGGGAATCTGGGTTTGCCGCGCATCGTCGTTTTCCGGGCTGCGAGCCCAAGCCGGAGGATCGCTCGCCCCCACGGCATCGAAAGTGCGCCACATGATGCCGGGGCGCATATAAGTGAAGATGTTATCGCTCAAACGGCCTAGCTGCGCATCTTGAAGACGGCGTAATTGATCGATTTCCCAGAGTAAATCCGTGATTTCCGTTCTGGAGGTCACCGCTTTTTCCAGAAAACGCCAGTTCAAACGATGAGCGGTATTTCTGGCAAACGACGACTTGCCGCAGCCGGCCGGCCCGGTCACCAAAATCGGCCGTTGAGTAACATGGGCCGCCGACACGGCTAATTCCATTTCGCGGCTAAACACATAGACGTACGGCGATCTTAGATCGCCGGCAGGGGCTGCCGTACGCTCGTTGAGTAAATGTCCGTCAAACAGGTTTTTAAAATTCATGAAGACCTTCTTTGTTAAACGTAGTCTTGAATGCGTGAATATCTCAAACGATATGAGCTGTCTTCGCCCGGCGCCAGTCTCGGTTCCAGAATGTTACACTCATGATCGGAATCTTCAATTTCGGCGGGAATATCTTCGCCGGTCCAAAGAACGATGGTCGAAAGCGGGAAGTCTTCGTGGATTTTAGCGCTGAGTTCGACCAGCCTTTTCGAATAACGGGCGCAAATCACAACCGGAAGCCGCTGGTCCTCGAAGCGGTCTATCATGCGCTGTTTGACCAGATTCGGTAATTCTTCGGAGGGAAACAGCGCGAGCATTGCCGAACCTAACAACCTGTTGGATAGCTCATTTAGCAAAAATGCCCGGATTTCATTTTGATCATCGTCGCCCCAGCCGTCGGGTAATTCGACCATGACCCAGCGTTTTTCGCATTCGTCGGGAGGCAAGCCGCTGGCGGACCGGATATAGAACTTTATTAACCAGGCGTCGCGGCAATTGATGGCCACTACCAGTTGACCGGCACGAAGTAAGGCTTGTCGGCCTAAATTCCCGGCGGCCGACGTGTTAACCCCCAATGGAAACAAGGCGTCGAACAATTTGGAACCCAAGCGATATTCGGGCTGACTCGACTGGGCGGCGAGACGGACCGCACGCAAGGCCGTCTCCGAAAAGCCGGTTCTAATCAGGTGAGTGGCCAGGTTAGCGGCGTCATCGGTGTAAGGGCTCCATTTGCAGTCGGCAGTGAGCGCCTTTAGCGCGTTTGAAATGGAGTGTTGCGGGCCGTAGCGGCTCAGCGCATCGGAAACATAGGTTTCCAGCGCCTCGAACGCCGTAAGTTTTTCGGCGTCTCCGAAGCGAGCGGCCAAGGCCTCGACGATGCGGTCGATCTTGTTGTCATCATCAATATTAAGCGGGATTTGCAGCTCATTCAGTTTAAGATCTTTAAACAGCGGATTATCGGAAACCTGTTGTTGAGTGATGCCGCGCAGGAATACGGGACAGACCGTAAAACCCGGATCGAGCGCTTTACGCCACATCAGGATGTTACATTCGCGCGGCACCCATATCGAATTTTCGCGTTGCACCGAGCGCGGAGACAACAAAATGACGGCGGCATGGCATAAACCCAGCCACGAATAAATCTTATGCATCCATTCGTCGCCGGCCATCAACGAACGAACGTCGACCAATACGTCATAACGGCTTGCTTCCAAACGATTAACTAAGCGTTCAAGAAAATCGGCGGTTTCGGGTTCTTCCGCCGGGTGAGCGCTATGACTGATAAATACGCGAAATTTTTGCATTGAAGTTGCCGAGTTCTTCTATTTCAGTTCCGAAACAAAACCGGTTGTGTTCTGTGTTAGTCCAAATTGGTTTCAGTGGCATCGTTCAGTATAAAACAGCGTTTAGAGATCCATTCAAGCAGAAAACCGTTATACCCGAGGCGCTAACATGAACGCATCTATGACTTTAGCATTGAATCCAAGCGTTTCAATGCATTCGGATTGTGCTAACGAAGCGCGGCTGCGACTGAATGAGCCCGCCCGTTTCCCGAAGATCGCGGCGTAGGCGAATAAGGACTGAGGTTAAGCAGCCAAATTTATTCCAAGCTTCGTTTTCGTGTGAGTTCCATTGCAGAATTCGCGACGCGGAAGCACATAGTATTTCTGTTAGATATGTTAAGCAATACAATGCATGGCGGCCATATCCGCAGTTGCGGTAGAAGCGGTACGGCATTCAACTTAGTCAAACAGAGCATCCAAAGCGGGTAATACAATGAAAACCACGACAGAACAACGCGAACACATGGAGTCTTTGATCATTCGTGCCGAAAATGAAGCGCACGCCCGCCCGCGTCATTACCGATGGAAGGTCGCTGCCCTGGCCATGTTGGGTTATCTGGTCATATTCGGCATGCTGTTCGTGCTGTTGTCGCTTTGCATCGGCATCGGATGGGCTGCGATGGCCAGCACCACTTTCGCGATTCTATTGCTCAAGAAAAAACTGATCGTCGTGGTGCTGGCGTTTATTTACGTGTTGCTGCGCGCGCTATGGGTCAAGTTCGAACAGCCGACCGGCTATAGTCTGAGCGCCAAACAAAGCCCGCGGCTGTTTGCGCAATTGAAAAAACTCAGCCGCAAATTGAAGGCGCCCCGTATCCACCAAGTGATACTGACGCCGGAATACAACGCTTCGATCCTGCAGACGCCGCGTTTGGGCATATTCGGTTTCCCCAAGAATACCTTGTTTCTCGGGCTGGAATTGCTGATGAGCCTGTCGCCGGCGCAAGCCGAGTCGGTTATCGCGCATGAACTGGGCCACCTTTCCGCATCCCATAGCCGCTTCAGCGGGTGGATATATCGGGTGCGCCTGAGTTGGCAGCGCATCGTGACCGGTTTGGAAGCACAGCAAAACATAGGCGCCGCCTTGATGCGGCGCTTTTTCGATTGGTATGCGCCGACCTTCGCCGCCTACTCATTCGCATTGGCCAGAACCAACGAATACACCGCCGACGCGGTGGCCGCGCAATTGACCAGTCCGAACGACATGGCGCAGGCCTTGGTGAATACCCATGTTTTAGGCGATCTGGTCAGCGAGCAATTCTGGACGCCTTTTTTTAAGCAAGCCGAATACGACGAAAATCCGATTGCGCCGTTTAGGCCGCTAAGGGATTTTCTGAACAATCCGGCATTTCAGGCCGACAAGCTGCACCGTAAAATCGACGAAGCGTTGGAGGTGCCTACCGGTCATTACGATACGCACCCGGCCCTGAAAGACCGCTTGCAAGCATTACATATGCAGGCGCCGCTCCCGCGAATGCCTGCCGATTCGGCCGCGCAATTGTGGTTAGGCAAGTCCTTGGATGCCATATTGGCCGATTTCGACTGCGATTGGCTAAGACAAAACGATCAAAAATGGCGGGAAAGGTACCAATATTGCCAAGAAGGGCGGACGGCGCTGGCCGAACTGCAAAAGCTGCCGACAGACGAACTTAGTCCCGAACAATATTGGCAATTGGCGACGCTGAACGAAGAGTTTAAGCCGGAGTGCGATCCATTGCCCTTGTATCAAAGTTATCGCGCGAGGCATGAAGACCCGAATGCCGATTTCGTGATAGGCCGCCTATTGATAGAGCGTAACGATCCGGCCGGCGCGGAGTCGATGCAAGCGGCGATCGGCGCGAATCCGAATTTGACTTTGGACGCTTGCCGTTGGCTGGATTATTTTTACCGGCGCCGCGGCGAGACCGATCGCGCCGACCATTGGCTAAGGCTTGCCGAACGCAGGATGGATATCGATAAAGCGGCCGGCCTCGAACGAGAGAGTTTGAGTCCTAAGGATGCCTTGGTGAAACCCGTGCCGGATGCCGAGACGCTGGAGGCCATACGCAGAGCCACCGCCGGCGTGGACGGCGTCGCCAAGATCTGGTTGGCCGAAAAACCCATGCAACATTATCCGGAATTCAAAACCTACGCCTTGGTATACGCTAAATCGCTGTTTGCCAGCGACAAAAAAATTACCCGGCAGATTCTTGAACGTTTGCATGCGCCGCATACGGTATTCGTGTTATCGAAATCGGGCGATTATGCGGCCGTCGCCAAACGGGCCATCAAAGCCGGCATTACCCTATAGCGTCAGGCCCTAATCGGCAGCGGTCTACGGCTGAATATGCCGATGTTTGTCGGCAGACAAAGCCAAGAACACGATTGCGATACCGGCGTAGCCCAGCACAAACGGCCAGGTATAAGACGGGCCGTAGGCGTTGACGATGGCGCCGTCGGCGATGCGGTAACCGTGCATCAAACCGGTCGCGCTGATGAGTGCCGCCGTCAACGCCCAGCATGCGGCGGCGCGGTAGTGCTTTTCGATTAAACATACCGTCATCGCCGCCAGTATCATCGACGTGAAAATAAAGCCGCGCTCCAGCGAAATCAGGCCGGCGATCGGCAATTGCAGGCCCAAAGCCTCTATGCCGACCGTTTCGATATCGGTGCCGGCGGCGCGCAATGCGTTTTCCAGCAGCAACAAACCCCAGGCGGCCAAGGCCGGAAAGAAGCCGATCACCACGGCCGGCGCGTGGTCTCGGGGCGTGGCGTCGAAGGCTTGCGAGGCGATGGTAATGCCTATCCATAACAGGATCGCCGCGCCGGCCTCGACCGGAATCAATGCGGAGACAAAGCCCACCAAACCGAACAGGCATAACAAGGTAATGACGATGCCGTTTGCGACCGAATAACCGGCCCCGGCGCCCATTTTTTTCCAACCGGGGTGGCCGATGTAGATCGTGGTCGGAAATACGCTGCCGAAACAGGCGGCCGCCACGGTGCCGATCCCGTTCATCGCCAAGGAACTCTTGACCGGATAGTGGTCGCCGGCCGCCTCGGCGCTTTCCAGATTTTGCAAAGATCCCAGCAGATTGAACAAACCCATGGGCACGATAACCGGCAGAAAAGCAATCAGATAGCCGGAAAAAGTCGCTTGCACCATATCGCCTAGGAATAACTGCGGAATCCGCGGGCTGATTTGCATTGCGTCAGTCAATGCGGCGCCGTCCATACGACCCAGTCCCCAGGCCAGTAAACTGCCGAAAACCACGGCGATCAATCCGGCCGGAACGTCGGCAGGCATGCGCACCCGGCCTATGTATTGAATCAGGATGAAAGCCATCGGCACGAAACCGACCAACGGATCGGCGAAGATGCGGAAGCAAAAATCCATCGATATGAAGGTAATCGCGATGCCGGCCAAGGTCGCCAATAAAGCGGCGCGGGGCGTGATGCGCTTAATCCGTCCGGCCACGAAAGCGCCGCTGAATTCGATCAGGCCGGAACCGAGACAGGATGCCAGGCCGACTTTCCAGGCCAATTCGACGTCGTGGGTTTGATCGAGCACCGGCTTCATGACGAATAAAATGAAGGCGAACAGCGACACGGTGTTGACGCCGTAGGGCAGCGCGGTAACCAAGGAATGGCCGGTTTCCATTGCCAGTTTTTTTGCCTGCAATGCATAAAATACATTGCCGATCAGCAAACTGACCGCGACGCCCGGCAATATGCGCCCGAACACCATGTCGTCCGGCATTTGCAAAATGTTGCCGCATAGCACGACGATCAGGATGAGCTGTATCAGATTATCGACGAACAAGCCGAAGAATCCATCCAAGTCGCCCTTGCGCCACCACGAAAATTGCATTGATATTCCGCTTTAATATCCAAAGTTAGTAAAGCGGAATATCCTGAAAAACAGAAGTTGGGCTTAGTTTGGAATGCCGTCCCGCTGGATAACAAATGCGTTTCTCTCTAAGCAAATTCAACTCTGAATACCGTATTTCGCTGTCGTTCAAATCTGACATCGCCCTTGAAGCGATAATATGCAAAGCCACCATCTAGCGGACTCGCTTTTGTGCTAAATCCATCATCTCAAATAAAATCGCCTGAGACCGCTGATTGAGCTCATCGGATGCGTTTTTTATCGATCGATATTCGTCGCTTTGCGAAATATTTTGCCCCGAAGCATGTTCGAGTGAGCGGCTGATGTTTTTTGTTCCTTCTGTAATTTCCTTTAAGGTGGGCATAAACGATATCATCAGAAGCACGCTTTGCATTTGTCCACCCATAGTTTCTAGTTTGCCTTTGATATGTTGACCATAATTGTCTCTATTGAATATGCCTTGAGGTAAGTTTCTGGCATTATCAATCTCTTTGTTGTCGTTTGCCAATGCAATGAATTTTGCCCTCAAATTTTGATATTCGTTGGATAGTTCCTTGATTTCACTTTCATGCGAAGACAATTGGCGATCGTCCAGGCGTTCGGTGACTTTTTTTCTTTCGTTTATCAGCATCTTTGAAAGTTGGAGCTTACAGGAACGGGAGTCGCTCATTTGTTCCGATATGTCTTCGTAGGGCAAACCATCATATTCTTCCTTCGTATCCCCGATGGTGAGCTGTCCGTCAGCGCCTATGTCCAATCCGATATATTTCGCCACTTTCCCTATATTCCCTTGCAACTTGGCTTCAATATCGGTTTTTTTGATCGTTCTATTGCCACTGGTTTGGATATCATTGCAAATCTCCTTAGAGAATTTCGAAATCTCGGATAATGAGTCTGCGTGTGCGCTTACTGAAAATGGCATGCCTAAAACGCACGACCACAAATAAACGTAAACATATTTCATTTTATCCTCCTTAGGAATAAATCGATCAATGCCGACTGATACTCGACTTCCACTTTTGGAAGCCATTTGCTATTAAACTGATGAAGGCTGTCACATTATTACGAGAATTGTTACTGCTTTGTCAGTTTGGCCTAACTCTCGAATGCTAATTTATCGCCAAATACCCCTTGCCAGTCCAAAGCAAATTTTTGCACGGCGGCCTCTGCGGCGGGTTGAGTCAGCATGTGTTGGGCGATGTCTATCGGCAATGTGACCGACGCCGCGCCTAGTTGCGCCACGCGCAATACCTGCTGCACGTTCTTGAAACTGGCCACCAGCAGTTTGCCGGGCAACCGATAGCGTTCGATCAGATTTTGCAAGTCCGCTACGACGCCTATGCCGTCGAAGCCCATGTTGTCGATGCGGTTCAGATATGGCGCCAGATAATCCGCGCCGTTCAAGGCCGCCAGCCAGCCTTGCTGCACGTTGTAGATGGCTGTGGCCAGGACCGGAATATCGAGTTGCTTGATGCGTTTGATGGCGGCCAGTCCGGTGGCGTGGGCCGGAATCTTGACCACGATGTCGTAGGGCAATGCATGCAACTGCCGCGCTTCGGCGACGATGCCTTCCAAGCTGTCGCTGACCACCTGCACATGAAAGCGGCTATTCGGCCCCAATATTTCCGCCAGTTCGGGCAGCAATTTCCGCAAGCCTACACCGCCGGCGGCCAGGATGCTGGGGTTGGTGGTCACGCCGGCCAGCGGTAGGCTCGGTGCCAGGCTTGCGATCGCGGCCGAATCGGCGCTGTCTAAATACAATTCGAACATTTAACTAGAACTCTGCGTGGGGATTGAAGAACGATTATTCAAAATGCGCCGGCCAATTGCAAACCCGGAGCCGGCAGATCGCTCGCATCTGCACACTGCTACCCATATAGTCGTTTGAGCCTGCCTAATTAGACCGCCATTCGCAAAATCGTTTTGATCCTTTCATTTGTTTGTCATTTTCAACGTTTATCGTTGTGCCCCACAGCTTGACGCTAGAGCTTAACAATCTAATCATTATGGGGTGTATCAATGGCTAAGCAACCGAACCTGACCATATTCAAATTGACGCCGTTGGCTGTCGGGCTAGCCGTATCCGGCATTTCCGCCGCGTACGCCGGCTCCATCGAATTCAGCGAAGTGCCGGTACCGGTATCCGATACGGAGAAACGCGAGGTGGTAGCCTCGCCGCAGGCAGTCGTGGACGGCAAACCGGTTGCCATCGATTATCACGTCATGCTGCGTACCGGCGATAAGCCGTCCAAGGCTCATTCAGGCAAAAATGCCGGCATATACGGGCAGTTGATCGATGCCGAAGGCAATCCGGTTCTTGCGGAAGACGGCTCTCCCCGGATCTCGAATTCCACCGACTTTTCTTCACTGTTGAAAGGCCGAAACAACCGATTGTACATGGTCAGTCATTTCGAGGACCGTCCCGGCGCCATGTATTTGACCGAATTGAAACAAACGAAAGACGGCGATTTAATCCCTAGAAGGACGAGGCCGCTGGACTTTTCGCAACTTAGGGGCGGCTGGGTGCATTGCGCGGGCAGCGTGACGCCTTGGGGCACGCATTTGGGTTCGGAGGAATATCCCCCCAATGCCCTGCTGCGCGACCCGGCGACCGGCCACATCGACGATTATTACGACCCGATGGGTGCCTATTACGGCGGCGATTTATTGGCGCTCAACCCCTACGACTACGGTTATGCCGTCGAAGTCACGGTAAAGAATTTTAATCACGCAAAAGTCGAAAAGCATTACGCCATGGGCCGTAGCGCGATCGAGCTTGCCTACGTGATGCCGAACAAGAAGACCGCTTATATCTCGGACGACGGCACCAATGTCGGACTCTACCGTTTCGAAGCGGACAGAAAAGGCGACTTGAGCGCCGGCCGATTGTATGCCGCCAAATGGAATCAAACCAGTGCGGATGGCGTCGGCAGCGCGGATATCGGATGGGTCGATTTGGGACATGCCGACGACAGGGAAATCAAAAAATATTTGGACGATAAAATCAGCTTTTTCGATATTTTCGAAACCGACGACCCGGCCGACGGCTGCGCCGCCGGCTTCAGCGAAATCAATACCACGGACGGTCACGAGTGTTTGAAAGTCAAACCACACATGGAAAAAGCCGCTTCCAGAATGGAAACCCGCCGTTACGCCGCGATGCTGGGCGCGACCACGGAATGGCGGAAAATGGAAGGCATTAGCTACAATCCGGAGGCGAAACAACTCTATATCGCCATGTCGGAAGTCTCCAGCGGCATGGAAGACAACGGCAAATACGATGCAGGCGGCCCAAACGACATCAAAGTCGCAAAAAACAAATGCGGAGCGGTTTATGCGCTGGACGTCGACCATGATTTCGTTGCCACCAACATGTACGGCTTGGTAGCCGGAACGCCGGTGAGCGGCGACGGCAATAATACTTGCGCATTGGACGGTTTGGCCAACCCGGACAATATCACCTACATGCCTGGTTACAATACCTTGATTATCGGCGAAGATACCGGGGACGGGCATCAAAACGACGCGATCTGGTCTTACAATCTCGACGAGAACAAGTTGACCCGTATTTTCACCACCCCTTACGGCTCGGAAACCACCTCGCCTTATTTCTATCCCGACATCAACGGCCACGCCTATCTGATGGCGGTGGTGCAACACCCCTACGGCGAATCCGATCAGGATAAACTGGAAAATCCGGCGGACATGCGTGCTTACACCGGATTCATCGGGCCTTTCCCGGCGATGAACGGCTCGCACCATCAAGGAGGTCACCGAAACCACAAGCGTTAAATGCTGGGTTATCCTTACCCGCATGCCGAACAGGCCCGATTTCGGGCCTGTTTTATTTAGTCGCCTGAGAGGAATGTCATGAAGACGGCTTGTATCGCGCCCACCTATTTGTTGCTGACCGCGTTCTTATGCAGCGCGGAAGTCAACGCTAACGGCAATCAGAGCAAGGTTTCGGCGGAGTCTTCCAAGCTGAAACAACGGACCTTGGTCAATAAAACCGCTTACATTCCGCCGCAATGCTATACCAAAACCAGGGACGAGGCCGGCGGCGTGCATAACCCTTGCTACAGTTGCCACACCGATTCGCGCCGGCCCAACTTCAACAACGACGGCGACCTGCAGTTGGCTTATTCTTTGCCGGCTTTCGCCCTGACCAACCATTGGCGAAACTTGTTCAAGGATCGGCGCCAAGACGTGGCCGCCATCGGCGACAAGGAAATGCTCGACTATATCCGCGGCGATAATTACCTGAACGCGGACGGTTCGATTCGCTTGGCCGACCAGTTGCGGCAAGTGCCGCCCGATTGGGATTACGACGATAACGGAAAGTGGGAAGGCTATGTGCCCGACGCCTATTTCAATTTCGATCGGGAAGGTTTCGACCGCGATCCTCAAGGCGGCTATAGCGGCTGGCGCGCTTTTGCCTATCAGCCGTTTCCCGGCAGCTTCTGGCCGACTAACGGCTCGACCGGCGACGTATTGATTCGCTTGCCGGCCGCGTTTCGCAGCAACGAGAAAGGCGAGTTCGATTTACGCGTCTATAAAACCAATTTGGCGGTGGTCGAGTCCTTGCTGAAAGAAAAGGATATCGCCATTCAGCCGGTGGACGAAAACCGTATGAACGGCGTCGATCTGGACAAAAACGGGGCCGTCGGCATCGCCGATCGCATACGCTACGACTGGGCGCCGCTGAGGCAGCACTACATGTGGTACGTCGGCCAGGCTTTCGAACGGCAAAAGGCCGGAAAACTGCATTTGGCCGCCGGCCTGTTTCCGGAAGGAACCGAGTTTCTACATACGGTTCGTTATATCGATGTCGACCAAGACGGCAACAACCGGCTGGCGCCGCACATGAAGGAAGTGCGTTACGCCCGCAAGCGCTATTGGGTCAACTATGCCGACCTGGAGCGGGATTTCGCCGAAGAAATCAAGGAGGAGCATGATTTTCCGGACCGTTTGTCGGTAGTCAGAGGCAATCTCGAAGCCGGCATCAGCAACGGCCAGGGTTGGGTATATGCCGGGTTTATCGAAGACGCGAGCGGGGCTCTGCGGCCGCAGTCCTACGAAGAGCTGAATTTTTGCGCCGGTTGCCACAGCCGGATAGGCGCGACCCGCGACGGTATTTTCTCCTTTCAGCGCAAACCGGACGACGGGCAGCCGAACAGTCATTGGTATCATTGGTCGCAAAAAGGCTTGAAAGGCATGCCCGAGCGCATCCGCGGCGACGGCGAAGCCGAATACGCCTACTATCTGCACAACAATCACGCCGGCGACGAATTCAGAGCCAACGCTGAAATCATCGACAAGTTTTTCGACGCCGAAGGCAAACCCAAGCCGGAAATGTTCGCCCGGTTACGCCAGGATATCTCGCTGTTGCTGTTTGCCTCGCCGCAGCGGGCGATGCAGCTCAATAAGGCTTATCGCGCGATAGTCAAGGAACAAAGCTTCGTCGACGGCCGCGACGCCACCGTCGTTCCGCCAATAAACGTGCATAAAGAAATAAAGGAAGATCAAAAAACCGGCATAGAGACCGTGCTGAAAGCTGATTGAGGCCCAAGCCCCACAGTCAATCCGAACCGAATCCGCCGCCGCCCGGCGTTTCGATGATAATGCTGTCGCCCGGATAAACCGCGACTTCGATGCAACCCGGTAGCCGTTGTTCGCCGCCGTCGGCGCGAATCAGCAGGTTAACTCCCGGCGCGCCGGCGCAGCCGCCGTGCAGTCCGAAATTGGGTTTCGAGCGGTGGCTGGACAAGATGCCGGCGTGCATCGCGGCGCGAAATTCGATGCGCCTGACCACGCCGTCGCCCCCCCGATAGCGCCCGTTGCCGCCGCTTCCGGAACGTATCGAAAATTCCCGCAACAACACCGGAAAGCGCTGTTCCAGTATCTCTGGATCGGTGATGCGCGAGTTGGTCATATGGGTGTGCACGGCGTCGGCACCATTGAATCCATCCCCGGCGCCGGCGCCTCCGCAAATGGTTTCGTAATATTGATAATCTTGATCGCCGAAGGTGAAATTGTTCATCGTGCCTTGCGATGCGGCCAACATGCCCAGCGCCCCGTATAGCGCATCGACCACGTATTGCGAGGTTTCCACGTTGCCGGCCACCACGGCGGCCGGATATCGCGGATTCAGCATGCAACCTTCCGGAATGACGATGTCCAGAGGCTTCAAGCAGCCGGCATTCAACGGAATATCGTCTTTTAACAAGGTGCGGAACACATACAAAACCGCCGCCTTGCAAACCGCCGCCGGCGCGTTGAAATTGTCGGATAGCTGGGCGGACGTGCCGCTGAAGTCGATCCGGGCCGATTGCCGGTCGCGGTCTATCGTGACCGAAACGGCGATTTTGGCGGCCTGGTCCAAGGCGTACTCGAAGCGGCCGCCGTGAATTTCCATCAACAATTTACGCACGCAGGCCTCGGCATGGTCCTGCACATGCCTCATATAAGCTAGTACCACCGGCAGGGAATACGCTTTGAGCATGGCCAGCAACTCTTGCGCGCCTTTCCGGTTGGCGGCGATTTGCGCTTGCAGGTCGGCCAGATTTTGATCGGGATTGCGGGCCGGATGACGGTTGCCGCTTAGCCATTGCCGGATGGCTTGCTCCTGAAATTCGCCTTTGGCCAGGATTTTCAGGCCGGCACTGATCACGCCTTCGTCTTCTATAGTTCGGCTGTCGGCGGGCATGGAGCCCGGCGACATGCCGCCGACATCGGCATGATGGCCGCGCGATGCGACGAAAAACAATAACCGGTTTTCGGCGCCGAATACCGGCGTCACGACGGTGATGTCCGGCAAATGGGTGCCGCCGGCGTAGGGCGAGTTCAGCAGATAGGCATCGCCCATCTCGAAGCTGGCGCCGTGCGCCGCGAGCAAGGCTTTGACGCTTTCGCCCATCGAGCCGATATGCACCGGAATATGCGGGGCGTTGGCGATCAAATTGCCGGCCGCATCGAACAGGGCGCAGGAAAAATCCAAACGCTCCTTGATATTGACCGAATGCGCGGTGTTTTGCAGCACGAAGCCCATTTGCTCGGCGACCGACATGAAGCGCTTGTTGAAGATTTCCAGCATGACCGGATCGGCGTCGCTGCCTATGGCTCGTCCGAACGGTACTTTCGCGGCGCGCGTCAGCAGCAAGTCGCCGTTGCGTTGCAATCGGCCTTGCCAGCCGGGTTCGATGACGATGGTCGAAGTCGGCTCCAGTACGATGGCAGGGCCGACGATGGTTTGCCCGACCGTTAAATCGTGACGGCGGTAAACCGGGGTTTCGTGCCAACGGTCTTGGCTGAATACGCGGGTGGTGCGTTTATGCGCGTTGCCGCTTGCTTCCGAACAAGGTTTGAGTGCGGTTGGCAGGGATTCGTTGCCTATGCACTCGACTTGCAAGGCGGCTATCACAAGCGGCCGGTCTTGATAACAAAAACCGAATTGTTGCCGGTAGTTGGCTTCGAATTTACCCACGATATCGGCGGGTTCGGCATAATCCACCGTTAAAGACGTATCGGTGCCCTGATAACGCAGGGATATTTGCTTCAGGCAGCGAATCCTGTCGTCGGCCAGGCCTTGTTCGCGCAGCGCCGCCCGGCCTTGTTGTTCCAATTCAAGCAAATATCGTCGCAGTTCGTCGGCCCTGGCCTCATCCCAGCGGCATTCTAATGCCTGTTGTTTCAGGACTCTATAGTCCGCCAAGCCCATGCCGTAAGCCGACAACACGCCGGCCAAGGGATGCAGCAAGACGCTTTGCATGCCCAACCGTTCGGCCAGCAGACAGGCGTGCTGGGCGCCGGCCGCGCCGTAGCAGCATAAGGCGTATTCGCCCAGGTGATAGCCTTTTTGCACCGAGATTTTCTTGATGGCCTCGGTCATGTTTTCGACGGCGATATCCAGAAAGCCGGCCGCCACTTGTTCCGGGCTGCGCCGGTCGCCGGTTTCGGCATGAATGCGTGCGGCCAATTCGCCGAACAATTTCCGCACGCGTTCGATGTCGGGCGGCAGGTTGCCGTCCGGCCCGAACACGGAAGGAAAGTCGGGCAGTTTACCCAGCAACAGATTGGCGTCGGTCACCGTCAACGGCCCGCCTCTTCGGTAACAGGCCGGTCCGGGATCGGCCCCGGCCGATTCGGGGCCTACGCGGTAGCGGAAGCCGTCGAATTGCAAAATCGAACCGCCGCCGGCGGCTACCGTGTGTATCGCCATCATTGGCACCCGCATGCGCACGCCGGCGATTTCGCTGTCGAAAGTACGCTCCAGTTCGCCGGCGTAATGGGCCACGTCGGTCGAAGTGCCGCCCATGTCGAAGGCGATGATTTTTTCCAAACCGGCGTTTTTGGCGACTGCGACTGCACCGACCATGCCGCCTGCCGGTCCCGACAAGATGCTGTCTTTACCTTGGAATGCGTTGGCTTGTACCAGGCCGCCGTTGGATTGCATGAATAACAAGCGCGAATGCCGAATTCGGCCGGCCAGACCGCGCGCGACCTGATCGACGTAACGCCGGAGCACCGGCGATAGATAGGCGTCGACCACGGTGGTATCGCCGCGGCTGACGATTTTAGGTAGCGGACTGGCTTGGTGCGATAGCGAAATCTGATCGAAACCGATAGCCTCGGCGATTTCCGCCAAGGCCAATTCGTGTGCGGGAAAACGCCAGGCATGCAGCAACACGATGGCGATCGCGCGTATGCCTTGGTCGTAAACGGATTGTAATTGGCGGCGGGCGATTTCGATGTCCAAATCGTGCAATATTTCGCCTTCGGCGCTGACGCGGACGTCGATTTCGACCACGGTCTGATAGAGTTGCGCCGGACGCCGGATATTCAACGCGAAAATGTCCGGCCGGTTTTGGTAAGCGATGCGCAGGCAATCTTTAAAGCCTTTATTGATCAGCAAAGCCACCGGCTCGCCCTTGCGCTCCAGCAGGGCGTTGGTGCCGACCGTCGTGCCCATTTTGACGCTGTCGATAGGGTCGGTAGTAGATTCAAGTTGCCGCAGTATCTCGCGTATGCCCTGAAGGGCGGCATCCTGGTAATGTCCCGGGTTTTCGGACAGCAGCTTGCGAGTGACCAGGGTACCGTCGGGCGATAAGGCCACGATGTCGGTAAACGTGCCGCCTCTATCTATCCAAAATTGCCAGCCGGACATAAAACGATTGTCTCCACGAAAATGATAAGTTTAGCTAATGATAGCTTTTCGGATAATGCTATTGCCATGCGAAACGGTAGCTTGTACTGTTTGCAAGCAAATACATCATTACTGAGAGGGGGATACGTGGAAAATTTGATTGATTTGGCCCTATTCGCGGCCGCCGCATATGGCATAAAAAGCTATTTTTTTACACCGCTTGCGCCACAAAATATCGAACTATTTTCCAGCCGGGCTGCGATATCGGCGAAAAGGCTGGTCACCGAACAAACAAAGGCGTTCATAAATGCCGGCTTTGATTCTACAAAAGAATATCCGGAAGAAACGGTTGCGGATGCTCAAGCGCTCAGTTCGGAATCGGAACTCGTTTTAGATTGCGAGATTGATCAAATGGCCGAACCATCTGTTCCGGAAATGGATGCTTCAACTTTAGTTGACCATCCGGCTGAGATAGCCGAAGCGGAAATCGCGATTCCACGGCTTTCCGAGATTCCTGAAGATGCGGTATTGAAAAGGCACTATTTTGCCGAGTTGGCTGCGCAATGCAGCGTCATCACCGATCCTCATCCGACCGATTCGGTCCTGAGCCGGCATTATCAACAAAGGCAAAACGCGTTGCTGGAATTATCTTTAAACAACGGGCCTGCCGAGATTACGGCAACGCCGGCAATCGGCGAGCCGGTCGGCCGGAGCCGGCAGCAACCATACGCCAAGCGGAGCATGCCGGAAGATTCGGTGCTGAGACGGCATGTGCTTTCGTTAATCCGGCATGAAATCGAAAATCAGTATCCCTCTTGCCCTAGCGATGCGGTATTACGGCGACATCACCGCCAATTGATTGAGTCCCGAATAGACGCTTATTGGGCCGGTTTCGATTAAATTCGCCCGGTTGCCGAGCCGGCAGCCGAATTCGGCTGCTTGACTTTATTCTTTTGCCATTGAGAAAAGCGTTGCACACAGCGATAGGAAAAGTTCGGCTCGGCGGAATCGGCTGGCGGGCAAACGTTCTCGCGCAACATCCGTTACACGCCGGTTCAAGATACGCTTGCGCCGCAATGTCGGGATTCTTTCCCGGTTAGTTGACGCACGTTAGATGATACGGCTCGAAAGACGGCAACATCTTTCGAGCCGCGATTAAACAAACGCTTGCGGGGCGGTTTTACCGATGCGCATGGTTAGGGATAATGCGCGACTTCCGCTTGCAACACGGCATGATTTTAACGACGCGAATTTCAATCCCAAATCAACCCGACCGGAAGCCGTTCCTAGCTTTTGGAATGTCGAAACCATTATAATTCGCCCGGCGTAAATCCAGTATCCCAAGCTCGTCGACCTTATCGAATTAACCAATTCCAACTATGTCTTTCAACCTTAACGATTTTTTAAAAGCATTACAGATCAGTCTTTTCCGCCAGCCTTTTCGCTTACGCCGTTGGTTCTATATTTTGTTGTTCACCTTGCTGTTTTTGACGTTTTTAACTGTCGTTTCGGTATTGAGATGGATGGACGTTCTATTCTTTCCCGCTTTTCGAAAGACCGAAGTCCGACAGCCGCTATTCATCATCGCGCCGCCGCGCAGCGGAACGACGTTTCTGCAAAGAGTCATGTGCCAGGACGAGGACCAATTTCATTATTGGAAAATGTACCAAACCATCTTCCCGTCTATCTGCTTTCAAAAGTTGGTCGATATTTTGGTTTGGTCCGACATCAAATTAGGCCGAGTCTTTAGCCGATTTTTGAATTGGTGCCAGATGAAATGGTTTGGCGGTTGGGACGATTTGCATACAATGCGGCTGAACCATCCCGAAGAAGACGGAGCAATCTATCTTTACGCCTTTGCTGCGGAAGCCATTTATTTACTTTTTCCGTTCATTGACGAACTTTGGAACGTCGGTTTTCACGACGCATTGCCCGCCGGCAAGCAAAAAAAGTTAATGACCTATTATCGTAGGTGTCTTCAGCGTCAGGTTTACTGCAATGGCAACGGCCGAACCATGCTGATCAAATCGACTCAATCCTGCGGAGCGGTCGAGGCATTGAAAGCCGAATTTCCGGATGCTCGTTTTATCACGATTTTCCGTAACCCCTCTGAAGCAATCGCATCAAATATCAGCCTGACAATACCCGCTTGGCAGGTCCATTCGCCGGAAATCACTAAGAATGGCCCGCAGGCGGAAGCCTACGCCAAACTCATCATCGCGTGGTATAAGCATTTGTTTGATTTTTGTTTGTCGATTCCCGAATCGGATTACTACTCTATTGATTATCGGGACTTAAGAGCCTCTCCGACGCAAACTGTCCGGAGCATTTACAAGCATTTCGGTTGGCCCATGACTAGCGAATATCAAACCAAGCTTGTCGACATCGAAGACCAAAACAAGCGATTTGAAAGCAAGCACAAATATACGCTGGAAGAATTCGGATTATCGCAAACGGCGATTGAAACGGAACTGGGACCTTTGCTACAGATGCTGCAGGCCTGATGAATCTACTGCGACCGAGCTTGATGACGGTCAGAGCCAACTCAATTTTAAACTCGCCAATCGATAGAAGGCGACATGCATAAGCCCTAAAAAAATCAGCAGCAAACCATTTGCGACAACGGCGGCCAACACCGCCGTTCCGGCGAAACTTTGTACGGCAATCAACAAAGCGAGTGCGATGTTGCGGTTGGCTGTGCCGAAGGCAATTACTTGGCGGGTCGGCGCCCATGACCCGCCGGTCATCAATCCCAACAGAAACGAAATCTCGCCGGCTATAGCCATTGCCAACAGGGGTTTCCACCCCGTTGCGATGATTTTTTCCAATTCAACGTAAGTCACAAATGCCAAAGAGACGGCGCCTATCGCTTCGGCTAGCGTTTCCAGAGGTTTTAGGATTTTATTTGCGATGACGGGAAATGATCGGCGCAAAAACATTCCCAAAAGAAGTGGAAGAGTCACGGTAACGGAAAGGACGCTCAAAATTTGCAGCGGAAAAAATCGGAGCGAATTAGCATAACCATCGAAAGAGAAGCCCGAAAGGCAGGCCTCGAACGCAAAAGGCGTCAGAAAAGTGGAAAAGACCGGGAAAATCGCAGTCAAACCGGCGGCTAGGGCCAAGTCGCCGCCGGCCATTCTTACAAAAACCGGAACGACCGGAGCAAACGGCGCCGCGGCCAGCAGCAGCATGCCGGCTGCCAGTTCGGACGGAAGCGAAAACCCCCAAATCAAGGCGCTTGCCAACACCGGAACCAAAATAAAATTCAACGATAAAATCAACGAAAGACGGCTGTTTTTGACGGCTTGAACAACCAATCGCAGGTCGAGGCGCACACCGATTGCCAATAGCAGGCCGACCAGAGACAGCATAGTCAGAACTCGTATCGACTCGTCGGTCGAAATTGGAATAAAGTCGGGCAACATCATATTCGAACAATCGTTTTATTAAAGCCTATCCGAGCAAACCGGATAGGCGGCGAGATGCCGCCATCGGTAAAATCGCTTGGTTCATTCCGGAACATAAGATGTCGGAGGCGTATCGGTCACCTAGTATGCCGGTAGTTCGTAGGTTTACGCACTACAACGGTGATGGTCGTCGTTTCTATCGTGACGGTCAGCGTTATCGTACACGAACCGTGATCTTCGGATCAATCATTCCCCAGCGCGATCCAAGAAGTCATTACGAAGTTGAAAATCACTATCAGTCTTCAGTTAATCCGGCTAATGGGGTGGCCCGATATGCAAGATTGAGATTGATTTTCTAACTTCCCAGGTATTCGACCTTCACTTCCGCCAAGCCGCGCAAGCCTATGCGCTCGGCTGCGCCTTGCGAAAGGTCGATTAAGCGGTTGCCCGCGAAAGGGCCGCGATCGTCTATCACGACGTCGACCGAGCGGCCGTTCTTGAGATTGGTCACGCGTACTTTTGACTGAATAGGCAGCGTTTTGTGGGCGGCGGTCAATCCGCTCGGATTGAAACGTTTACCGCTTGCCGTGTGCTTACCTTTTTTTGCGCCATACCGGGACGCTACACCAACTTCTTTATAACCGGACGCCGACGACAACGGCGTGTACCGTTTACCCTTTACGCGGTAGGATTTGCTGTGGGCTTTCTTGGCGACTACGGCTTTTTTCTCCGTGTCGGATAAAACCGAGGCGGATGCCCCCCCGCTTACCAAACAAAAAGCGACTATTACCAAAAAACAAGACGATCGGGATATCTTGGTACCCTTTGAGGCTTTCGCCCGACGAAATGAAGTGACAAACATAGGATAATTCTCCGCATGTTAATGACATAAGGGGCGTAATGGATTTGCCTCCATCACCAAGCGCCGTTGCCGAACCACGATCCGGCGGCGGCGCCAAAACCGGCTGCCAACGGATCGCCGCCGCCCAATTGGTAAGCCACGGCACTGCCGAGCATGCCGCCGATTAAACCTTGTGCGGGCGGTTGATAGTAATAACCGTAACTCGGTGGCGGAGGTGGTGCGTAATAAGGTTGTACCGGTATATATTCCACCACCGGTTGCGGAACGTAGACGCGTTCGACATAGTAGCCGGGATCATAATCGTCCCAATCGCCGCGGTCCGCCCACGCGGAGCTAGACGCCGGTAACGCAATTAACGCGATCGCAGCTGACCTAAACATAAGATTTCTTGCTCCTTTGACGGTTGTTGCAGGAAATTCTATAAATCGAACCTTAAGCGAAAATGAAGCCGTGATTATGGTTTGATTAAGAAAAGCCGGGTTGGGGAAAGATTAACTGGTCTTTCCAAACTAAACAATCTTTAAAACACCACGGCCTAGTTATCCTAAAGCCGCGACTGTATCGTTTTGCCGGACCAAACTGATCGCTTCCGGAACCGGCGCCAACTTTAAAACGGACAATGTTGTCCGGCTGCTTAAAGGGTAAATGCCGGGGTAGCCGGCGTCTTGGAAACCGGTTTCGTCGGCGAAAACGATATTTAAATTAGCCGTAGGGCGGTCCGGTAGCCGGTACCACGGCAGCAATCCGGCTTTTTGCTCATTTGCGGGGCCTCGCGCGTTAAAATCCAGCTTGCCTTGCTCGTTGCAATAGGCCATTAAAGTACAGGCGTTGGCAATGAAGTTTGTGCGCTTCCATCCTCTTAGTTTGGCGTGCCAGCGCGATTGATCCTGGCGGCGGTTTTCCAGAAACGCGGTGTAAAGGGGGCCGGATAAAGCCGATTCAACCTCATAAGTAAATGTCAGCATTTGGCTGACGGTCCATTCACCCGGTATGCCCGCATGAACCATGGTATAACCGAGCTTTGAATCGTGATGGATTAAACTGCGTTGGCGCAGCCATTTCAACAACTCGTCCCTATCGGACGCGGCCAGAAGTTCGTCGAAATTATCGTCCGTATTTGCCGGAATAACGCCAGCGGCGACGCTCAACAAATGCAGTTCCTGACTACCCAGCACCGTAACCGCATTCTTGCCCAGACTCTTAACGAAGCGAAGCACCGCCAGCGTCTCCGAACCGCCGTTGACCAGATTGCCGGCAAACCACAAGCGGTCGTTTTGCGGATCGAAGCCGATTGTTTGTAACAAATGCGTCAAGGTCAGGAAATCGCCGTGAACGCTACCGATCGCATACGTCGTCATACCAATGCCTCCGTTCGGCGCTTACAAAGAGTTTCAGTCATCCGCTTCGTCATCCGTATCATCTTGGAATAGGCCTTGTTGGCGGATCATCGCTTTAAAACGTTTCATGACGGGGCGGGAAATCGTTGTTTCCGCCAAAAGGCGCTTTTCATACACCAGCATCTTCATTGCGTCGTCGCTGTCGGCGCGCGCCGTCGCGATCAGATCATGCAAGGACGTGTCCAGCAGTTCGCCCGGACTGGTTTTAACCGCGTCGTACAGCCATTCCATGATGCGTTTTTCCTTGTCGCGCATCTTGCATTTGCCGTCGAGTATTTTCAGCATGACGGTGGTGGCGCAGTCTACATCAATCGGCTGGAACGGATGGGTTTCCACCCAAGTCCGCACGAATTCCGGGTTCGTCATACGGCTCCTTCCGAACTCAAGCTGCGCACGTAATCCAGCAAGGATGCTTCTATGGCTTCGTACGCATAGTTAGACACGGCTCGCACGCCAATGGCCTCGCATTTTTCGCTCGGGCCGTCGCCGATTTTCGCGACGAATACGGCATGGCAATCCTTAATGGCTTCCAATATGCCGACCAGCGCGGATTGGTCGCTATGTTGGCCGAGACAATAGTTCGAGACTTCGCGGACTTCTAAAAAATCGCAATGTTCAGGCGATGCGCGGTAAATGCGAAATTGTTTGGCATGGCCGAAATGCTCGCTGATGGCCAGGCCTTCTTTGCTGGCGACGGCCAGTCTTACCGGAAATGTTGTCATGACTCGCTGTTTGAAAAATGCCTTATTCAACCTCAGCAAGACCGGTGCCAACCTTTGGAAGCCGCTATTTCCCTTGGTTTGCGGTATGGAGTCCCGGTTAGGTAACTTTGAAATTGTAAGCTTTACGACAGAGCCGAGTTCGGCATAGACGGCGGTCGTGGCTCATTTCTGGCAATCGGCACCCGCCGAGGATTTGCTCGAAATCATAGGTTTGACGCCGGACAAGATTAGCGGAGAAACGACGCCGGTGTTGAATCGGTCGAGTTCGTCTTGATTGTCTTCGGCCGATTTCGATACTTCGATCAGCTTTTCTTGATCCGGATAAAACGTCCATTCTTCGATTTTGAGCCCATTCGATTCGTATCGGCGCATATCGCTTTCGCATCCTAGCTGTTTGGGGTTTAAACGGCTGGGAAATGCCATTTTTTCCCTTGCTTTAACCGAACAACTCAAAGAATAAGCTTTTTTGACTTCGGCATCCTGCAGCAGCGTAACATCCACTTCATATTTCGTTGCCGCATCGGCGCCCAGCGGGCATTGCCATGCATTCGCATCGAATGTCTCCGGCAATGGTTGCGAGCCGCGGTATTTGATGGTGAGCTGGGTCTTTTTGCCTTTGGTTCGCTGCCTGGCGATCACCGCATAGCCGGCAGGAAGATCGGCAGGAGCGGTGACCGAGAAGTACGATACTCGGTATTCTTCCGCTTCGTCGGGTGCCGGTAACCGGAGTTGGTCGATTACCTCGGCGGCGGAGCGGGGGCCACCGTTCGTCGGGTCCCATCGAATTGCGAATTCCGCCGGCTCATCAGCCGCAATGGCACTGGAAAACGATAGCAGAATACATCCAACGATTCGAAACATGCTCGGGTTCATAAATTTCTAAAATCAATATTTATCGGAAATGGCCTGACCGGTCATGGCTGCCGGCATAATACTACGGCCTTCCGGCAGCTGCCTAATCTTGCGAGCCGGTTTAAAATCTTGAACAAACTGCCGGGATTAATGGCTTGCTGTAAGGGCTAAAACAGTCGCTCGCCGGAAACCCGGTTCTGCCTCCTGTGGGACGGGATTGGCCCGGTCAAAAACGGTAGCGGCCTCAATTTATGTAACCGCTACATGTTGTAATCGCTAAATTTCTGTCTGCTCCAATGTTATTAAACAAATGGATTACCGGCGAATTTGGCATCCTGGCGGAACCTATTTTCTTACGATCAGTTTGCGGCATAGAAAAAATAACGATTTTTTTGATACGGCATGTTCAGTCTTTACGGGAAGCAGTCAAAACGGTGAAAACGCATCGCCCGTTAGAAATTCACGGCTGGGTGGTATTGCCCGAACCCATCGACACAACAAAATGTACGCGCCGACGGTAATCGAATTTATACATTTTCAGGCCGGGCTTGAGCCGAGGCGGATAAAACCACCAGGATGTAACGTTGCCTATGCGCTGTTTTGTTGAATAACCGGCTTTTTCCGCCATATTCCGCCGCGGGAAAAACACCCCCAGCCCCAGCGCAGCCAGTCGAGCAAAGAGATTGCCATCCATAACGACCAAGCCAGCATCAGTAGCCTATAAAACATCATCGGTACCGATACCACCGTGGCGGTCGGTAATTCGGCATCGGCATGGTCTTGGTACCAGTTTAAGGTTGTCGCCGTCGATTCGTTACCGCTGATTTGCATATCGGGTGTGCCCAGCAAGCCTTGCTGTACCGCGCCGAATAGCAACAGTAAAGCAATCAGGGTCAATAACGCCAAAGCCGCTTGAGCGAGATTAAAACGCCGGCGTTCGGCACAGGTTTGACGTTCGCGCAGACCCAGCGCAAACAACCAGGCTGCCACGGTTAAGGCCGCGGCGATGTGCAATTGGCTTAAGCCGATAAACAATAAAAACCATTGTCGGGTTTTTAACGGCACCATGGATACGCGGCCCAAGCCTATCGAGATCAACAATAAAACAATGAGCAATCCCCAAATCAGCGCTGCCGGACCGAATTTAGGGCCTAGGGTAAGCAATACCCAGCGGTCGTCCGGCGAAAGGACCTGAATGTGGCTGTTGACGCTGTTCACGCCTAGATCGACGGTAGGCGTCGTCATGAATGCGGCCAGGCCCTCGGCCATTTGCCAGTTCAAATTGATCTGTTGAGCGCCGGGGCGAATGGGCAAGGTCACAGTATCGCCTTTTTGCCGAACGGCTTGGCTGATGCCGTCGATGCCGACGTTCTGCAGCATGGCCGCCGGAGGTAAGCGCAGGGTATGTTGCCCGCCTTTGGAGCTGCGTAGGTCCAGGATCAAGTCCGCCACCAAGCTACGCTTGCTCGGCTGGATTTTCAGCCGGCTCTTGTCTATCGTCAAGGTCGGGCCGGGTACCGCTTGAGGCCGAGTAATGGTCAATGCGACGGATTCGCCCGGCCAAGGCCGCCATTCCGGCATCCAGGCGCCGCTGTTGTCTTGGTGATGGACCGCTGCGATACCGGCGATTTGCAAATGCCAGATAGGGCTGACATCGGCTCGCCAAAGCTCGCTCCATTGCGTTGTGTCGCTGGCTTTAAGCGTCAATTGATCGCTTTTTTCCAGCATCGATGACCACTCCAGGCTATGTTGGCCGGCTGCCATATTGACCAGTACCTTGCCGTCTTTCAAGCGCACATTGGCATCGGTTACGGCTTCGCCAGTCAGCAAAGGCAGTTCCAAAACGACGGGCTCGTTACTTCCGGACAATCGGACGATACGAGTGGTAACGCTCCAATCCAAACCCAAATGCAGCGTTCGTTCTACGCGGATAAAAGGCGGCAAAGCGGCTTGGTTTAGATCTTGTCCTTTAATATCGCCTTCCAAATTCAAGCGCTTGAATTCCAATTGCGGGCCGGTCTTGCCGTCTTCGTACAGGCCGTCGATTCGCCAGCCTTCGCTGCGGCGAATTCGCGTGTGCTGCGGTGTCAATGGGAGGGGTAGAGTGAATTTATCCAGAGGCGCATGGCGGCCATGCATGACGACGCCATGCACGCCCGCGGCCAAGCCCAGCCATAGCGAGCCGTCATTCTGACGGACCAAGGCTTCGGCATCCTTGCCGTCGACCGCAATGTGTTCGGGGAACCATTGCTGAAGCTGCGCCGGCAAGGGAACGCCTAAGTTTTCCTGTGCATCGACTTGCAGTTGGATTAGCATGGCCTCGGCTGTGATGTCGATGTTCATGCTAGGAATTTGAGCACAAGAGGGTAAACATTCGGGCGGTTGCAACAGTCGCTGTTTCAATTGCTCCAGCAGGGCTTGATCGGGAATATCGGCGAAGCTGTCCGGTGCCGGTGCGATCAATAACGGGACCAATATCCATGCGCCCGGCGCCGGCAAGGAGGATTTCCACGGTTTGTTAAGTACGCCCAATACCTGTAGCGTCATTAGCGCGGCCAATAATGCTTGAAGAATATGCATCAACATGGTCCAGAAGGGAGGCAAATACCAGAGGCGTATGGTTTGCCGGCCATCGACGGCGCCGTTCCAGGATAATTGCACGGTTTGCCACTGCCACTGCGGTAAGCCGGGGCCTGTTTGCAGATTGGCTTCCGGATCGATACGGTCGAAATTGGCCGCCGAGTCGGTGCCGCCGCCCAAGGACGAAAATACACGGCTCTTATTCAGACGGGCAGGTGCGGCGGGCGCAATGGATTCCATCGCCTCCTTGGCTTGCATGGGCATAGCCCTATCTTCTTCCGCTGCCGTATCGGTCGCCGTATAGGATGCCGGCATGATGGGTTGCCAAGGCTTTTCCAGCTGCGGATAAATGCCGACGCGTATCTGTGCAATCATGAACGGCACGACGATGAGGGTTAAAATCAGCCAGCAGGCGTTACGGTACCATTTGACCCAGTGATAAAAACGGCTGTCCGGTAACACGCGCAACAGCGCAACGGCCGCCAGGATATGCAGCCAAATCAAGCGTGGGGCATCGGCTTCATGCCAAAACAGCATCAGGCTGAATAAGGCTAGGGCTCCCCATTGCCATGACCATAAACGCGTGATCGTCAACCCTGTGATCAACACTAAAAACAAGTCCAACAAGGTCCAACGCGTCAGCCAACTGTCCGGTTCGTTATCGACCCCGGCGACGGCCAGCAAGCGCCAGCCGGGCGGGATGTTGAGTTCCGCCCGGGCTTGCCGGAAAGATTGTTGCCAGCCAACGGCGTTCACCCGGCCGATATCGGTTTGAATCCGGCTGTCGGCTTGCAGTTGCAGGGCTCCGCGGCGGACTTCTATGCCTTCTTGTTCGTCCAGCCGAGTTATCAATTGATTTTGCCCGTTCAGCAGCGCTTGACCCAGTTGGATCTCGGGAACGACGTTCAAGCGCCAATCCCGGGTCATGTTGCCGCTGATATTGTCGTTGACGGTGTAGCCGCCGCCGTCAAAATCCAGCCATAGTTTGCGTTCCAAGTTTAATTGGTTGGGTTCCGGTTCGGGATCGCCTTTTCTGATCAACTTGAAGTGCATGCTCTGGCCCTGTTCGACCTGATACGCCGGCAGATGGCGCCATTCCGGCGGCATATTGGTCTGGCTGGCGTCTATAGCGGATAGATTGTCGATTTCGACCAGACGCAACGCCGGCATGGCTTGGAAGGCCCAAAGTTCGGTTTCCGGCCAGTCGGGGTCTTTGACGGGGAAATCGAGCCGGGTTAGATACCCGGGATGGCGGGCGCGGATATCGATAGTCCAACGCCCGGCCCGAACTTGCACCAACAAGCGCCCGTCTTTTTCTATGCGGGCCGGCAGAGGACTGTCCAATTTAATCGGAATAAAGTCCGGCAATAAGGCATGTGACAAAGTCACTTCCCTGGCGCGGCCGGATACGTTCAGTTCCAGGCGGGTGATTATCTGTAAGGGGTTATCGTCGACGATTTGTCTGAATACTTGTAAATTCAGATTGTTCTGCCGGTTTTCGTCCGTTTCCGAAGGTTGCGAACTAAGCCATAGCGCCGCCCGGTCTATACGCGGGTAAGCGATGGTCTTACCGTTCAGATGGAGTTCGATCAGGCCCGTGTCGTCCGGTATCGTCAATCTTTCCGGGAGTTTTTCCCATAAAAACGTTCCGCGTAGCTGATAATGGCCCGCCTCTCGCCATACCGCCGGCTTGCCGTTGTGTTCGATGACGATTGCCGGCGTCTGGTTTACCGAAACTTGCTGGGGCCAGTTTCGGTCGTCGCCCGGTAAAAAGATCCAACCGGCTTGGTACAGCACCCATTCGCCGCTAAATCGGCCGCCCGTCGCCTCTAAATCCAGTTGCAGTTTTCCGGTCCAGCTACACTGTTTTTTTTGAAAATCGCGATAAAAAAACGGACATTGATAATCAGGCTGATCGGACATGACCCAGGGTATCCAGGGTTTTAACAATTCCGGAACTTGTTTCGTATCCATAGCCATCGCAGGAAAAACGCTAATACTACAGATCAATGAAATCAATAAGCCGCGAAAGTAGTTCATGTTAACTGCTCCGGTCGTGGGTTGGGTGTGCGTGGTCGGAAAAACTATAAGGCAAATTTACCTTTTTACCCCGATGTCATTTTTATCGGTAATGGGGTCTATTTCCGATCCAATCTGATTAAATCGTCTCGTTCACCCTTTAGCAACCGTTGTAAATGAAAATAGGCCAGGGTGTCGTTCGGATTTTTATCGATAATCCGTTGAAACGCGGCGATTGCTTCCGGCCGTTTGTTTTGCATCAGCCGATAGGCGGCGTCGTATTCGGCAAGTGCGGTTAGGTCGGCGTTTTTTGGGGATAAAGGCTCGAACACCATCAGCGGATTCGCTTTGCCTTTTACCGATAAATGCCCGATCGGCCTGGATAGCATATCGGGACAGGCTTTCAGGGTGGTTTCCGAAACACAGATCAGGGTGCCGAGGTATTTGTTGGCACTTTCCAAACGGGAGGCCGTGTTGACCGGATCGCCTAAGGCGCGGTAATCGAAAATGGTTTTTCCGCCAAAGTTGCCGACGATCACCGGGCCGCTATGCACGCCGATCCGAGTTTGGCCGAATGCAATGCCTTCGTCGTTCATGCAGCGGCTGTAGCGCCGGGTAAATTCTTGCATATCCAATGCGCATTGAATGGCGCGGCGCTGATGATCGTTTTGTTTAATGGGTGCGGAAAACAGAATGGCCACCGAATCACCCACAATACGGTCGAGCGTGCCCTGGTGGGAAAAGGCAATAGCAATCATGTTTTCCAGGTACTCATTCAATAGATTGACCGCATGGCGCGGATCCAGATCTTCCATTAATGCGGTAAAGTCAGTCAAATCGGTAAACACAAAACTGCAGTTACGCCGACGACCGCTCAATTCGAGTTCCTGCGGATGCGCAATCAGATAGTCGACCAAATTGGGCGAGACGTAACGGGAGAACGCGTGTTTGATCCAGCGCTGACGGCGTTCACTATGAAAATGCCGAAATAGGCTGGAGTACAGAAAAACCACCAATAAACCGATGGTCGGCACCATGGGGTCGATCAGCAGGCGGTATTCGGCAAAGGCGCGCCAGCTGACGGCCCAAAAGCCGGTCAGGCTCAGAAGGAAGACCGTAAGCGATGTCGCTATCCTATAGCTCAATGCGATACAGCCTACTATTAAGCCGCCGCCCAATAGAAAAAAAACTTCCAGGCTTGCGTGCCAGAACGGGCGGACCAGTTGGGTGCCGCTCAGCACTTGTTCCAGGGCTTGTGCATGGACTTCAATGCCGGGAATGACGGTTCCTAGCGGACTAATGCGCAAATCCATTATGCCCGGCGCAGACGCACCGATTAACAGAATTTTGTCTTTGAGGCGCTCCGGCCCGATGTGCCCTTCAAGTATGCGCCAGGCCGGAATGTAACGCTCATTGGCCGGCCGGCTGTAGTAAAGCCAGATTTCGCCTTTTTCCGTGGTCGGAATCCGAATGTTGCCGACGCTTATTTCGGCTAATCCCATGGCGGCTTCGTCGTGGCTTCGTAATATGTAGTTATCGGTTTGCTGCGCCACGCGCAAAGCTTCCATGAATAAGCTAGGCACGATTTGATTCCGGTAGCGTAACGCCACCGGAACCTTCCTGATGACGCCGTCGGAATCGACAACGAACGTTAGCGCGCCGTTGCCGGAGGCGGCCGCTTCCAGCATCGCTAACGATTGGATGGAACCTTCGAAGGCATGTAAAAAAGGTAGGGACGAATGGCCGATTTCAATGAAACGTGCGGGCAATTTCGGTGCGTCGGCGCCTGCGGTTTCGTTTAGCGCAAATCCTAAGACAGACTTGCCGTTAGCGATGCTTTCGGCCAATGCTCGGTCATGGTCGGGTAAACGGCTGAGCACTTGCCGTTCGGTAGGCGATAGCTGCCATAGCTCCGACATGACCTTAGGCGAGGTACGGTCTTTTTCGGCGAAAATAATATCAAGAGCAATCGCCGCCGGCCCGGACGTTTGCAGCGCCGAAATCAGTTTGGCTATCTGGGTACGGGGCCATGGCCACTGGCCCAGACGTTTCAAGCCCTCGTCGTCGATATCGACGATGGTTACCGGCGCATCTTGATAAGGACGGGGTTTAAGGCGTTGATAGTAATCGAAGGTGTTGTTTCTAAATAGTTTTAAAGGCAGCGGGTCCCATATGTAAAGGCCGGTGTTACCCGCTATTAGGACTATCAATACGGCAAGACTGACAGGGAGGCGCTTGGCGACGTTTTGCATGAAATCCGATGCCCAGTGCGTTGCTACTCTAGGAAATCGCTAATTTCGACTTCATCGATCTGTTCCGGTTTGAGATATTTTTTCGCGTACGCCATATAGACACCCGTCCTCAAAAAAAGATCGTATATATCGGGATCGATGTGCCGGTTGTTTTTCATGCTGTAAAGGATGCCGAGGGCTTCCGACAAGGTGTAAGGCCGTTTGTAAGGCCTGTCCGACGCGGTGATCGCTTCGAAGATGTCGGCAACCGCCATGATACGGGCGGGAATGGATAATTCCGAGGCGTGCAGTTGCCGCGGATAACCGCGTCCATCCAGAGTTTCGTGATGTGTGGATGCATATTCCGGAACCCGTTTCAAAAAATCCGGGAACGGAATTTTTTCGAGCAGTTTGATCGTTTCAATGATGTGTTCGTTGATTTTGTAACGGTCTTCCTTGTTCAGAGTGCCTTTACGGATGCTGAGATTATAAATTTCGCCATAGTTAAACATATCGTCCGGCACCAGCATTTTGATTCCCAATTCGGGATCGGGTTTTTCATGATTTGTGCGAGGGACAATATGCTTGGGTTTATCGGAAAGCAGCCGTTCTTCGACGGGTAGTGCCGGTCTAACTTGGTCTTTCAGGTTTATGGTGTCTTCCTGAGACAATCCCAGCGTATCGTCGAAATAACGCAACCAAGTCTTTTCGGCCAATTTTTTTATCCGTTCGCAATCATCGTCGTGCATGTATTCCCGGCCTATATTGCATTCGGCGATAAAGGCGAAGTCTTCATGGAGCTGGGCTTTTTCCCGCTCGAACCGCTGGCGTGCATGCTCAGGGTCGGCACCTGCCAGCATGGATTTTAAACGTCTAATATCGGCGTCACGCAGCAGTACTTCAAAGCGCATACGAATTTCGTGAATCCGGTTATAGAGCATGTCGAGTTTGGTGGCTTTGTCGATCACGAATTCCGGCGTCGTGATCTTGCCGCAATCGTGCAGCCATGCGCCGACTCGAAATTCGAACCATTGATCTTCGGATTCGAAATTGAAGGAGGCTAACGGGCCTTCGGTCTGCCTGCAAGCGGCCTCCGCCAGCATGATGGCCAACTCGGGAACGCGCACGCAATGGTGTCCGGTATGCGGGCTTTTGGTGTCCAAGGCCGTTGCCAACACGCGGATGATGCTCTCGGTCGTGGTTTTTTGCGCGGCGATCAATTGGAGATTATCCAGCGCGATCGCGGCTTGCGCGGCCAGCGCTTCAACCAAGGGTACGGCATCATCCGCAAAAGACGTCAGCTTGCCGGTCTCCGGATCCAAGGCATTGATAAATTGCAGGATTCCTATTACGTTGCCGTTTCTCGGCGCCATCGGGACCGTCAGCAGCGAAACCGTCCGATAACCGGACTGCGCATTGAAATTTCGAGTGCCGCTGAAATCAAAACGAGAGTCTCGATAGACGTCGTCTATTAGAATCGTTCGCTTGTGATTGGCCGAGTAGGTCGACACATAGTTGTCGTTAAACCGGCCGGTTTCCGGGTCGATGAGAAGCAACGCCTCGAACGGCAACAGATCGCTTCGCGTCCGCGTGGCAAAGCGTAGCGTATTTTCTTTGGTGACCAGATACATGGTGCCCGCATCGCAGTGCAGCAATTTTTTCCCCTCTTCCAGTATGAATTGCAGCAAGCGGTCGCGGCTTTTTTCCATGCCCATCATCAAGCCGCTATCGATCAGCATGTTGAGTTTTGCGGTTCTGTTTGTTATCGCGCGCTCTAATCGCTCCCGAATAGCTTGATTGGCGAGGAAATAACGCCTGAATATCAGAGCGTTTCTGATTTTAAGTTTGGTCTCCGATGCTTGGAGAGGTTTATAAAGAAAGTCGGTGGCGCCCAGGTCTAACTGCGAATCCCGTTCGTCGGACGACCTTTCCGAGGATAGAAGCAGAGTCGGCAATTGTTCGAGCAGAAAATGTCTTCTGATTTGCGGTAAGAGTTTATCGGCCGTTAGGCTGTGGCCGTCGATATCAATGAGTAAAATATCGAATTCGCTGGCCAACAGGAGCGGAAGCACTTGGTCGGGGTCGCTTACCGAATGCACATCGCAATTCGGGCAGTAAGCCCGGATGCAATCGCTTAAGCCGGAGCCGGACGAGTCACTGCTGCTCAACAGTATCTTGTTGTGAGTCGATACGCCGGTCCGCGAAGACGTATTTGTATGGGTCACGGATTTTGTTCTCTAGAGCGCTGAGTTGGGTATGTCAGGAAATATAGCAGACCTTGCATAATCTTCCGGCAAATATTCGGGCTAAATCACGCAACTTCTGCTGTATAAGCTAATAATTTAAAAGCAGCTTTTCTCTCGCGCCGGCGATTCAATGCCATTGGAAGGATTGTAATTAGCAGCTATTTTTATAGTAATGTCAATGCAGTTTGGAGGAGTGATGCCTAGAAATAAATTGATTCTCGCGATTATGGCGGCCGGTTTCCTGTCCTTTCCGGCTAGGGCAAATGATAAGGTGCTTGGGTATATCAAAATCGTTAGCGGCGAAGCGGTTGTGACATCGGAGTCGTCCACTGTTCCGGCTCAACCGGGGATGCCGTTGTATCTCGGAAACATCTTAAAAACCGGGGAAAACGGCGGGTTAGGAATGACGTTTAAAGACAATACCGTGATTTCTCTGGGGCCGAATACCGAGGTTACTATTGACGAATATCTTTACGCGCCCGCTAACGATGAATTGAAGTTGAGCGCCAATTTGATTAAAGGCGCATTGCATTATATTTCCGGGGTAATCGCAAAACTGAAACCTGAAGCCGTATCGGTAAAAACGCCGTCCGGTATTATCGGCGTGAGGGGTACGCGTTTCCTGGTCAAAGTGGAGGCGCAGTGATGGTCATCGCAAGAAGGAAGACGGCGGATTCGGCGCATTTAGCCTTTAGCGCTTTGCTATTGTTCAGTTTTATGGGCTTGAGTGCCTGTTCCCAATCGTACGTGGTGTTGTTGGCCGAAGAAGACGGTAGCTTGGGTAAGGTTGTGGTAAGCACGCCCCGGGGGGCGACTACGCTGGAAAAAGACCGCGACGCGGTGAACATGACGGAAAATGCCGGCGAAACGTTTACCGCGACTGAAGAACAAATACAAAAGGATTTCGGCCGGGCGCTCGCAGCCAGTCCGCAAAAGCCGGTGTCCTATTATTTGTATTTCATAGAGGGGACGGCAAGGCTGACGCCCGAATCTCAAAACGAGATTCCGAAAATTATCGACGAAATGAATAGGCGGCCTGCTGTCGATATCTCCGTCATCGGGCATACCGATACCATCGGTAATGATCGGGACAATGCCCGATTAAGCTTGGCGAGGGCACAATCGGTGGCTACGTTGTTTGTCGACGCGATGACGGATGCCGAAAGAATCACCATCGATTCGCATGGTGAAAAGAATCTTCTGATACCTACTCCGGACAATACCGGCGAACCGAGAAATCGCCGGGTCGAGATAACGATTCGATAATAAGGCGAAGAGAGTTCCGCAGCTGGTCAAGCCGAGAGTTTGGCCAGCTGTTCGATGGCTTAATTGACTTTGATTAATTCAACGTCGAATATCAATGCCGCGTTCGGGCCGATCGCGCTACCGGCACCGCGTTCGCCGTAAGCCAAATCGGATGGAATGAAAAAGCGATATTTGGCGCCTTCCTTCATAAGCTGCAATCCTTCGGTCCAACCCGCGATGACACGGTTAAGAGGGAAAGTGGCCGGCTCGCCGCGGCTGTACGAACTGTCGAATTCCTTGCCGTCTATCGTGGTGCCCTTGTAATGCACGGTGACATTGTCGGTCGCTTTTGGCGACGCGCCGCTACCTTCGCTGAATACCATGTATTGTAGGCCGCTGGCCGTTGTGATCACGCCGGGTTGTTGGGCGTTTTCGCTCAGAAATTTTTCGCCAGCAGCTCGGTTTTCTTCGGGAGTAGTGGCGTTTGCCATCGAGAACATAATAAATCCTATTAAAAAAGCGCTTAAGATCGCAATGATGCGGTTTCGAAGTTTTTTCACAGATGTGCTCCTCTAAAAATCGGGGCCGGCTAGTGTATCAGTTTTCGTTTTCCAACTCTTGCCGGCAAGTGGCGAGTTGCGCATCGTATTGCCAGGCGCGCCGGTGAACTTTTTGCGCGACGTTGATTAGCCATCCTTTGTTTTGATAATGCCGGCGCCGATACCCGGTCAAGCCCTCATGGTAAGCTAGATATAAGTTGTTAGCGTCGTATACGGGAATGCCCAATTTTTGGTGGGTCATTGCGCAGTACCAAGCAACAAAATCGCAGCTATCCGCGAAATCGTCACGGTCCGCCCAGTTGTTTCCGCTTTGTTGCTGGTAATCGGACCAAGTGCCGTCTTGCGCCTGCGGATAACCGTAAGCGCTGCTGGATCGAAACCAAGGGATAAAGCCCAATATCGTCGGTCGCGGCGGTTCGGCGTCCGCAACAAATCGGGACTCTTGGTGAATAATCGACATTTGCACCGCAATCGGCACGCCCCAGCGTTGGGACGCGGCCAGCGTTGCCCGATACCAATCGTCTTTTTCCCGAAATATTTCACATATGTTGCCGGTGTCGTGCGGAGGGATATTGGCACATGCCGATAATGCGACTAAGCTTACTGGACGTAAGGACTTAAATTTCATTCCATTTGAACTCCTGGTTCTGACCTGTAATTTGAAGTGGACGCAATGATTAATGCACTCTCTGACATGGAAAAACGAGCATATCGCAAAAAGCTCCGTTCCGAAGGACTTATTTATCTGGGCTTTGAAGAACATCGGATTCAGGTGGTCAATCTGTCCTTAACCGGTTTATTAGCGGAGTTTAAAGCGGCTGCTTCGGTCAACGGCGTTAAGGACATTTTTCAAAGTATTCAAGTTTCGCCGGTAGTCGATATTTATTTGCCCGATCTGCGCATGGCAGGCGAAGCGGAAGTCGTCCGCGCCGAGTCTACGGAACAAGGACTTCAAATTGCGATCGAATTTCGCAATATATCCTACGATGTCGAAAACTTGCTATACAACCGCCGGGCTTATCGCAAAAACATGACCGCGCCCGGCCAAATTAGCGTCGGCGAAACCGTTTATGCATTCAATACGGAGAACGTTTCGGTCGACGGCATCATGGCCCATATTCAAGGCAGAATTACAGTCGAAACAGGGTCGGCCGTTCACTTCAGTTTTAAGCATTTGGACTTACAGGGCGAAGCGGAAGTCGTGTGGACGGAAATTGGCGAACAGTCGACTTTGTTGGGGCTTAAATACTTATATCTCGAACGTGATTCCATTCCCGGAGTGCCGCGTTTTCTGC
This sequence comes from Methylomonas sp. MgM2, assembly GCF_054172045.1. Lineage (NCBI taxonomy): Bacteria > Pseudomonadati > Pseudomonadota > Gammaproteobacteria > Methylococcales > Methylococcaceae > Methylomonas > Methylomonas sp. MgM2. The sequence goes on along the minus strand of NZ_JBSYXO010000001.1, from coordinate 159,571 downwards.
GTGATACCGGGACATCAGCCTAAGAGCCGTTGGCGGTTGCGCTTGGCCCAATATTGCTGCGCGATGTGATGGGCGTTTTCCCGGGTATCGGCTTTCCCCAGCAATTTTAAGGCGACGGCCGCAGTGCCGATTACGGTTGCTTCGGCGAATTCGTCTTTAGTTTTGTCTTGCCATAGGTCGGCGAGTTGTGCCGGATTAAGCTGCTCGGCTTTCATATGTCGGCGTGCAAATAAAGCCGGCCAAAGTTCGTCCTCCAATTCACCGTCCCGCACGCTTTGCACCAGACATTCGACATCGGGATTGCGCTCGGTTTCCCCGCCTTCCCCTTTTAAGACCGCCATATTGCGTTCACCCAGCAACAGAGCGGCATGTTGATGCACTTGCCGGTAACCGGGGTGAAAAATGCCTTGAATGGTATGGCTGGCATTGAATGGATTCAACAGCCTGACCAGGGTGTGTACCGGCGAGCGCAGCCCCATGGTCGGGCGCAGATTGATCATGCCGTAAAGCGCGGGGCAGATGTGCTCGAGCGATAAATAACTAAAGTTATGCGCAGCCAATTGTTGTTCGGCCTCGGGCATGGAATGGGCGGCACGGATACCGATGGCGTTCAAGACGTTTTCGGTGTAAAGCCGGCCTTGAGTATGGCCGCCCGCCCCGTGCATGAACACCTTGACGCCGTTTTCCGCCAACAGCAAAGTCGACAACAAAAACCAAGGTAAATGGCGGCGTTTACCGGCATAGGAAGACCAGTCCAAATCGACGCGCAATGACGGACTGAAGTCGAAACTTTCTCGAGCGGCCCGCACAAAACCGGCCAGTTCCTGTTCGGTCTCTTCCTTGATACGCATTAACATCAAAAAAGCGCCTAATTGAATCGGCAACACTTCATCAGCCAAAATCATTTTCATGGCCCGATAGGCTTCGTCTTGAGTCAAAGGGCGGGCGCCTTTTTTGCCCTTGCCCAGGATTTTGATGAATTCGGCGAAAGGGTGCTCTTGTTCGGTAACTGTCATGATATCGAAAACGGGTAATAGTGGTCGATCAAAAGAGCCGCGAAGATCAGCATCAGATAAATAATTGAATAGCCGAAGGTGCGCATGGCGGTTTTATTATCTTTTTTGCGCATCATCTGAATCGCGTAATAAAGGAACCCCAGCCCCAACAAAGTGGCCGGGAGCAGGTACAGCAAGCCGCTCATGCCCGTTAGATAAGGCAACAGCGTGGTAAGCAGCAGCAATATGGTATACAGCAGGATCTGTAAGCGAGTGAATTCGACGCCGTGGGTAACCGGTAGCATCGGAATTTCGACTTTGGCATATTCGTCGCGGCGGGCGATGGCTAGCGCCCAGAAATGCGGCGGCGTCCAGACGAAAATAATCAAAACCAGCAACAAGGCATGGTGATGAATTTCGCCCGTCATCGCGGTCCAGCCTAAGAGCGGAGGCGCGGCTCCGGCGATGCCGCCGATGACAATGTTTTGGGGCGTCAATTTTTTCAAGTAAACGGTATAAATGAGCGCGTAACCGATTAACGATAAAAAGGTTAGAAAGGCGGTCAGCGCGTTGACCATGAATACCAGCATGATCATGGAGACAGCCCCTATCGTGCAGGCGAAAAATAAGACCTGGCGGGAGTTCAATTCGCCTTTCGGTAGCGGCCGGTGTTGGGTGCGGGCCATTTCCGCGTCGGTTTTTCGGTCGATGAAATGGTTGATGGCTGCGGCCGAAGCAGCCGCTAAAGCGATGCCGATCGTGCCGTACAGAAAAAGACCCAATGGCGGCCAACCGGGGACCGCCAACAGCATGCCGACGATAGCGGTAAACACGATTAAAGCCACTACCCTCGGTTTACAGAGTTCATAGTAATTTTTTAAGGATAATGTCGTGTTTTTGGCGGTCATTCGCTTCCGAATAGTTTAAAGATCTATAAAGCTATAGAATAACAGTGAACCTTTAATTATTGAAATCATCTCAAACGATCGTTTTTACTGACAATGAGGGAGTTATGAAATTGGAATTTTTGAAGCGGGGGATGGCCGCAGCGATGGTATTGTGTCCGGCATTTTCGGTCTGTGCGGAGGAAGGCACAGTATACGAACACGTGTTTGCTAACGGCATGAAGATCTTGGTCAAGGAAGACCATAGGGCGCCGGTGGTCGTGTCGCAGGTTTGGTATAAGGTCGGCAGCAGTTACGAGCCGGGCGGCATTACCGGTATTTCGCATATGCTGGAACATATGATGTTCAAAGGGACTAAAGCATATCCGGCCGGTGAGTTTTCCCGCATCGTTGCCGAGAATGGCGGTCAGGAAAACGCTTTTACCGGCAGCGATTACACGGCTTATTTCCAGACTTTAGAAAAATCGCGGCTGGAAATCAGCTTCAAGCTCGAGGCTGACCGCATGCGTAATTTGGACTTAAAAGCCGAAGAGTTGGAAAAGGAATTGCAAGTCGTCACCGAAGAACGCCGGATGCGCACCGACGACAAGCCCCGTGCTAAAACCTTGGAGCAATTCAATGCAGTGGCTTTTAGCAATAGTCCCTACAAACATCCGGTCATCGGTTGGCCATCCGATATCGCAAATTACAAGATTGACGACTTAAAAGCCTGGTACCAACTGTGGTATGCGCCCAATAATGCGACTTTGGTCGTCGTCGGCGATGTCGATCCCGATCAGACTGTTAATTTAGCCAAGCAATATTTTGCCGGCTTGAAACCCAGCGATATCAAACCGCTTAAGCCGCAGACCGAAATAAAGCAAGAAGGCGTGCGTAAGCTCACTGTCAAAGCGCCGGCCAAATTGCCTTATTTGATGATGGGGTACAAAGTGCCTGTTTTGAAGACCGCCGATCCCAAATGGGAAGCGTATGCGCTGGAAGTACTGGCCGGCATTCTGGACGGCGGCAACAGCGCCCGATTGACGTCGCGCTTGGTTCGCGGCAGGCAGATAGCGGTTTCCGCCGGAGCGCAATACGATTTGAATTCACGCATGGCCGACATGTTTATGCTGGAAGCAACGCCGGCGGAAGGCAAGAGCGTCTTGGATCTGGAATATGCCTTGAAGGAAGAGGTCTATCAATTGCAAAGCCAATTGGTCAGCCAGGAGGAATTGCAGCGCATCAAGGCTCAGGTTTTGGCCGACGATATTTATCAAAAAGATTCGAATTTTTATCAAGCGATGGAATTGGGTTTATTGGAAACGGTCGGTTTAGGCTGGCAAAAAGCCGGCGAATATGTCGCCAATATCAACCGGGTCACTGCCGAACAAGTACGCGACGTGGCGCGCAAATATCTGATCGAGGACACGCTGACCGTGGCTTATCTGGAGCCGCAACCCATTGCCGATACCCCGGAAGCGGGCAAAGAGATAGGAGGTCGCCATGCGTTTTAATTTGATTGCTTTTTGTTTGTTTTTTATGAGTCAAGTCGGTTGGGCCGGCGTCGATATACAACACTGGCAAACGGATCAAGGCACGCGGGTTTATTTCGTGCAAACCCCGAGTTTGCCCATGGTGGATATTCGCGTGGCTTTCGATGCCGGCAGCGCTCGCGATGGCGATCAATTCGGCTTGGCGGCCTTAACCTCGGCCATGCTGGACACCGGAGCCGGCAAGTGGAATGCCGATGAAATAGCCAACCGCTTCGAATCGGTCGGTGCCGCGTTTTCCAACGGTATTTCCGAGGATATGGCATGGTTGTCGTTGCGCAGCTTGACGCAGCAAGACTTATTCGATAAGGCATTTGAGACCTTTCAAACCATTTTGTCGGCTCCAAGCTTTAATGAAGACGATTTTCAGCGCGAAAAAAATCGTACTCTGGCCGGACTGAAGCACAGGGAAGAGTCTCCGGGCGCTTTGGCCAACATTGCTTTCCAAAAGGCTTTGTATCATGACCATCCCTACGCGCACCCTGAAGAAGGCATGGTCGAGACGGTGGCGGGCTTTGGAGCTGACGACCTAAAAGCGTTTTATAAACAGTATTATGTTGCGGCTAACGCGATTGTCGTTCTCGTCGGCGATATCGAGCGGAAGCGGGCCGAGCAACTCGCGGAGAAATTAGTTGCCGGCTTGACGCTTGGGCAAAAGCCGGCGGAAATTCCGCCGGTGACGATGCCGTCAAAACCGAGTGTGCTGCACATCGAATTTCCGTCCACTCAAACTCATGTGTTGTCCGGCATGCCGGGGGTTGCCCGCAAGGATCCCGATTACTTTACGCTATACGTAGGCAATCATATCTTGGGCGGGGCCAGTCTGGTATCGAGATTGTTCGACGAAGTCAGGGAGAAACGGGGTTTGGCCTATAGTGCGGCCAGCCAATTCATGCCGTTGTATCGCGAAGGGCCGTTCGTGATGAGCTTGCAGACGCGTAATGATCAAACCCGACAAGCGATTGACGTGATGGACGCTACGTTGAAAGATTTCGCCGAAAACGGTCCGACCGAACAAGAATTGATTGCGGCTAAGAAAAACATCACGGGCGGTTTTGCCTTGCGCACGGATAACAATAGCAAGTTAATGGATTACGTCACCATGATCGGTTTTTATCAACAGCCTTTGGATTATTTGGACGTCTTTCCCGCCAAAGTGGAAGCGGTAACGGTGGACGATATCAAGGATGCGTTCCAGCGCAGGATAAAACCCGAATGGCTGCAAACCGTCACCGTGGGGAACTCGGGTGCCAAAGGCGGCAGCGATTAACAAGCTGCGTATCATTGGCGGCGAATGGCGGAGCCGGGTCATCACGTTCGACGATGCGCCCGGTTTGCGGCCCACGCCGTCCCGCGTCAGGGAAACGCTGTTCAATTGGCTGCATGCCGATGTTCCCGGTTGCCGTTGCCTGGATTTGTTTGCCGGCAGCGGCGCGCTCGGTTTCGAAGCGGCGTCAAGAGGTGCCGCCTACGTGCTGCAGGTCGAAAATAATCTGAAAACCTGTCAGAATCTGCGGCGGAACGCAGTTGAATTGAAAGCGGACCGAATCGAAATAGTTCATGCCGATGTGCGGAATTTTGTACCGGATTACCCCGATTCATTCGATTTGATTTTTCTCGATCCGCCGTTCGCTCAAGGTTTAGTCGAACCGATATGCAGGGAGATAGCGAGGGGCGAGCTGCTGAAACTTTACGGCAAAATCTACATCGAAACCGAAAAAAATTTAAGATTGGATGGCATGCCCGAAAATTGGTCGCCATTGAAACAAAAAACCGCCGGCGATGTCCGTTACAGTTTATATCAACGTCGGTAAGCGCTGAAAGCGCGCCGATCGTGCCGGAGATTCACCCGTCCGTCATTAACGACTGCTTTTATTTGGCGGATGCTTTAAAATCCGCCATCCGGAAACCGAAACAGCCTGATGCAAATTACCGCAATTTATCCGGGTACTTTTGACCCGATTACCAATGGTCATCTTGACTTAATCGCCAGGGCGTCGAAGCTTTTCGACGAAGTGATTGTCGCCGTGGCCGAAAGCCGCGGAAAACAGCCTTTATTCGGCTTGGATGAGCGCGTGCGTCTGATTGAAGGCTTAATCGGGGAATTTTCCAATGTTAGCGTCATAGGTTTCGAGAATCTTTTGGTCGAATGCGCCAAACAATATAACGCCAGCGTCATTATCCGCGGTTTACGGGCCGTGTCGGATTTTGAGTACGAATTTCAAATGGCCGGAATGAATCGCCGGCTGGCACCGGACATTGAAACCGTTTTTCTGACGCCGGCCGAACAATACGAATTCATATCATCCAGCATGATACGGGAAATCGCCAAATTGCACGGCGATGTGTCGGGTTTCGTGCCGGAAACGGTCAAGCAACAGTTAATTAACAAGTTTAAATCGGAGTGATTTATGGCTCTTATCATCGGCGACGAATGCATCAACTGCGACGTCTGCGAACCGGAGTGCCCAAACGGCGCTATCTCGCAAGGCGAGGAAATTTACGTGATCAATCCTTCTTTGTGTACGGAGTGCGTCGGTCATCACGACAAGCCTCAATGCATGGAAGTCTGTCCGGTCGACTGCATCGGCAAAGATCCGGACAATGTGGAAGACCAAGATGGTCTGTATCAAAAATATCTGCGTTTGAGCAGTTAACGCATTTGGTATTTTAGTTTTTGGTAATATTTTTTTCGAAACATTCTATTCATCCTTAGCCACGAGATCATCATGCCCGAAAACATTTCCAATAACGCCCTGATTCTTGCCTTATTGTCTTTGAACGGTGAGATTGCCATTCAAAAAGATTATTTGGAGTCGGGAGAAATTCCTGATGGCGAACTAGAAAACGAGCAAGAAGTGCTCGATGATCTGGAGCAGGCTTTTATGGAGTTTGTCGACGTCTATAAAGCCAGAGCGAAAGCCGACAAGAGTTTGCCTGGTCTGGAAGAATTGTTGGCAGGCGAAGAGGAAGCTTAATTCGCGCCATGATTTGTTCATTTGCCGGTCGAGTCGGCCAATGACGGAGCGCGCCGCCGGGCGACCGCTGTCCGCTAGCACTCGCCCGGATTCCGTCCGACACTGCCCTTGTTATGAAATATAGAGACTTACGAGACTTCATTCGGCAACTGGAAAAACAAGGCGAACTAAAACGCATACAAGCGGAAGTCGACCCGGTGTTGGAAATGACCGTGATCTGCGACCGGGTGTTGAAGCAAGGCGGTCCGGCCTTGCTGTTCGAGAACCCGAAAGGTTTCAACATTCCGGTGCTGGGCAATTTGTTCGGCACACCGAAACGGGTGGCGATGGGGATGGGCGCCAGCGACATTTCCGAATTACGCGGGATCGGCGAGTTGCTGGCCTATCTGAAAGAGCCGGAGCCGCCCAAGGGCATGAAGGATGCGATGGAAAAGTTGCCGGTGTTCAAGCAAGTGCTGAATATGGCGCCCAAAATCGTCGGCTCCGCGCCGTGCCAGGAACTGGTTCGCACCGGCGACGAAATCGATCTGGCGGATTATCCGATTCAAACCTGCTGGCCGGAAGATGCGGCCCCGCTGATTACTTGGCCCTTGGTGATTACCAAAGGACCCAACAAAGAACGGCAAAATCTGGGCATCTACCGGCAACAGGTCATAGGCAGGAACAAGGTCATTATGCGCTGGTTGGCGCACCGCGGCGGCGCCTTGGATTTCAAGGAGTGGCAGGAAAAATATCCGGATAAGCCTTTTCCGGTTGCAGTGGCCTTGGGGGCCGATCCCGCCACGATATTAGCCGCTGTGACGCCGGTGCCGGACCCTTTGTCGGAATACGCTTTCGCCGGTCTGTTGCGAGGTAGTAAGACCGAAGTCATCAAATGCCAGAGCAACGATTTGCAGGTGCCGGCCAGCGCCGAGATCGTGCTGGAAGGCTTTATCTATCCGGGTGAGACGGCTCAGGAAGGGCCGTACGGCGACCATACCGGCTATTACAACGAGGTCGATGAGTTTCCGGTTTTTACCATCGAACGCATCACGCAGCGGCAAGCGCCGATTTATCACAGCACTTACACCGGCCGCCCGCCCGATGAACCGGCTATTCTAGGCGTTGCCTTGAATGAGGTTTTCGTGCCGATCTTGCAGAAGCAATTTCCGGAGATCATCGATTTTTATTTGCCGCCGGAAGGTTGCTCTTATCGCATGGCCGTGATCAGCATGAAAAAGCAATACGCAGGCCATGCCAAGCGGGTCATGCTGGGTACTTGGTCCTATCTGCGCCAGTTCATGTACACCAAGTTCGTGATCGTGGTCGACGACGATGTCGACGTGCGGAATTGGCAAGACGTGATCTGGGCGATCACCACGCGGATGGACCCGGCGCGCGATCTGACGATATTGGAAAACACGCCGATCGATTATCTGGACTTTGCCTCGCCGGTATCCGGTTTGGGCTCCAAGGTCGGCTTCGATGCCACAAACAAGTGGCCGGGAGAAACCGCTCGGGAGTGGGGTAGGCCCATCGTCATGCGCGCAGATGTGATTAAAAAAGTCGACGCGATATGGGATACGCTATTCGACTGAGGCAACTCCACCAGGCGCGGCGTCAACCAAGCTTTTTTCCGTCGCGGAGACGGTTGGATTAACTCGCGGCTTTGAGCTCTGCTAGGGCTGATTTGATGACTCTAAGCGCCGAGCGCATCAAGAACCAGACTAAACCGGCCGCTACGACGATATCCGGCCATCCGGAGCCGGTTAGCCAGACCGCGCCGGCGGTGACGAATACCGAAAGGTTAACGGCGATGTCGTTTCGCGAGCATTCCCATACCGAACTCATGTTTACGTCTTCATGCCGGTGCCGCCAAAGCAAGAACAGGCAAATTGAATTTGCGGCAAGGCCGAGCAGGCTGAAGGCGCTCATGACTTCGAATAGCGGCGTGCTGGGAACGATTAACTTGTAGATGATTTGACCGGCTACGGAAACAGCGGCGAAAAGAATTAAACCGCCCTTGAATAGCGCGACTTTGGCTTTGGCGCTAGCCCCCTTCGCAACGGCATAAAGGCTGAGGCCGTAGGTCAGGGCGTCTCCGAAGTTGTCTAGACTGTCCGCCAGAAGCGACGTTGAGTCGCCGTATATCGCAGCCGCCGCAATAACAAAAAACATCACCGCATTGATGCCCAGCACGCTCCAAAGCGTTCCGCGCTGTTTTTCCCGTAAAGCCTCCAACGAGCAGTGGTTATCACAGCAGTCGCTCACGGCTAAATCCCCTCAATGTATAAATGGTCGGCGGCGCCGTATCTGTGCGGCGCGGAAACGGGTCAAATTGAATCATCATATCTAAACCCCATTTGAACGGATGCTCTTCTCCATGATGAAATCATCCATAAAGAATCCATCGCCGATATCCTTTTTCACTTCATCCACGATATCGAATCCGCGATATTGGTACCAAGAAATGCTGCCGGCGTTAAACCGGTTGACGGTCAGCCAAAGCCTTCCGATTTTATCCTTAACGCATTTTTGCTCGGCGAAATCCAATAGAGACTTGCCTATGCCCACGCCTCGGGCCGAACGTTTCAGGTAAATTTTGCTGATCATCATTTCGTTTTTTTCCGAATCGGGAATCAAGCTCATGTAGCCTACCGACAGATGTTCGATGCTCGCCAGATAATATTCCCCGCCGCCGGAGATTTGGCTTTGAATGGCGCCGGCACTTTGAAAGTTCCGCAACATATAATCCACCTGCGCTGCGCCGATGATTGGCGTGAAATGCTGAGTCCAAATTTCTCGCGCCAATGCCGCAACAACATTGATTTCATCGGCTGTTTTCACGGGTGTTATTTCGGCGGACACTGGGCTTGTTTTTTCAGAATGGGTGTTAACCGTTAAGGCGAAAGTCTCCTTCCGTCAATTCGGAATAGCCACTAGCTTATTTCCGAACTGTATGGATGTCTAGTTTGCTTTAAGTTCCGATTGGAAGATAAATTTTTATTTTTATATTTCAATAATTGTTGTATAGTTGCCCAATGAATAAAGAACTCGCTACCAAATTGTTTGAATCTTTGGCGTCCGGGGTACGTTTGGATGTTTTTCGCTTGTTGGTCAAGCATGCGCCGACCGGTCTGGTTGCCGGGGAAATTGCTACGGAATTGGCTTTGCCGCCCACCAATCTGTCGTTTCATCTGAAGGCGATGACCCACGCAGGTCTGGTTAATGTTACGCAAGAAGGCCGCTATCAGCGCTACCGGGCCGATTTAACCGTCATGCAGTCGCTGATCGATTATTTAACAGCCGAATGTTGTGCCGGCCATGCCGAGCGCTGTTTCGATAATGGCGCGGCGTCGACTTGCTGCGAATCGGACTGAATTTTTCCACTCTACGAGCTTTGCAATATGAACGTCCTGTTTCTTTGTACCGGTAACTCCTGCCGCTCTCTGATGGGCGAGGCAATATTCAACCATCTTGCGCCGGACGGTTGGCGTGCCATCAGCGCGGGCAGCAATCCCTTGGGCCGCTTAAACAGTCGCGCGGTGGCCAAGCTTGAAGAAAAAGGCATATCGACCGAGGGTTATTACAGCAAATCCTGGAACGATCTTCCCGAAACGCCGGATATCGTTCTCAGCGTGTGCGGTAACGCCGCCAACGAAGTTTGCCCGGCTTATCTGGGCCCGGTCATGCGCAGCCATTGGGGCGTGGAGGATCCGTCACATGCCGAAGGCACGGAGGACGAAATCGACGCGGCTTTCGAGACCGCTTACGGCATCTTGCGCTATCGCATCGAACAATTTCTGGCTTTGCCGCTGAACGAATTGAAAAACGATCCTGATCGTTTGAAAGCTGAGCTCGATCGCATCGGCACGTTATTACCCTAAACAACCGGGATCTCTATCATGACTACGATACAAATTTATGACCCCGCCTTATGTTGCAGCACCGGCGTTTGCGGCACGGATGTCGATCAGCAATTGGTGACTTTTTCGGCTGATGTCGATTGGGCCAAACAAAACGGCGCCCGGGTCGAACGCTTCAATTTAGCCCAACAGCCGGTAGCCTTCGCCGAAAACGCCGTCGTCAAAGCCTTTCTGGAGCGTTCCGGCGCGGAAGCCTTGCCGGTGATTCTGGTCGACGGCGATATTGCCTTGGCCGGCCGTTATCCCAGCCGATCCGAACTGGCGCGCTGGGCCGGGATCGACCTCAACGCCAACGCGGAAACCGAATCAAGCTGCTGTTCCGGCGGCAAATGCTGTTAATCGCCAATTGCGTTTATGGTCATGGCCGACATGAAATTTCTGGCTCAAGCACCGCGCTTTCTGTTTTTCACCGGCAAGGGTGGGGTCGGCAAGACTTCGATCGCTTGCGCCTCGGCGGTCAATTTAGCCGATTCCGGTCGCCGGGTGTTGCTGGTCAGTACCGATCCGGCCTCCAATGTTGGCCAGGTATTCGGCACGGAAATCGGCAACCGGATTACGGCAATCTCCGATGTGCCCGGCCTGTCGGCGCTGGAGATCGACCCGCTAGCCGCCGCTCAAGCCTATCGCGATCGCATCGTCGGTCCGGTACGCGGCGTGCTGCCCGAAGCCGTCGTCAATAGCATAGAAGAGCAATTATCCGGTGCCTGCACCACGGAAATCGCCGCCTTCGACGAATTTACCGCGCTGCTGACCGACCCCGCGCTGACCGCGGACTATCAGCATATCGTGTTCGATACCGCCCCGACCGGACATACCATAAGGTTGTTGCAGTTGCCCGGCGCTTGGAGCGGCTTTTTGGAAGCCGGCAAAGGCGATGCGTCCTGCTTAGGGCCCTTGGCGGGGCTGGAAAAACAACGCAGCCGGTACAAGGCGGCGGTCGAGGCTTTGGCCGACGCCCGGCGTAGCCGATTGATTCTGGTGGCCCGCGCCCAACAAACCACACTGCGGGAAGTCGCCCGCACCCATGAAGAATTGGCCGCCATCGGTTTGCATGATCAATATCTGATCATCAACGGTATCTTGCCGCCTGCCGAAACGGCCGGCGATCCGTTGGCCTTGGCGATCCATCAACGCGAGCAAGCCGCAATGGCAAACATTCCGACCGCACTGCAAACCCTGCCGGGCGACCGGGTCATGCTGAAGCCGTTCAATCTTGTCGGCCTCGATGCTTTACGCCGATTGCTGGTGGAAACGGTAGAGGACGCGCCGGTTTTCGTGGATTCGGCTAACAACGGGGCGGCAGAACCTAGCCTGTCCGACTTGGTCGACCGGATCGCGGCCGACGGCCTCGGTCTGGTGATGCTGTTGGGCAAGGGCGGCGTCGGCAAGACCACGCTGGCGGCCGCCATTGCGGTTGAACTGGCGAGACGCGGCTTGCCGGTGCATCTGAGCACGTCGGATCCGGCCGCGCACTTAAACGAAACCTTGAACGGCGCGCCGGACAATCTGACCGTCAGCCGTATCGATCCGCAACGCGAAACCGAGCGTTACCGTCAGCATATTTTGGAAAGCAAAGGCGCCAATCTGGATGATCAAGGCCGGGCGCTGCTGGAAGAAGACTTACGCTCGCCGTGCACCGAAGAAATTGCGGTGTTTCAGGCTTTTTCCGCCATCATCCGCGAAGCCGACCATCGATTTGTGGTCATGGACACCGCGCCGACCGGGCATACCTTGCTGTTGTTGGATGCGACCGGCGCTTATCACCGTGAAGTCGGCCGGCAAATGGATGGCAAACGCGAGCCTTACAGCACGCCTTTGATGCGCCTGCAGGATCGCAAGCGAACCAAGCTTCTGATCGCCACGCTGGCGGAAACCACGCCGGTATTGGAAGCGGCCGAACTGCAAGACGACTTGAAACGGGCCGGCATCGAGCCGTGGGCTTGGATCATCAACAACAGTGTGGCGGCAGCGTCGGCGAAATCGCCCATATTGCGGCAACGGGCGGCGAATGAGTTGCGCGAGATCAACGCCGTTGCAACCCGCCATGCCCAACGTTATGCCGTGGTGCCCTTGGCGCACCAAGAGCCGGTCGGGCCCGAACGCCTGCTTGACCTCGTTCGCAAACGCTCAATATCCTCCATGACCAAACTGGATTGACCCGCGTGCAGCCGGCACCAGCTATCCCGTAACCACTTTCATATTAAGCATGAACGCGCCTCATCAAACGAATACCATGACCGACAAACAACACGATATGGGTTTTTTCGAACGCTACCTGACGTTATGGGTAGGCTTGTGCATAGCCACCGGCATTTTGCTGGGCGCCTATGCGCCGGAGCTTGCCAATACGCTGGACGGCATGAGTATTACCGTCGACGGCGCGCCGGTCATTTCCATCCCGATTGCGGTCTGCCTTTTCTTCATGATGTACCCCATCATGGTCAAAATCGATTTTACCGAAGTGGTCAAGGCCGGTAAGAGTGTCAAACCGGTCACGCTGACCCTGGTAGTCAACTGGTTGATCAAACCATTCACGATGTACGCGATCGCCTATCTATTTTTAGGTATTCTGTTTCGGGAGCTGATCGGCACCGAGGCGGTCGACTTGGTTAAGATGCCGTTCGGTCTGGATTTGCCGGTTGGCAGCCGGTATGGTGCAGGTACTGTGGTCGTGCAGGATGGCGTAAAAATGCTGACCGTGCCGTTGTGGCGCAGTTATCTGGCCGGCTGCATCTTGCTGGGCGTCGCCCCTTGCACCGCCATGGTGTTGGTTTGGGGCTATTTGGCCAAAGGCAGCGCCGGTCATACCCTGGTGATGGTGGCGATCAATTCGTTGACGATGCTGTTTTTATACGGCTTGATTGGCGGATTTTTGTTGGGCGTAGGCAAATTGCCGGTACCTTGGCAGGCCTTGTTATTGTCCATCAGCATTTATGTGGCCTTGCCGTTGCTGGCGGGCTTTTATTCCAGAAAATGGATCATCGCCCACAAAGGCCTGGATTGGTTCGAACAGAAGTTTCTGCATTTATTGACTCCGATCACCATCATCGCCTTGTTGGTGACCTTGGTGTTGCTGTTTTCCTTCAAAGGCGAAGTGATTACCGCCAACCCGCTGACCATCCTATGGATAGCGATACCGTTGGCGATCCAGACCGTTTTGATCTTTGCGCTGACCTACGGAGCCGCTAAACTCTGGGGTTTTTCCTATCAAAATGCCGCACCTTCGGCGCTGATAGGCGCATCCAATCATTTTGAGGTCGCTATCGCCACGGCAGTAATGCTGTTCGGGTTGTCATCGGGCGCGGCTTTGGCTACCGTGGTGGGCGTATTGATAGAAGTGCCGCTGATGTTGGCCTTGGTCGGTTTTTGTAAGCGCACGCAACATTGGTTTGCCGGGAGCAGTTTATAGCTTGTCCTAAGCTTGGTTTCACAGTTAACAGCGGCAGTCCGGATTTACTCTGATCAGTCCAATCAAGAAAGGCACCGGGACTATGAACCAATACGAACAAGCCAAGGCAAAAGCCGCGATGGCCTACAATATGGCGGCGGATTATTTCGATCATCCGGTCGCTTCCTTCTGGCACGGCTTCGGCCGAAAAACCGTGGAGCGCATCGCTTTACGTCCGGGCGAATCGGTGCTGGATGTTTGTTCCGGTAGCGGCGGGTCGGCTTTGCCGGCCGCAGAATACGTTGGTCCCAATGGAAAAGTGATTGCCGCCGATCTGGCTGAACGGCTGATTGCGTTGGCTGAAACTAAAGCCAGGGCCAAGCGGCTTGAGAACATCGAGTTTCGCGTGGCCGACATGCTGGATTTGGGCTATCCGGACGCCGGTTTCGATGCCGTGGTGTGTGTCTTTGGAATATTTTTCGTGCCGGATATGATTGCGGCGGCCCGGGAATTATGGCGCATGGTCAAGCCGGGAGGGCGTTTGGCGATCACTACCTGGGGACCTGATTTGTTCGAGCCGGCGAACGGCGCTTTTTGGGAGGCGATCGGCAACGTACGGCCCGATCTACAGCGCAGCTTCAATCCGTGGGAGCGCATTTCAAATCCCGATGGTTTGCGGCGGATGCTGGCCGCAGCGGGAGTCAATACCGATAATATCGTTGCCGAGTCCGGCTCGCATCCCTTGAATTCGCCGGAAGATTGGTGGGCCATCGCGATGGGCAGCGGTTACCGAGGAACGCTGGCGCAATTGGACGCGGAAACCTTTGCGCAAGTGCGTGACGTCAATTTGTTACGGCTGGATGAAGAGCGAGTCCGGTCGATTAGTACCAATGTGGTCTATGCGGTAGCTGCGAAACAATAACGACCGAGTGGGGGCGCCAATGCGATATCACCGGCCACTATGCGTGTGCTTAAGCGTTCACCGTTTCCACTTGAGTGAGTATTTCGCTGGATGCCAGTTGCAATCCGCGTTTATAGTAATTGCAAGCTTGATCCTTATCGCCCTTGGCATACATCACGTCGGCCAATAACTGGTAGGCGCCTACCGACGAGTCGCCATTCAGGCTCTTTAGCAAATACTGCTCCGATTTTTCCATTTGCCCAACTTTCAGCGCTAATTTGCCCAACACTTTTAACAGGGCCGGGTCGTTCGGGTAAACCGCCAGCCATTTCTCGGCCGCCTGCAATTGTTTACCGCTGTGTTCCGTTTCGATATTGGCGTAAAGTTCCAGTGTTGTGGAGTCCCAATGTCTACCGAGCTGTTCGATCACGGTTTGTTCGATGTCGTGGCCGGCGCCGGCGTTGATCATCGCCGCAAAATAAATATTTGCAATGCCGGATAAGATTTTAATGTGTTCCGGAATATCATTCCAACAGGCCTGTATCGCCGCCGCTTCATTTTGTTCGGCCGCTTTTTTCAGCAGACTGCTATAGGCCTGGGTTTCCAGAATTTTTACTTCGGCTTCCATCAGCACCTTATTCTGCTGTAACGAAGGCAGTAAACGGCTCAAGCCTTCCCAGTCGCCTATGTGCTGGTAGGCTTGATGCATCATTTTCAATACGCGGGCGTGGCCGGGATTGATAGAGTGTAGTTTGCTCAAGGTTTCGATGGCCTGTTCGAATTGTTGTTCCGACATGTGCAATTCGGCTTGGGTGAGGCCGACCGTCAGATTATCCTCGGACGATTGTTCGGCCGCCTTCTGCAAGTATTCGTCGCGTTTATCAAACGCGCCGCGAGATTGCGCGGCCCTTGCCGCCGTCAGATAATGCAGCAAAGGCGTTCCGCTATTGGCCGCGTGCTTGATCAGGGTTTTTTCCGCGCTTTCCCAATTACCGTCGGCGGCGTCGAATAAACCCGCAATCAAGGCTTCCTGCGAGCGATTGAATTTAACCGAGCGGCGGTGTTTCG
Organism: Methylomonas sp. MgM2; assembly: GCF_054172045.1. Lineage (NCBI taxonomy): Bacteria > Pseudomonadati > Pseudomonadota > Gammaproteobacteria > Methylococcales > Methylococcaceae > Methylomonas > Methylomonas sp. MgM2. The sequence goes on along the minus strand of NZ_JBSYXO010000001.1, from coordinate 143,902 downwards.
CCAAGCGGCTAGGCAGGCGCAACAGCGCGCCCAGTAGACGAAAAAAAGTATATAACACGAAAAAACCAATCACTTGCGCAACTGTATATACGGTTAGCGAAGTCTCTAGCGACCAGTGGCCGAAACCGATGAGTACGTAGCCCGGATCGTTATGCTTCGCCAACCAACTATGCAGCGCATAAGCGACGGCCACCGCAGTCAGCAAGGAGATAAGAAAATAAATGACGTTTCTCATGACAGAACTCGTTTATTGTTGGCCGTTTGCCGGTTGTTGAGCCTGATCGGGAGCGGGTTGTGCAGGCGTGTCGTTCAATAGGGCTTTGTCGGTTTCCAGGCGTAATTTGCTGATGTCTTTCAACAGTTTCAATGAGCCGCTGACATCGGGATATTGGCTATGCAACCGCACGGACGCCAGCTTATCCATTTGCGCGGCAAAATTTTCGGTTTGTTGATTCTCGGCGAAATTTTTCAATAACCAGGCTTTGGCATCGGCGATACTGCTTTTGAACAAGGTATCGTTTTGTTGCACCAAGGCAATTTCGATCATTTCCAATCTGACCTTGAGCTGTTGCTTGATGAAGTGCGCTTCTTCGGGCGTCAGCACGGCATTAACCGGTTGCTCGGTATGTCGCAAGACGACATAGCCTTCCAATTGTTTGGCGACCTGTTCCAGAATTTCGTGGCCATGTTCGGATAAGTCTTGTTGAGCGGGCTCCTTTTCGGGTTGTTTGCCGGCGTGCGGTAAAAATACCGAAAGATTTTCTACCTCATCTTGTAGATGCTGAATGCTGGCATAAATGCCGACGATATCCGGCTCTTCGATGTTATTCAACGCAGCGATTTCTTTTGCGATTTGCTCGCGAACTTTAAATACCGAGGCATCTCCGCTTTCTCTGAGGCGTTGATCGGCCGCTTCCAATGCTTCGCGAGTCGTGTCGACGTCGCCGACTAAATGTAAGCGCTGATTCGCAACGCTCAGCAAATATTCGGCATCGGCGATTAGCCAGTCGCCGCGCGTTTTACCCAACTGACGCTGTAATGCCAGTATCGATGCTTCCAGTTCTTTGCGCGTCGTACCCAAACGCTCTTCGTGCAGCTTGGAAAATTCGGCCAAGGTTTGGGTGAAATGATTGTCTTTGCCGGTCATTTCGGCATTCACATTGGCAATTTGGGATTGAAGATTAGATAGCTGCTGTTGCAGATCATTCAGTTCTTTATCGACTTCGATTAATCTCAAGCTTTCTTCGCTGCTTTTGCTATCCTGCGTGGCGCGCAATTGCTGCATGAAATAGAAGCCGGCAGCGGCCAGGCCGACTACCAATGTGATAGCGATGATGCCGATCCATAGACCCGAATTAGACTTTTTAACCACGACTACCGGAGCTTGCTTTTCTTGTTGTTGTTCAATTACTTCGGTCACTGTTTTCCCCGCAAAATAACATCGTCAATGTCTCTAAAATGGCCGCATCTGTCGGCTGCCGGCTGACTGAAATGTGTTCAAAACTCAATTTTTGGGCTAATTGCCCTATTCGGTTGCTGACCACAATTAGCGGCAGCTTGCGCAATAAAGATGCCGTCGTCCGGTCTAACAATGCCAAAAGATTTTGTAGCGCTTCGCTACTGGTGACGGTGCTGGCCGCCAGCTTGCCTTCTCGTAACGGTTTGATCAGCGTGTCATTGTTAGTCTTAGGACAGCAGCGCCGGTAAACCTCTAAATAATCTACGGCGGCCCCTCTTTCTCTTAAGGTTTGGGCTAGTTTTTCCCGGCCGCCTACACCGCGCACGATCGTAATTTGTTGTCCGACAACATTTTGCATGATTGGTTCGGCCAGCAAACCTTCGCTGCTGAATTCTTGTTCGGGCATGCATTTTACGTTTAATCCCGCTTGGCGCAGAGCCTCCGCCGTCGCCTGGCCGATGGCAGCCAGTTGCATCGGCCGAAGACGGTCTAATTCGACGGCAAGCGTTTTCAACCCAAATTCGACGGCATTGGCGCTGGTAAATATCAACCAGTCGCCGGCCAGCGCTTTCGTTATTGCTTCCATCGTAACCGAGGCCGGTCGGATTTCCAAAGTCGGAAAGCATAGCGCTTGTCCCCCGTGTTGCTCAATGAGCCGGCAAAGTGTGCCGGCTTGAGCTGCGGGGCGGGTAACGAGTACCAAAGCGCCATTTAAGCCGTTCATCCGGAATATAACTCGCGTAGTATCCTGTCGGCGCCTTGGGCCAACAAGTCCTCGGCCAGCGCCCGTCCCAATTGTTCCGCTTGATTCAGCTCGCTGTCGGCAGCGGCGCGATATATTGTGGAACCGTCGGGGCTGCCGACCAGGCCGCGCATGAACAAGCGGCTGCCGCGAATTTCGGCAAAACCGGCAATCGGGACCTGGCAGCCCCCGTTCAATCGGGCGTTCATCGCGCGCTCGGCGCTCACGCGGATACTGGTCTGCTCGTCATGCAGGACTTTCAAATAATCGTGTATTTCGGCATCGTCGATACGACATTCAATACCGATGGCGCCTTGGCCTATGGCCGGCAAACTTTCGTCGGGTGTCAGCCGCGTCGTGATACGTTCGCCCATGTCCAATCTTATTAAGCCGGCAGAGGCCAAAATGACGGCGTCGTAGTCGCCGGCATCCAATTTGGATAAGCGCGTATTGACGTTGCCTCGCAGACTCAAGATTTCCGCCTGCGGAAATTTTTGCTTAATCTGACATTGTCTGCGTAAACTGGAAGTGCCGATGCGGGCGTTGCCGGGCAATTCAGCCAAGTTCTTGAAACGATTCGATACAAATGCATCCGTGGGATCTTCGCGTTCCAAGATCACCGCAAGATGCAAACCTTCCGGAAACTCCACCGGAACGTCTTTCATTGAGTGCACCGCGATATCCGCACTGCCTTCGAGCATGCCTTGTTCCAGTTCTTTGACGAACAGTCCCTTGCCGCCGACCTTGGCCAGCGGCGCATCCAAGATTTTATCGCCGCGGGTAACCAACTTTACCAATTCGGTTTTGAGACCGGGAAAAGCTTGCTGCAGCCGTGACGCGACGTGTTCGGCCTGCCAGAGTGCGAGCGGGCTTTGTCGGGTTGCAATGCGAATAGTTTTTTCAGCCAAAATAGCTCCTGCAGAATCATGACGAAATTCGATGGTGACGTCGTTTTCGCTAATATATCCGGGAAATAAATATTCGTATTGTAATCCGATTCGGCGATGAAATTCTTTAGAACTTGTTACTTTTGCGCAACATTGTTTTAAATTAAGAACCGAGTAAGCGCTTGATTTGTACTGTGACGGTTTCTTAGAATGCCTAACTTATCGAGCCGGAGCCTATAGATGAGCGAAGACAAGGGATTTATCCCATTAAATATAGCCGTGTTGACAGTGTCCGATACCCGCACGGAAGAAAACGATGTTTCCGGTTTGACATTGGTTACCGGGATAAACGACGCCGGTCATCGCCTGTATGACAAAAAGATTGTGCGCGACGATATCTATCAAATTCGTGCTATTGTCAGCCAATGGATAGCGGATCCGGCCATACAGGCGATTATCAGTACCGGCGGCACGGGCGTGACCGGTCGCGATGGCACGCCGGAAGCAGTGGCGCCGCTATTGGATAAAGTATTGGACGGTTTCGGCGAAGTATTCCGGATGATTTCGTACCAAGAGATTAAAAGCTCGACGATGCAATCACGGGCGATCGCCGGTGTTGCTAACGGCACTTATATCTTTTGTGTGCCCGGCTCGTCGGGTGCTTGCCGCACCGCGTGGCAAGATTTGATTAAGGACCAGCTCGATTTTCGGACACGGCCGTGCAACCTGGTGCAGTTAATGCCGCGTTTACTGGAGAAATGATGCAAGCCCGTTTTTTGTTAATCGCGGCCATGGCCGGTTTTACCGGCGTGGCGATGGGCGCCTTCGGCGCTCATGGTTTAAAGCACGTGCTCACCGAACATTATTTAGAGGTCTATAAAACAGCCGTGAATTATCAGATGTGGCATGCGCTGTTATTGGCCGTGGTTGCAGCGTTGCCGCAGCAGCGGCTATTGACCTGGGCGGGCTGGTTGTTGATTACGGGTATTGTATTGTTTTCCGGTAGTCTTTATATATTGGCCATCGGCAAAATAGGCTGGCTGGGTATGGTCACGCCGTTTGGCGGCTTGGCGTTCTTAGCGGCTTGGGCCTTGTTGGCCTTTATTGCGTACCAACATCGGTGAGGTTGAATCATGGCGCTTCGGCCTTCGGCACCCTCTCATAAATTGCCCGATTTGGATAGCCGCGAAGAGAAGTTGCCGCAGCCGGAAGACGAACTAATCAAAATACTGCATCGCGTCATTCATTTTGCGGTCAGAATATTGGCGGTGTTGATGACCTTGGTGATTTTATGGGGTGTGGCCGATGTGGTCCACGTGCTGTACCAAAAGTTAATGATGCAACCTTTTTTGTTGTTGACGGTCACCGACATTTTGGCCGTTTTCGGTTCGTTTTTAACGGTATTGATCGCGATCGAAATCTTCATCAATATCACGGTCTATATCAAATACGACGCTTTGCCGATTAAAATGGTCGTCGCTACCGCCTTGATGGCGATTGCCCGAAAAGTCATCATGTTAGAGATCGAAGATTTGGATTGGCATTATGTCGTCGCGATGGCTGCCGTCATCGTGGCGTTAGGCATGACCTATTGGCTGATTTCCTTTAAACCCAAACCCGTTTTTCAAGACGAGCGATAACTATGCGCGAAGCAACGCCTCAAACGATTTATTTAAAAGATTACACGCCGCCCGAATATTTGATCGATGACATTGAGCTGAGCTTCGAGTTGGATGAGGAGCGGACTTTGGTGCGGTCGATTTTAAACCTGCGCCGCAATCCCGAAAGCCGAGCCGACGGCGTGTCTCTGACCTTGATGGGCGAGGAGCTGGAATTGATCAGCGTGGCCTTGGATGGCCGTCCGTTGGCGCAAGGCGACTACGACCTCGGACCGGAGTCCATGTGCATACATCAGGTGCCGCAAGACAAGTCGTTCGTCGTCAGCATTGAGAACCGTATCAACCCAAAAGCCAATACGGCATTGGAAGGCTTATATCTTTCCAACAGTATGTTCTGCACCCAATGCGAGGCGCAAGGCTTTCGAAAAATTACCTGGTTCCTGGATAGGCCCGATGTGATGACTCGGTTCAAAACCACCCTGATCGCCGATCCGCAGCGCTATCCGGTGCTGCTATCCAACGGCAATAGGGTCGATCTGGGCGAATTGGATGACGGACGGCACTGGGTCAGATGGGAAGATCCCTTCGCAAAACCCTGTTATTTGTTCGCTTTGGTCGCGGGACAATTGGAGTGCGTGAGCGATGAGTTTGTGACGATGAGCGGCCGCCGTATCGAGCTGGAGATCTTCGTTGAACGCCATAATATAGACAAATGCGCGCACGCGATGGAGTCGCTAAAAAATGCGATGCGTTGGGATGAGGAAACCTACGGGCTGGAATACGACCTGGATTTATACATGATTGTCGCCGTCGACCATTTCAACATGGGAGCGATGGAAAACAAGGGATTGAACATCTTCAACACCAAGTTCGTATTGGCGCGGCCCGATACCGCGACCGACAGCGATTACGAACATATCGAAGGGGTGATCGGCCACGAATATTTTCATAACTGGTCGGGCAACCGGGTAACCTGCCGCGACTGGTTCCAGTTGAGCTTGAAGGAAGGCTTTACGGTATTCCGCGATCAGCAGTTCAGTGGCGACCGCTCTTCGCCCGCCGTCAAGCGCATCGAAGATGTCAACATGTTGCGCACCCGTCAGTTTGCCGAAGATGCCGGGCCTTTAGCCCACCCCGTTCGGCCCGAAGCCTATATGGAAATCAACAATTTCTATACGCTGACGGTCTACGAAAAGGGCGCGGAAGTCGTGCGCATGCTGCATACTATTTTGGGCGCCGAAGGCTTTAGGAAAGGCTGCGATTTATATTTCAAGCGCCACGACGGGCAAGCCGTGACTTGCGATGATTTCATCAATGCGATGGAATCGGCCAACAACGTCGATTTTACTCAGTTTCGCCGCTGGTATTCGCAAGCCGGAACGCCGGTACTGTCGGTGGAACAACATTACGACGCCAATGCAAAGCAACTGGATTTGATCATCAAACAAAGCTGCCCTGTGCCGAATCAGGCGGAGAAACCGCCTTTGCATATCCCGGTTAAACTGGGATTGCTCGCTGCCGACGGGTCGGCGGCAGCCATAAAACTCGATGGCGAGACTCATCGGGAAGTGACGCTGAATGTGACCGAAGCCGAGCAAGTTTTTGTTTTTCATGATTTGCCGTCTGAGCCGGTCGTATCGTTGTTGCGCGGTTTTTCGGCGCCGGTCAAAGTTAAAATGTCGCGCACGTTAGAAGATTCGGCGTTTTTGATGCGATACGACAGCGATAGTTTTAATCGCTGGGAAGCCGGGCAACAGTTGGTCGTACAGGTTATCTTCGGACTGATCGAAGACCTGCAGCAACAGCGCCCTTTGCATTTGAATGCCTTGGTCATCGAGGCCTTCCGGCATTTATTAGCGGAAGAAGAGGACGATTTGTCCTATCAGGCTTTGTTGTTGGCGCTGCCGGACGAAAGCTATCTGGCCGGGCAAATGGACGTGATCGATGTCGATGCGATTCACCATGCGCGGGAGTTTGTCAAAACCACCTTGGCCGACGCATTGCGGGACGAGTTCAAGCGCGTGTATCTGATTCATCATCGCGACGAGTCCGGGTGTTTCGATGCCGGCGCGGTCGGTAGACGCCGGTTGAAGAACGCCTGTTTGAGTTATTTGATCAAGCTGGAAACAGCGGAGACCCAGCGCATGGCGGAGCAGCAATACCGTAACGCCGGCAATATGACCGACCAAATGGCAGCCCTGTCGGCTATCGTCAATAGCCGGCACCCGGCTAAAGTCGATTGCCTGGATAGCTTTTATCGGCAGTGGCAGCAAGAGGCCTTGGTGATAGACAAATGGTTTACGTTGCAGGCCACCAGCATTATGCCGAATACCTTTGCCACCGTGCAGCGATTGATGCAACATCCGGCCTTCGATATGAAAACGCCGAACCGGGTTCGCTCCCTGATCGGCGCATTCAGCCAATCCAATCCACTGCATTTTCATGCTAAAAACGGCGAGGGTTACCGGTTTTTAGCGGATCAAGTATTGGCGTTGAACAGCTTAAATCCGCAAATCGCTTCACGCATGGTGACCGGGTTGGCGCAATGGCGCCGTTACGATGGCGAGCGGCAGGAATTGATGAAACAGCAATTGCAGCGTATCGTTGCTACGGAGCGTCTGTCCAAGGATGTTTACGAAATTGCTAGCAAGAGTTTGGCGTAGTTGTCACAATCACGTAAACTAATGCCGAAATAATCCCATTTTCAACAACAATGAACACACGTACCGCGCTGGTCGAACGCAACACCCTGGAAACCCGGATAAAGGTCACCGTTAATCTGGATGGCGACGGCAAGGCTTCCTTCGAAACCGGCGTGCCTTTTCTCGATCATATGATGGATCAAATTGCCCGTCATGGCTTGATCGATATGAATATCGTTTGCCGCGGTGATTTGCATATCGATGCGCATCACAGTGTCGAAGACATCGGTATCACTTTGGGGCAGGCTTTTGCGAAAGCCTTGGGGGATAAAAAAGGGATTTACCGCTACGGTCATGCCTATTGCCCGTTAGACGAATCTTTGTCGCGGGTCGTTGTGGACTTTTCCGGCCGCCCCGGGTTGTTTTACGGTGTGGAATTTAACAGAGCGATGATAGGTTCATTCGACGTCGATTTGCTTAAAGAGTTTTTCCAGGGCTTCGTCAATCATGCCGCCGTGACGCTGCATATCGACAATTTGAAAAGCGGAAACGCCCACCATATCGCCGAGACCGTGTTCAAAGCCTTCGGCCGTGCGGTGCGCATGGCTATTAGCCATGACCCGCGTATGGCGGGTATCATGCCTTCAACCAAAGGTAGTTTATAATCGTCCCAGAGCTGTTTTCTTCTTAATCCTTAACCTTTATGTCATCAGTTGCCGTTATCGATTACGGAATGGGGAATCTGCATTCCATTGCCAAAGCCCTCCAACATGCCGATGTCAACACCTCGATAGAGATCAGCGCGGACGCCAAAGTCATCCAGGCCGCCGATCGCGTGGTATTCCCCGGCGTCGGTGCGATACGCGATTGCATGCAAGCCTTGTATGAGCTGGATTTGGTCGGACCTATCAAACACGCCGCCCGAAACAAGCCTTTTTTAGGCATCTGTTTGGGCATGCAAGCACTGTTGACCGATAGCGAGGAAAATGACGGTACGGCTTGCTTGGATTTGTTTCCCGGTCACGTACGCCGTTTCGCCGATGATTTACGCGATGAACGGGGCCAATTGCTGAAAATTCCGCATATGGGCTGGAATAGGGTCAAGCAAAAAGAACATCCGTTGTGGCGCGACATTCCGCAGGATAGCCGTTTTTATTTCGTGCACAGTTATTTCGCCAGCCCGGACCGCGGCGAAGACAGCATCGCCACCAGCGAGTATCCAAGGCCTTTTACTTGCGCTTTAGCCCGAGATAACATATTTGCCGTGCAGTTCCATCCTGAAAAAAGCCAGTCGGTGGGTTTGCAATTACTGCAAAATTTTTTGCGATGGGATGGCGCCGCGTAACCGACCGTCGCATTTCGACTTTTTTAACCTTTTGAATTAGATGATTTAAACGCTGGAATAGAACTATGTTGCTGATACCCGCAATTGACTTAAAAGAAGGGAAATGCGTACGCTTACGTCAAGGCCGTATGGAAGACGATACGGTATTTTCTGAAGATCCGGTTGCCGTGGCGGGACGCTGGGTGGCGGCCGGTGCAAAACGCTTGCACCTGGTCGACTTAGACGGTGCTTTCGCCGGCAAACCGAAAAACGCCGAGATCATACACGCGATCGTCGAAGCCTTTCCCGAGGTACCCGTCCAAATCGGCGGCGGTATCCGCGACGAAGATACGATACAAGGCTATCTGGATGCGGGGGTCGAATACGTCATCATAGGCACTAAAGCCGTCAGCGAACCCCACTTCGTGCGCGATGCGGCGATCGAATTTCCCGGACATATTATCGTCGGCCTGGATGCGAGAGACGGTAAAGTGGCGATCGACGGTTGGTCGAAATTGTCTCGGCACGATGTGATCGACATGGCCAAGAAATTCGAATCGCAGGGGGTTTCGGCCATCGTTTATACCGATATTTCCCGAGACGGTATGATGCAGGGCGTCAATATCGAAGCGACCGCCAAATTGGCGCGTTCCGTGACGATTCCTATCATTGCTTCCGGCGGTATCACCAATATCGACGATATCCGCGCGTTGGGTAAGTTCTCGGGCGAAGGCATCATGGGTGCCATCACCGGCCGGGCCATCTACGAAGGCACGCTGGATTTCGCCGAAGCCGTTAAATTAGCGGAATCGTTCGAGTAAATTATGAGCTTGGCCAAGCGCATTATTCCGTGTCTGGATGTCGACAACGGTCGCGTCGTGAAGGGTGTGAAATTCGTCGACATCCGCGATGCCGGAGATCCGGTAGAAATCGCCCGCCGTTACGATAAGGAAGGGGCCGATGAAATCACCTTTCTGGATATTACCGCCACACACGACGATAGGGACACCATCGTGCACGTCGTCGAACAAGTGGCCAGTGAGGTATTCATTCCATTGACCGTGGGCGGCGGCATTCGGACTTTGGACGATATTCGGCGCATGCTGAATGCCGGTGCGGATAAAGTCGGGATCAACAGTGCCGCGGTATTTCGTCCCGAATTCGTTAAAGAAGCGTCCGACCGGTTCGGCTGTCAATGCATCGTCGTCGCGATAGATGCCAAAAAAGTGAGTAAAGACGGAGAAGAAAACCGCTGGGAAATCTTCACCCATGGCGGCCGCAAGCCAACAGGTATCGACGCAGTCGCATGGGCGATTAAAATGACCGAATTCGGCGCCGGCGAGATTTTACTGACCAGCATGGATAAAGACGGTACGAAATCGGGGTTCGATTTGGACTTAACGCGTGCGGTCAGCGAGGCGGTCAGCATTCCGGTGATCGCCTCGGGCGGCGTCGGCAACCTGGATCACCTGGCCGACGGCATCATCGAAGGCAAAGCCGATGCGGTGCTGGCGGCCAGTATTTTTCATTTTGCCGAATATACGATCGAACAAGCCAAACGCCACATGCAATCTCGCGGCATAGAGGTAAGACTGTGATCGCCAATTACTTGGATGAAATCCAATGGACCGAGGACGGCCTGGTGCCTGTGATTGCCCAGCAGCACGATACGGGCAGAGTGGTCATGTTTGCCTGGATGAACCGAGAGTCGTTGGCGCTTACCGTATCGGAGGGTTACGCCACTTATTGGTCGCGTTCCCGCCAGCGCTTATGGCGCAAGGGAGAAGAGTCCGGACACCGGCAAAAGGTCATCGATATACAATTAGATTGCGACGGCGACGTCATATTGATTAAAATTGACCAGGAAGGCGGTATCGCCTGCCATACGGGTCGCGAAAGCTGCTTTTACCGCAGTCTGGTCGACGGCGAATGGCGGACGATGGAACCCGTCCTCAAAGACCCTAAATCCATCTACAAATAAATCACAAAGCCGGCATAGCTCAGCAGGTAGAGCAGCGCACTCGTAACGCGAAGGTCGTAGGTTCGATTCCTATTGCCGGCACCATTTTTATGCTAAAAAATCAATTGGTTATGGCTTTGTGATAAACCAGTCGATTTTTGCTAATTTACCCACTGGGTAAATCACGATGCCAATCGCAACATAGTTACCCCTTCAACCTTAGTCAGCATCTCGACTGCCGTTATCAATTCACCAACTTCTGCTGGCGAATAATGCACCGTGATGTCTCCATCAATGTGATGCATCAACGCTTTTCTGGTTTCCAATGGCACACCCGCAAGTCGTAACCTCCTTGCAAAGGTATGTCTAAGGTTGTGAGGCCCTGATAAAACCTCTTTGCCTACAGGTAACTCCGCTCTTACCCAAGCTTTTTTCCAGGCGGAGTTATACATTCGAACGACCGGTTTCCCCCTGTAACCAAAAACATGCGTGGCAATTTTCCCACGCCGGCTTTCAATTATGTTTCTCGCCGTACTGTTTAGTACCAACAAGCACGGTGTACCATTTTTAGTGAAATCTCCCGGCACTAGGAAGACAGACGTTCCGATTTCAGGAATTTTGATTTCCCATTCCCAACGTAATTCACCAACTACTTTATCCCTAGCACCAGTATTCACAGCAAACATGGCCATTTCAGCCAAATGCGAAGGCAGCTCTTTAAAAAAACGCCGTTGCTCTTCAATGTTCAGTGGATAAGGATGCGCAGTGTCTCCCCAATTTGGGGACCGTAATAAAGGAGCTGTCGGTAACCAAGGATTATTGTCCATGTCTCGCCATACCCGAGAGGCAAGAGACAATATCCTTCTTACAACAGATAACTCCCTATTAACAGTACCGCTTTTAATTCCAAGTTTCTGGCGATGCTCAATGTAGGGCTGTAAGGTGCCTTGATGCACTTGATCAATTCTAAGATGCCCAATCCAAGGATCCAAATTTTCCAAGCACTTGGCATCTCGACTCAAGCTAGGTTTGACCTCCTCGTTTAGAAATTTTGTTGCAGCTTCTCGAAACGTCCGCAGTTTCGGCGCAGCCGCTTCCGTTTTAGCTGCAGCTATCGCTCTATGGTATTCCGCCTCTGCTTCGATTTGCGAGCTCGCTGTAAAGCGGTGGCGAACTCTTCCGATCCCGTCGATCCGTTTGTCGACGGAACCTTTCCCTGTTTTCTTGTCCCAGTACAACCCTGGGAGTTTGTTTCTTGCCATGATGGTTGCTCCTTAACCCTCACGTTGCGGGTTTTATATTCATCTAAAGCGTGATCCAGGTCAAGTCGATCAAAGCCAATACCTTGGTTTCCCATTTGAATTTCGGGAAGATTGGGACGAATCTCACGATCAAACAAGGTTCGCCCCATACCAGAGTAATACTGTGCTTCTGGCAGCCTTAAGATTCTTGGTGGGTAATTACTCGTCATGTTTTAAATTCCGCCAATCAGGCAAAAATAGGCTGTATCTTCCTGGATTCTTACTGCCAACTTGAAAATTAAAAAACCGCCATGCACCTGCTCAATCTCATTTTTTTAGACGTGTCTTGCAAACCCCACACCGCTCAATATGATTCATGCGGGCGCGCAGCAAATTCCAGCAATTACAAACAGGACATCGCGTCAGTTCAATTGTGTTAGCTAATAGTTCTTCAATAATCACACTGGTTTCGGAGAAAGCCAGTTTGCTGGCCGGGTGCATTTTCTTAAAAGCATCAAAAGCATTGATGAGTTGGTAAATACTGCGTTGGTCGATGATGAACTGAGCCTGTCTATAACAAGCAGCAAAGGCTGCAGCCTCTTTATATTGTTGGTTAGTGCGGGTGAGCGCGTGAATGGATTGTTTATTATCACCGGAACGCGCAGAAAACCCATGATATTGACGATAAGCTTTTCTCAGCCATTTGATTGAGATGTTTGTTTCTTCATGAATCATGGCAACACGGGCTTTACGTTTGATGAGTTCAAGGGCCAGTGTTTGTTGCTTGTAATTATCTAACATGACCACTCCACCTAACCCGCAGTGAAAGCCAACAACAAATCAACCAGATCATGGTGACGCTGTCCAAAGCCCTGAATAAATTGCGATGTAAAGCGGGGAGCAAAACATAAACAACCGGATCGGGCGAGAGCCTGCATTTCGTCCATAGACAACTTTGCCACTGCTAATCGCAACTCTTCATCGGCAATTCCCATGATCAAAAGCGCTTGTAGGGCATTTTCTCGGGCTACGGTACGCACCTTTACTAGCCACGCCAGATTCAGATCATAGAGCTCTTGATCAACGGTCTCCTGATTCTGGCTCATCAATCTATCTACAAATTCATCCACTTTGGTCAAGGCATCCTGCATGATCGCTTCTACAGCCGGGCTCATATTGACTACCCGCAACTTGCATTTGAGGAAGTCAGCTCCAAACTCGTTCACCAGCGTGAGGATGGCTTCCTGGAAAAAACCTATAGAGATGGATTCGACCCCTTCAAAGTCCAGTGTCAGGCATTCGTTGAGCAAAAAACATTCTCTCGCTCGTTGTACCAGTTGCATACCATGACAGGTCTGGGGTGTTTTCAGTTTGGTGAGGTGCTTGATGACGACATACATAACAATCTCCTTGTCGGTGGTTAAGTCGTCGACAACCGTGCATCCCGAGCTTGATCGACTTGCCTGCCAAGACAAGCCGCCTTGTAGCGACGTATGTTTTTTTCAGCCCAAACCTCACAAATTGGGCAGCGTTGGTAAAATTTTGGCACTGTGTTCAGTACGATATGCCGGGATTGACAGGTTTCGCATAAAACGAGCCGACTTTCCCGGCTATTTAATTGCTGAATAAGATGCCAAGCACGGTTAATAACCAATAAGTTACCGCGATCAGCGCTAACGCCCAAACCACTGAGATTATTGGCTCGCCGAAATACTTCGCTGTACAGCGCGTAGGCAGCCAAGAATCGCCTAGCGTTGATAGAATTCTGACTGTGGAGTTGAGAGATATCCGCAAAAATGCCCAGAAAAGTCGAAGCATGTAGCGCATTCAGTGATGAACGGGCAATCCAATAAGAATCGTACGGCAACATGCCTGATTTTGATGGGCTGTGATGGGCGTCCTTGTGCAGACGAATCGCCACCTTGCGACCGATGCCACAGAGATGCTGAACGACTGGTGGCCTTGCCCCTAACCGAATGAGTTTGTTCGCCATGGACATCGTTTCCAAAAATTCCGGCAAAGCTATTTCGCTGGGTATCCGATACATTCAGACATCCTCCGCGTTATCAAGCTCGGACATCAGCAATGCGCTATGCACGGACGGTGCCATATGCTGTGGAGTCTTTAGCGGTAATAAACGAATGATGGCCCGACTGTTACCCGCCAATGCCCGCATCTTTTCCACTGTCAATGTTTCCATGACACTGAGCTGTTTCTGATTCAGGCCAAAACGCCAGGCGGCTTCCAGAGCGTTGCTACGGACAGATTCACGAACCAGCATCAGATATTCAAAATTGAGTTGCGATAGATCTTCTTCCAGTGTCGACATTACTTGTCTTCCCGTGTTCGGCAAATTCGTTAGGCCTTATGCTAGGCCCACGCACTGGAAAAATCTCACACGGAAAGTGGTCTGATTTGGGGTACTTTCCTCGCAAGACTTTGCGGGGCGTTGACTGGGAGACGGTGAAAAAACAGGAAAAAGCGGAAGATGCTGGCAATATTTGTGAAGCATTTAACAAAAATGCATCATGATGGAAAAATGCGCCACCGTCTGAAGGACGGGGCGCTGTTATCACATTTTTTTCTTGAAATAGCCTATTAGACCAATCTCCACGTTCTGTGAGGTGTTGGTCTGCCTTGATTGCCCAAAAGCAAGCTCACAACAAGCCATGCTCAGCGAATGAATACACGGTTTCGCCGACGATGAAGTGGTCGAGGACTCGAATGTCAATCAAAGACAAAGCCGCTTTGAGTTTTGCTGTAATCACACGATCGGCCTGGCTGGGCTCGCTAATCCCCGACGGGTGATTATGCGCCATGATCAGAGCCGCGGCATTGTAATGCATGGAGGCCTTCACCACTTCGCGCGGATATACGCTAGCGCCGTCAACCGTACCCCGGAATAATTCATCGCAGGCGATGACGCGGTGCTGATTGTCCAAGAACAGACACACAAATACTTCGTGCTCATACGGCGCCAATTTTAACTTGATACAGTCCTTCGCCTTGTCCGGACTGGTCAAGGCTTCGCCTCGACTAAAAGTGCGGTTGTAGATCTGAATGGCCTCTAAGATGACATCCTGTTCATCGGCCATACGGTAACGATTATTGGTTCCTCGAATGTATAACATGGGCTTTCTCCCGTAATCATAAAATTTGGAGAAAGCAGCCCCTTGCGGAGTGGACTTTCTCCGGAAGGGTTGTAAGAATATTCAAAGCATCGTCAGCGATGTCTGCAGGCGTTGACCGTCGGCAGAACACATTTCGCTAAAGACGCTTAAGCTGACGCCAGTACTGCGTCAGGTGTTTTGGAATGCGTGCTTGTTAAATGGTCGTTCGCCAGAAAACCAGCCAAAAGCCACGGGCTAACACAGCCGCGACCATCGGCCCGATTGGGTTTCGACTACATTTCCGCAACGGTGACGACATCGCCACTATTGCCAAGCACGATTTGAAAGGTCCTGGAAAACAGCGCCGGACAACTACCAAATTTCGGCAGCAGTCGTTGCAATGCATCCGCGGGTTTATCCGCCGTATTGGCCACCACGAAGTTATGAAAATCCCATTCATCGGCTTCCTTGGCGGATTCCATGAACGTATCCCATTCGTCGTAGTAGGACGATGCCTGGCAAATCACCAAACCGGATGTCTCCCGACTGGGTACAATGAAGCGGTCCTGATCCTCGTCATAGACGGCATCGTGATCGATGTCGACAGACTCGCCATTCAGGGTTAACCGGTATTTTTCACAAAATACCGCCTGACCATTCACCCATTGCCCTTCAAAAAAAGCGCGGTGCGTTTCGTTGACGATGTCCAAGGTGATTGCCGGCCCGTTCAAATCGACCAGATACGAAAATAGCCAATGCTTGGCATCTAGCCCCGGCCGAAATACCCGATAATCGCGGTGCCAGGCAAACATCCAGCGTAGCCCACCGACCTCATCGAGATCATCCAAGTCGGCAACTTTGACAAGGCCGTTTTCCACATCACTTCGACTGACCGGCTGCGAATCCACTGCCAAATTCACGCTGCTGCAACCTTCCTTGATCGGATAATCCTGAATGATGGCCAATACCTGTTTCGGCAATAACGGCACGTCATTCAATAAATCCAGGCAGCGGTATGTTTTCAGGGTGTCATAGCCCTGTACAAAGTCCTCCGCCGATAGCTGGCTCTTGATCACGTCCAGTCGCTGCCTGGCTTCCCGTTGCAGAACCTGTTTGACCTCGGCAATGACCTGCGCTTCATCGATCAATTTATCCCGATCGGGCAACCGCGCGAAATACCGGCTTGAATCCAAGTGAATGACATGACCGGGGTCTCGTTCGTGATGACTGTGATAGACCGGTAAACCTTGCAGATACAGATGAAAATACTCCGTTTGCCGCAACCAGTCTTCGCCCTGGGACAAGCCATACAAGTAAAGATCGCCCAGTTCGGTCTTGATGAACGGTAATGTTGATGTGATCGCTCGCGGCCGATCCAGGCTGACACCGTTAAAGCGCACTTCAATCGGAAATCCCCGCGCCAAGCGACGCAACTGGGATTCGATCTGATCCGCTTCCGGTTTGAACTGGGTCAACGTCAAACGCGTGATGCCTTGCCAGTCCGCGGGTTCGATCACAATCGGTTGGAAGGCCAAAAGCGCGGCCGTATCCACCGAAAAGCAACCGCCTTTGCTGTCGACGCTGATGGCATCGCAGGCAAAGATTGCCGACAAAAATCCCAATCCAAACGGATGTTCCCGTTCGATGACCTCAACGTCCCAGCCGGACTCTGCTACGGTGAGTAACGTTTTCAAACAGGCGATGCCGCAGCCATCGTCACACACCGTCAAGGTTCGAGCATCTTCCGAATACTCGAAGCTGATGAACCTGGCGCCGGCGCGGCGGGCATTCTGCATCAGTTCGCCCAGTACCGTGGTGGACTGGGTAAAGCTGAAGCGCAGGTTGTTGATCAATTTTTCGGGGTTGACCGATAATTGTGTGGTGTTCATGTGCGTTCCTCCAATAAAAAAGCCCCGAGGAAACGACACAGTCCAACCCCGACGGGGAGAACGGATCATCTCCCCGAGGCGGGTAATACTGGCTAGGCCAGTGGTTAAGTTAAAGACCTGTATAACACCGGATTACGATGCCAAAGCCAGGTCGGTAACCGATGGTAGATACCCCACCCATTCCAGCAAGCTGGATGGTTCGTTTTCCAATACCGCATCGGGATCGATGCCCCGGCAGGCAAGTACCGTGCTCATTGCCTGGGTTAACAGACGATGGCCTTTTTCCCGTTCCGACTCGCCGCCGTGCTTGATCGCCCAAAAGGGATCGAAATGGACATGCCGGCTACTGCGAGGACACTGCTTGTTCACTTCGGTGTGAAACGCCCGATCTAAGTTCTCTGCCTGTTCGAACTGCTGCCAGAAACCTTGTCCGGCATGTGTATCCACAGGCGGCAACCAGCGGCGCTGGCGACCGACCCAACGGTTCATGCGGTCGATCAAGGTTTTGCTCTTTGGAAAAAAGTGGATGGTGCCGACGCCTGGATAATAGCGAACGTCAAAATAACTGCCGCTGATCCGTTTTCCAGCCCGAAGTTCATGAAAATGCTGCCGAAACACCGACACCAAACTCACGTCCGCTTCGGTCTTACCGTCGAGCAAGGCAAACACCTTGTCGAAATCCGCTAACAGACGTTCCGACTCCCAGTTCAGACTGTTATGATAAGACTCAACTTTGTGCCCTGGTAGAACGAAACGCGTGGTTTTGATCCGCATCCCCAGCATGCGATGTTTGTCATTGCTTTTCCAGCCCATGTAAAACACCGCATTGTCACTGTAATAGCGGGTGATCAGATCGAACACATCGCACACCATGCTCAGTTGAATTTCACCTTGCTGCTCGATGATGCCTTGCAGAAAGCCATAGATATTCGGCACGGTAAATTCCAAGGACTTCACCGTTTCGAAATCCGATTCCAAGCGTTTCTGTGCCGCCGATGATAAGCGTGAAGTGACCTGTGTCGAGCGTAAGATGCTGGCCCAGGCCCGATTCTTCAGATCGTGATAGCGTTTGAACAGCGTCCGCTTCACCGCATCCGATGACGAGTCGTCTTCACTGCTGATACCGCCACCGCTCAGTTCGCCGAGGGTTTTGCCCAGCATGGTCCGATAACGGCTGGCACGGGCTTCACTGACCACGGCCTGTCGCGCTGCTTCGACCGCGGCATTGAACATCAACACCGCGTTATCGATGAAGGCATTCGGCAAGGCCAACTCATGGGGCAATTGAAACGCGCCCGCCACATCGTCGGCCTCCCGGCGATCCTGGCGCAAATCGTCCAGAATATTGCCGAGAATGTCCTGTTCGAAGGTCGACGTTTTTTTCAACCAGACCAGGGCCACGTCGACCGGCGTTTTGCGTTCGGCATCCTCGCCGGCGAACATTTCCGATAAAAACTCAACCTCGCCATGCTGCTCGATCAACCGCAACAACATCTGGCGTTCTTTCGAAAAAGGATTGCGCACGGTTTCAGCATTGAGGATGGCGACGATTTCACCATCGAATAAAATCTCCCAAGCCTTCAACACGTGTTTGGCGCCGTCGGCAAACGGCGGATTCATGATGATGTGAGAATAGACACTGCCGCTTTGAAACTGCAGAAAATCCATCCCCACCACCGCATAACCTTCATCGCGCAGAACCGCGTGTTTGCGGATATCGATTTCAATGCAATCAATCGGCAAACGTTTACCGTACTGGTATGGCCCTGGACGAAGCAAATGTCCTTCGCCTGCTGAAGGCTCCAATACCCGCGCGAATTGCTGGTTCTTGAACATCGCCCAAGCTTTTCGACTCAGTGCTTCTGGCGTGGGGTAATATTGATAAGGATCTGTCATGGTATTCTCCAAAGAAGCCCCTGACGACCGATTTATCCCTGGCGGGATAGAATCATCCCGCAGGGGTAGTGTGAAAAACTCGGCTTAACCGAGTGTCAAAAATGAAAACGGCGCGTCAGATCAACGCGAACCGCTTACCTTGAATGAAGTCCTGATACTGCCGGACTTCGGTTTTCACTTTGAACCGGGCATGCACGCCGCCATCGATCCAGATTTCCCACGGCAAGCGTTTAAGCTCGCCCCTGACCAGTTCTACTGTGCCAACCCGAAAATCATCATGTTGGTAAAGCACCTGGCGCGGGCTGTCGATACGGACGATGCAATGATCCAGCAAGGCCGGACCGCCGATGTCACCCGGTTCGATCAATAGCGGCACTTTGATCGTGCCGGTTGAGCGACCAATCCAGCCGATGACATCGTGCTCATCGAGCCAGGACTGACCGGTAGCTGGATCTCCGTAATACAGCCGGATTTTGCGTCGGCTATGGCGAAGCTGTTCTAACAACTCGACCACCGGTTCTGGTGTATCGGCGTGGTAACAGGTACCGGACGGTAATCGCTGATACTGGATGCAATGCCCCGTGCTGAAGGTATGTTCAAAGACTTGATTCATGATGTTGTCCTCAAAAAATACGGAAACATCACGATTCCCCAGCGGGAATAGGGCATTCCCGTTTGGGTGGATAAAAATGAGTACCGAATCGAATGATTTGGCTAACTCAGACTTGTACAAATTGTGCGCATAAAAATTTCAGCGCACAGTTTTCAGGATTGGATGTCCAGCGCAGGTTTTCCCAAGGCTTGTAAAGCCACAGGAATCAACTGATCCAAGTCGTCCCAATCGATACTGCCGCCTCTAGTTTCGCCTTGTTGATAGGCTTCAACCAATCCCCGACAAACCCGCATGGCCGCTTGCTCTTTCTTCAATTGCCGTACCGAATGATCGGGTTCCGGCCATTGTTCAACGGAAACGCATTCCCAGACTAGGCTTTCACCCTCCGCTTCATGATATTCATCGGACAATAACGGCATGGCAGCGGTGTCATCCCAAATCGTGGCATCGTTGAATGCCTGCTCGGCAAGCTGTTGTGCCGCTTCGGGACTGTCCGCGGTGATACCGACCGAAACCCTGTGCACATAGTCGATTTCGTAGGAAACTACGAAGAGCCGATTCACGCCTTCCTGCGTTGCATTAGCTAAGGCTGGTTCTTCGACTGGTGATTCGGTTTCCGCCAATTCACCCTCTACTAATGCGCTTTCATAAGGCTCGATTTCCTTGTTGCAATCCGGACAGCGATCGTTACAAGCGCAATCCCAACCATCCTCCCATTCGGTTTGGCAGTATGGACAGCGGTACTGATTCAGATAACGAACCGCACTGTTCTCAAGTGAGGTTGCGCCAACGCTGGGTTGGTTGATTGTTTTCATGGTCATGACCTCCAAAAAATGCAGGAACGACCACCCGGCAGGATGAAGTTCCTGCTGGGTGAAAAACGCTGAATTAAGCCTAAATCTGGCTCATGCAGCGGGGTTGAACTCGCACAAAAATCGGTATATGGTGGTTAAAACTCACTAAAAAGCAGAGAAATAGCCATGTTTGACGATATTTTGCGCATTTTTGATTTCCTCAGTCCTAAGCGGACGGAGGAGCCGTCTCCAAGTCGAAAACCGATGGCGATTCCGGTCGACGAACCACTAAAAGTCGTTCGACATTGCCAACAAATTTTCCAAAAATTGGATGTTTTGGAAGCCGACGTGCTCAAGCGCGTTGATAATCCTGAACAGGCCTGGCCGTTTCTAAACAAAATTCGCCAAATACGTCGGGAAACCCAGAACGATTTGTTGTCGCTATTGCCCGAAGGCAGTTGGGCATTTGCCGATGAATCCAGTCAACACGAGATCCCGGTTCGCCGTATCAATACGGCAACCGGAACCACGTTACGGGTATTCAATGGCGGGCTTGCTGATTAGCCGGTAATGCGTTGGCAGTACCTTTCAGCGCTTCTCGCAATTGAAAAACCTGTTGGGCAGTTTTAGTGGACTTGTCGTCCACCATGGCTAAACCGGTCGCTTTTTTTGAACGCCGCCGAGGTTTTACTTCGACTTCGTCCGCAACAGTCATCGGTTTGATTTTAAATAGCTCCCGCTCCAGTTTGGCGATTTCAATATCCGCCTCGTAGAGTTTGATTGTTTTCTGTTTGGCTTGATATTGAAGTTCCAATCGCTCCAACTCGCGATTTGTTTCACGATTACGACTCTGAATTTCCTGACGCACCGAATCCGATATCGCCAACCAATCCATATCCTCGCGGCTACGTGGCATGATGACCGGTAGCCGATGTCGTGCCAAACGCTGCGCACGATAGCGGTGAAACGTTTGAGCTGTGTGTTTCAACGCGCTCAGCATTTGCAACGCGGTTGCCAAAATCACCCGCAAGGCGAGGATGAACATAGCCAGTAGGATGACGCCGAAAATAAAGTTCATTGAAGTTCTCCGTTGAAAATTTAAGAAAACACTTCGAATGAACAGCACCCGGCCGGGCGATGGTCGCCCGAAGCGGGTTTTTTGATTTGCAGCAGTTAATACCTCTGCGTTTTACATCGGGCTTAACGCACCCGACACGATCACGATTAACGTGCTCGCCGCCTAAAGACGGAACGCCGACCAAAGTCGGATTCAGCGTCCTGGAAAGAACGCATGAAGTGTCTGTTTGTCGAATGAGCTCCAGTAAGTGAGTGCATTCGACAAACGGCGGTTGCAAACGGCGGTTGCAATCAGCTACCCATAGCCACAATCGCTCAGGTTAAGACCTAAGGATTGGGCTACGGATAATTGACTGGCCTTAGGCCGCCAACAACAACGATTTCGAGAGTTCGAACAATTGCGCTCTCAGTTCTGAAAGGTCGTTAATGGTGATGGCTATCGGGAACAGATGACTGACATCCAATCCCAAACCGACACCGACCGTTTCAATTCCACTATCGCGGCAGCGCTGCAACAATTCCAGCGTGTTCAAGGTGTCGTTGGGCTGACCGTCGGTCATCACCATCAACACCTTGCGCGGTTCCCGGCAACGCAGCAGTGACGCCGCACCAAACCAAATCGCTTCCGTCATCGGCGTACTGCCAACGGCGGCCAGCGAAAATGCACCGGTTCGGGCCTTCACACGTTGGTCATGTTCCAGCAATCGGAATACCGAGTCGTCTTGAGCCCCAGGAAACGCGGTCACGCCGGGATTAACCCCCGGAATGCCTTCAAAAGCTAAAGCCAATGCCAAGGTGGCTTCCAACGCAATCGGCATACGCGATCCGATGGGCTGGCCTTGGCTATCGGCCACCTGATAACCCATGCTTTCGGATTTATCGAGTAACAGATGGATGGCCGTATTGGGTGCCACCTTGGACTGCTTGCGCTGAAACAGCTTGGTTTCGCCGAGTGGTAAGCGGTGTAAACGTTTGCTGTCCAACCGGCTGCCACGACAAGCGTGTTGCGTGCGGCTTAGGGTTTGCGATTGGACGATGCCTTGCAACGCGGCGCGGATTTTCCCTGATTCGCCTTGCACCTTGCGCAGTAAAACCGCTCCGGCTCGCTCATCCATTGGTGGCTCGTGGCCACTGGGCATCAGCAATTCCGATTCATTTTCCGCGGCCAATGACAAAGCCGATTTCAGGGATTCGAATAAATCCTGCTCGATGTCACCGTCTCCGGCGGACAACAGGGTTTGCAAGACGCCCATCGGGTCGGTAATCTCTGTATTTTCTTCATCCTCATCTTGCGGATTGGATGAAGCGCTATCGGAAGATGTTGTCGGTTCTTCGTCAGGATTTTCCGGATTCGATGCATCGTTACCACCGAATTCTGAAGACGATTCGTCATCAGTGTCGTTTGGTAAACGTTCATCGGGTTCCGAGCTATTCTGGGAATCTGAGCCATTCGAATCATCCGAATCCTGTGAGTCTGAAACTTTGGACTGATCCAAATCATCCGGTTCAGGCGAGGAGTCCTCATTTGCCGATGGCCTTGCCTGATTGCGTTGCCTTTGTTGCTCGAATTCCTGCTCAATCATGATCAGGATGCGATCAGTCAATTGCAGGCAATCGGATTCAGACTGCAAACCCAGCGGTACTTCGGACAGCAAGCCTTTCAGGCGCGTTACCGCACCTTTCGGAAAACTCGCTTTCAGTGCCGCTTCGGTTTGTTCGACCAACGGCCGTAACGCCGTTTGACCCAACACCCTGGCTCGCAGACTCTTCAAAACAAAGCTGTACAAAATATTGGCCGGATGATCATCGATACGGCTGGCGACAAAGTCGCCTTTGGCAATCATATTTTCAATCACGGTTCGTATCGTCAGTCGCGTCCCCGGAAAGTCCTTGGCCAGTTCGTGCTCGATGCGGATATCTTCAATCGCATTGCATAAGCGCCGGCGTAATACCGAACTGCCATAGCTCAGCGTAAAATCCGAATAGCGAATATGTGCGGCTTCATGGGCTAACAGCCCCCAGGCAACATCCTGATAATCCGGATCGTCGCCGTCATAGGCGGGCAGTTGAATCGATCGTCCATCGGTATAGGCTTTATCGCCGCCGACACTGACTTTGACCCCAAAGCGATTGCCAATGGCTGCCGCAACGATGGGGAATGCGTTGTGTAAGGTTCTATTTTTCATGGTGTGCTCCAATTGTGGAGGGCAAACCATGATCCCAGTGGGACATGACTTTGCCCCCGTGGGTGAATGGTTAAATGGCGTCAGATCAGAACCAGTAGTCCTGGTCGGAATCGTCCGTTTCCTCATCGTCGCCCGCCGTCACCGTTGCCGGTTCCGCTGCGTTTTCCGAGTGTTCGTATCTAGCCGCATCGCTATCGGTTTCCAAATTGGATTGACTTTTATCCAGCAAAACCTCCAACGCCCAGTTATCGGATGCCGATTCCACTTCGAGCTCATCGTCAAAGATGCCATCAAACAGATCGGTAAAGTCCGGATCGTTTGCAACGTTCTCAACATTCACTGGAGCGGGTAATGAGGGCTGTACTGATGATTCGAGTTCCGCTTGATCAACAGATACTTCATCATCAACGTCAACATTGGTATAGGCATCGGTCTGGACTGCCGGCGCTTGTCCAGCCAACAATCCTTCACCGTGCCGCCGAGTTTTATCCGGATCGGCCAGCAACATCGCCATGGCGAGGATTTCCTGCAGCAAACCACCTTCGATCGAACCTCTGTTCGGGATTTTGCCGAACAAGTCATCGATCGTCTCTACCACCGGCGCCACCCGATAGTCCAAGAAACTCAAACCATCGAGTTTATCGCGGATGCGTTTGATCGGCCTCAGCGCGTTGCGGGTAACCTGTTCCTTGCCGAGTAACGATTGCTCGACCAGCAAGTTGGCGTCTACCGCAATTTCATGGAACATCTGCTCGCTCAACGAACCGATTTTGCTTTCCAGGCGTTCGACCTCCTGTTTCGGCAACTGTTCGGGTAAAGCGACCGAGACCACCAGATAATCAAAGGTCAAGCGGGTGGCGACCAAAGCCACCGAGTCGATGGCCTTTTCGATGATGCCGGCAAATTCCGGATGTTTGACCATCCAGTCTTGTACCGCCGCATCGTAGCCATCCAAAAACTCTGCCCGTGCCTCGGCAAAATCCCCGGCGATACGATCTAGTTCCGCCGTGACCCGCGCCGCTGCTGCGACCGGTACGATGAATCCGCCTAGAAATCGGGTGCCGACGCGTAAACAAATGCGTTCGGCTTCCTTCTTTAGACGGTTGAACACCGATAGCCGATCCGGATCGAGCAAGCGTTTCGAGCCCAAACTGGCCAAATCCTCCGGTGGCAACTTGCTACCGTCGGCCAGTACCAGATCCTCTTTGTTGAGCTTTTTGCGCGCGCCGTAAATCGTGGCGTCGACTTTGATCAAGACCACTTGATCCAAAATGAGTTGAGTTTGTGTCATGTGAACCTCCTATGGAAGAAGGCACACTGACCCCGCAGAGGCGAATGGCCCCTTCCGGGTGAATGTTAAAAAATACCTGCATCGAACGCGATAC
The DNA here is from genome assembly GCF_054172045.1 of Methylomonas sp. MgM2. Taxonomy (NCBI): domain Bacteria; kingdom Pseudomonadati; phylum Pseudomonadota; class Gammaproteobacteria; order Methylococcales; family Methylococcaceae; genus Methylomonas; species Methylomonas sp. MgM2. Next base: position 119,078 of record NZ_JBSYXO010000001.1, on the reverse strand, counting down.
AGGGCTAAACGGCATGTCCGCCAGCGGATCAAAACCAGTGATCGGTTTGATCCGCCATGGCCAACGCAAGATCGAGTCGGGGTTTCAAAAGCCCCAAGTTTTCAGCCAGCGACCTTATGTTCTCGACGTCGGTATCGAATAATGCCAATACCTCGGTTTCAGCCCTGAGGTCCGCCGACACATCACGGCCGCTTTCAGTCGCAATGTCCACCGAGACACCGGGAAAGGCAGCATGTTTCAAGGCCATCAACCACAGCCAAGGCAATATTCCGTGTTCGAGATGGATTTGCCCACTGAGATCAAAGGCATCCTCGCCCAGACTGGCATCGAGCAGTTGTTGCCAACCGAACCAGTCGCTTGTGGCAAGTCCTTGAGCCTGAGACCAGGCCTCCAGATCGCCCAACCAACGCCGTAGCGCGATGCCCATATCGAGCAAGGTAACGTGCCCAGCGCGGCAATCGACATGCCAATACAGCTTGTCGACCGCGACCAGTGGGGTTTCTGTCGACACGGGTACCGGATCGGCTATCGTCGTGGAACGGGGCAGACGGATGTTGCCATCGGCATCGATTTCGACTTCGCCGACAAACACATAGCCCTTGGCCTGCTTTTGCCGTTCGATTTCGTGCTGGCGAATACCGGTTCGCGTGTTGATGCTGGGCAGACGAGAAGCTGTCTTGCCCCAGCGGGTGGTGATACTGCCATCCGAATTACTTCGGACCGCCCAGTCTTTGGAGCTGCCGTCAGCATTACGATGACGGTATAAAGTCCAAGCCGTCATGACTACACCGCCCAATCGTCCCCAAACACATCCTTGGCGATGCGATGAATCGCTTCGCGTTCGGCGGGTTCGGCACGAAAGGTCAAAGCCCGATCCAGCGAATAAGCCAAGGCATTCGGCGCACTTTTGAATGTGGCGACCAACGATGCCCAACGCACTAAACCGCGCGTCGATAAGGTCACCGACAGCATGCCACCGCCATCCGGACCGCCGATGAAGACTTTACGAATCTGATTGGCCACCTTGATCATGCTTTCCCGTACCGATTCCGGCATGGTCGGCACCACATCAGCCAACAGCTTCATTTCGTCTTCGGGCTCGGGGTAGCCGACTTCCATCAGCCTAAATCGATCCAGAAACGCCAGGTTTTGACGTAATACGCCTTGGTACGAACCCGACTGATCACCAGACCCTGCACTATTGCCGGTCGCGACCAAACGAAACTTCGGATGCGGCGTAATCACAGCGCCGGTTTGCGGAATCGTTAGCGGTTTCCCTTCAACGATTTCATTCAAGCCAATCAGCTCGGCTGGATCGATGGCATCGATCTCGTTGATCAACAATATATGGCCCAGACGAACTGCCAGGGTCAACGGACCATCGATCCACTTCATCGCGCCGCCGTCGACCAGCATGTACTGGCCGAGCAGATCGTTGAGTTCCAATCGACCGTGGCCGGTGACCGAATGCACGCCCCAGTTTAGACGCGCTGCAACTTGTTCCAACAACGAGGTTTTACCGGAACCGGTTGGACCGGTCAGATATAAGCCGTCGCCATTGTGGGCGCCTAAAAACGCCAACACATCGCGCAAGTGATCCTTGCGAAACACGTACGGCTTTTTCGTTGGCACATAAAGGTTATTGGCCGGAATAAAGCCTTCCACTTTCATGGATGCCGGGGCCTGAATGCCGAAGGTGTCGGCGATGGAATAGGATTGATACATGGTGAGCTCCTCGAGGACTAGCCTCAAATGACAAGGGGCGCACCGGCCCCGAGGGGTGATGAGCCCCGACGGGTGTAAAACACTGGCTAACCAGGGGAGAAAAAATTAACGTAACTGCATGACGCAGTACATCGCCCATTCGGCGCGGGCTAACAGCTCCCGATCCATCAAACGAACGATGCGCTGAATGTCGCTTCTCAAACCGGGGTCCGAGATTTGACGGTGCATCTCCAGCAGCAACCGCCTTTTGGCCTGGATGTCGTCGCTATTGGCAACGTTCAACCAGCCGTGCAAGGTTTTCCAAAAGTCGTGATTCATGATGACCTCCTTCAATAGATAAAAAGGGTCACCAAGTCCCGCAAGGGTGATGAACCCCAACGGGACAAACAAAAAACACCAGGCTTGACGCACCTGGCACACGAGGCAAACGCTCATGCCGCTTAATAACGGAACGCCGGTCGAAACCGGATTCGGGATTCCACGAAGGGAATGCCTGAACGATGCGGGTTTTGAGTTGGACTTTTTTCGAAAGCCCAGCCTAAAACCGACATGCCCAACCTGAACCGATCCTGCCGTCAATGAATAAACATCCCGTAACCGCTTGGGTTACAGGATGTCTTGAAACGAACCATCAAAACCAAAAGTCCACACCCGCCAGATCTTTCAAGGCTTGGGCATCGAATGGCACTTCGGCATGTTTGCCGTCGTCTTCTCGGCAGGTCACACGAACTCGCGTGGCCGACGGTTTTCGGTAGACTTCCAGTGACGCAGCCTGAACATCCGGTTGCAAGGTTTGAAGTGCCGCCTTGTAATCGATAGCACCCTGGCTTTGAAAGCGGCTGATGCGTAACCCGGAATGCTCCGCAGCCACGTAATCGCCCATCAAGGCCACCAAGGTGTTTTCAATGCTCGACTGCTCATCCTCCAACTGGTTGAGTTGGCTTTTGAGATCCAAGATGGTCAACGCCCGCTGCCGATACGTCGCCGCCAGTTGTTGCCATTGCCGTTCCACCTTGCCGTGCGGCAAATACAAATCGCGTTCCGGATCCTTAGGCGGTTCCTTTTTCGATTTGACCGCCGACCAGAAATCCATCGCCGCTTCGACCAACTCGGTGAGAAAGCGCTCATCGCGCTGAATCTCGAATTCCACATCCTGGCCTTGGTGGTAGAAAAACAAAAAGCCGCGTTCGGCTTCGGCGACCAGTAGTTGCTGTTGCACCTGGCACCAATACAACTGATAGGCCGCCGAAGCTTCCCGATTCAACGCCACATCCAAGAACGTGGTCTCGTGGGGGCATTTGATTTCGACGGGTTCATTCGCATCGGACAAGCCGTCAAACGAGGCCCGCATCAAAGGATACTTTTCCGACTCGCCGCACAGCGGCAACAACATCAGATCGTGTTTATCCTCGAAGCGGTGCAGAGCCTCGGGCTCTTGCTGGATGCCGGCGCGGATCAACGGGTTGTTGTCCAAACTGGCTTCCAACACCAGACCGATCTTTTCTGCCCAGAGTCGCCAATAGCTTTTATACGGTGAGCGGTTCATGACGATGGCCGCTTCACTGGCACTGACGCCTTGTGAACGCCATTGCCGCCAGGCATCGGAACGTTGCGAAACGTCGACGATTTTCATTGCCAGGATTCCGGCAACTGAATGTGACAACCTAATCGCAACGAGGGCACGCCGCGTTGGGATAAATGCCGTTCGCAACGCTGCGCCCAATGGTAATCAGCAAACAGCAACAACACGGCATCTGGGGTTGGCAACACCAAGCCGCCAAAGCTCTCTACCAAATTACATAATTCCGCTTTGGAGGGTTTGTCGACATCTGCAACTGTTACGCTCGGTTTAAAGCTGCGTTCTAAAAAGCCGCGCCCATGCCGGCGAATCACCGTGGGTGAGTCGTAACGCCGCCAGTCGGTATGACAGGGCAGCCGGTTCAATGATTGATCGATTGCGTTCATGATCTCTCCTGATAATTGAAGAGCGTCATGTCCGACCCCGTGGGCGAATCATGACGCCCTAGCGGGTGGTTAGGAAAATTGAGATTGCAAAGCCACTAGGCGGCGTTACCCAAGGTTTGACGGGCCTGATTCATGGCCATTTCTTTGGGTGACAATGGCGGCATACCGGTACTGTCGGTTTGGCTCAAGGCTGCCGTTGCTCTGGGGTCGACCTCCGATACCTTGTCCAACTCGGCCAAGGCAAAGGTTAGATCGATGCCTTTGAACTTCTGGTTGGCATAGTCGTAGGCCGCTTTCCAGGCACCAGCTGCCGCAGTCCGTCTAACCAGTTCAGCGACTGCTTTTTGTACCTTGGGATGGATTTGCGACAGATCGATGACGCGGTTTGCATTACCGTCTGAAACATCTCCCAAAACATACTCGTCACTGCCAAATTCGGCTGCATTCACAACACTGGCACTGCCATCGATCACACGACCGTCTGCAATGTCGTCTAAGGTTTTGCCATCCATTTCTTCTGCGGCATAACCGCATTCCTCCGGAAAAGCTGCCCTGAGCGACGCCGCTTTACCGCATTTGGCCAATTGCCCCTTAGGGCGTTTGATCCACATCGCGGTCGGCACTTGAGAGTTTTTTCCACCGGCGGTGCTGTAGGCTTCGAGCCAATAGACTTCCTCGGTAAAGGCACAACGTTTGCCGGCGACAATCCGATAAACAGTAACCGCCACCCATTCGGGAAAAGTCACGGTGACACTGGATTCTTGCCATTGCTCGTTATCGTCCTTGTAGCGACCGGTAAAGGTCTTGGTGACATCCGGGCCCCAGGCAGGCCTATCCATGCCGGCCCAAACACCGGTCCGAGACGCGGTCGTCTGAATTTCCATAATGGACGGCCAGACGGTTTCGACATTGCGGCCCAAGGCGGCACTCCACATCGGCACGATATGCACCGGCTTTTTGAAGATGTCTAGCTTGCGGGCCTTGCAATAATCCAGCGCCATCAGAATGGCTTCCGGGGTTTTCGCCGTGGGAAAGGTGACTTCGGTCAGTACCTTCCAGGATTGCTCAGAAATGCCATAGCCTTGTTGGGCTGCCATCGGCATGGGTAAGTCGCGAGACTTCGCAGGATAATTTCGATTTTGATTGCTCATGGGTGATCTCCTTAATAAATGGGAACGCCATGGCCCCAACGGGGATAGTCGTCCCCTTTGGGTTGGAAAGCCGAAATAGCAAAAGCTGGTCGGCAGTAAGTTAAAATTTATCCGCGGTTGCGGCCGTTCATTTATCGCCTGGGTTTAGTTGAGCGGCATGTCGGCATACTCGTTATCCCAATCGCCGTCATCCGTTACCGGGCTCGATGATGAACCATTTACAGATGCAGGCGCTGTTGGGCGATCGAGCAGTTGCAAGTCATGCACCACCACTTCCGTGCGGTAACGCTTTTCGCCGTTCTTATCCCATTGCTGGGTACGAAGACAGCCTTCCACATAGATCTTGCTGCCTTTGCTGAGATACTGCTCGGCGGTATCGGCCAATTTTTTGAAAAACACGACCCGATGCCATTCGGTACGTTCCTGTTTGGCGTTTTTGGCATCTTTCCAAATCTCACTGGTTGCCAAACGCACCGCCACGACTTTGCCGCCGTTGTTCGGCATGAAGCGAACATCCGGATCGGCACCGAGATGGCCCAGCAAGATGACTTTGTTTACACCACGACTGGCCATGATGATGTCCTCCAATCGGCCGCGCCCGACTCAACGATAACAATACCCAGCGGCGCGGCGATGGGCACGCCGGCCGTCGAACCCCGACTGGGAATCGAGACGCCCGGCAGGGTTAAAAAATAAAAAACTCACATCAGGCTTGACGCACCTAACACGCCGATGGAACACCACCGTCGCCGCTTAAAAGCGGAACGCCGACCGAAGTCGGATCAAGGCGATCATGAAAAATCAGCCGAGAAAGTATGAGAAGAAGCGAAAGGCCGATGACCAACCGATTCCGTTGGTGGGTATTGAAGCAAAGATTTTTTGAAGTGATCTTGCAATAAAGGACGAATTCGACCTTTATTGCAGAAATGTCGAAAAAAAATTGGCATACGATCATGAACCATTCGTCCACATCAGGAAACGGTCATGTCCGAAACAGCTCCACAGCCCAAACCAGCCCAGCGTCGCGCCATTAGTCGCCCGATATTTGAGCGTACGTTTAGCATCAACAGCGAACAAGCCATTCGGGTCATCCGTGATAGCTATCATCGACTGATGGTGTCCTTGTATGCGATCGACGTGATACTGCGCATCATCGGCCGGGAGGAAACGGTCGATGAAATCGAAAGCATCGTCAGTCAAATGATTACCGAATGCGCTGAGCAACTGCAGCAGGAAAAGAGTCGGCTAGAAAAACTCAAGGCTGACAACGGCATCAATGAAACGCCGACCTACACGCATCCCAGGGAATTCGTGGCGAAGATTGCCTCGCCGCAGATTGCGCAATTCGTCGAGTTGATTCGTTTGCTGGATCAGCTGATGATCGTGATGGACACCTTGTGGCTGTGCCAGGTCATCTCCAACAAACATTGCATTGCAGCACGCCTAGAGTGGCAGCAGCGGTTACAACGGCTGGCGAATAAAATTGTGACGATGGAACGGCATGCGCATCAGGCGGCTTATGAGCAGGGGCATGGGGAGGAAGTGCGACTGGCCCGGCAGGAATCAGGACTGTTAGATGAGCCAACGAAGCATTCCGAGGATGAGGAATCATTGGTTGATGAGACCGACTCGGATAAGGCTGGTGACCAATGAGCGTTCATCTGGATGAAATATCAGTGGACCCCAATTATCGAAGTGACTTTCCGACTATCCCTATACTTTAGATTGGCATACGGTTTGGCGCTTCGAGAAGCACCAACCAGAGATTTTGCAATCTGCACACATTGAGATAGGGGGCTCTGTGCTTGCCATCTTGATCGACCTTTCTTGTCAGACATCAATTGGATTAGTTTTCCAAACATCCAGAGCCAAAGCGATGAGCATGCCGTGCCGCTTTTCAATAGCTGCCGCATTCCATGCAGGGAAAGCCTCAAGCTTTGAGTTGATCCGCGAGATGGACGTGTTTTGCCCAACATTGGTCAGCGCCACCAGACTGCGAGTCAGGTAGTTACCGCTCTTGCTGTACTCTACCTTCTTGACCGAGTAATAATCGTTCCCCGCGACAATGTTGATGGGCTTCTCCAGCAAGGTCAGATTGCCCAACCGGTTCTTGAAGTCTTCGTAAACCATTCCCGGATTCTCGGTGGCCCAATTGGTGCGAAGATCGTCCTCTGGCTTGTTGGGCAGAATGTGCTCGATTTCTAGATTAGTGAATGGCTCCAGATTGCCCGGCACCTTCAGTCCGCTGAAGGCCATCTCGACGTGTTGCGTCAGCCGTGCCAGCAGGTAACGTGTTCGGTACTGCTGCATCGAATACAAGGTGAAGCGTTTGAGGGCATCGGCCAGTTCCTGTGACTTGCCCGACATGTTGTTCTCGAAACGGTCGGTGACAAATGCGTTGAGCTGAACCTTCTGTTTCACTGGATCTGTGGTCCCTGCAATTGCGCGTAGCTCGTCGGCCCATTGCGAGAAGCTGCGCTCCAGATCCTTGGTCGGGGTCTTGGTGAAGATGTAGTAGAAGAGGAAGCTCTCCAGCTGCGCTACGAAATGGTCGAACAACGGCTTGGGAAAGTTGGCCGCCGCCAGCAGTAGAACGTAATGCAAGCTGAACGCGCCACCGGCCAGACGCTTGAGACTGTCCATTACCAGGCTAGGCTTGCCGTCATTACCCAGCCCATTGGCAAAGGCAAGGTAGTGCTCAACATTACGGATCACTTTGCGGACGAACTCGAAGGGCTTGTTCGCATAATCGCACAAGGCGGCGTTGTCTTTGGCCACGAACCAATCGTAAATTTCGTCCTCGCGAACCACCGAGTCACTGCGATCGTTTTTGATGACGTAGTTGGCCATCAGGAAGTAGCGCAGGAAACGCAGCGGCTTTTCCTTCTCCTTCTCCAGCGGCTTGGTGATCTTCTTCCACTCGTCCTTGAGCTGAGTGAACTGGGCTTGTTTGACCTGCGTGAACAGCAGGTTCTTGAGCAGGTCCATCGGGTTCAAACCGACACCACGCTCGTTGATGGTCTCAAAGATCTTCAGCGCGCTACTAACGTCAGTGGAGATCTGAATGAACACCACGTTGTTGGCCAGGTAGCCCCAATACTTCTTGAGATTAGCGATGTCGTCGTAGTTGTCCTTCAGATAGCGATACAGCGTGCCGTAGGCGTTGACCAGATTTTCGAGCGAGCCAAAGCTGGCGATGCCCGCTGACTGGATGCCCGTGCGCACGGTCTGTGGATCGGCATCCAATTCCACCAACTTGGCCATCACTTCGCCCGCATTCTCGTAGCGAGGCTCTAACTTTAGGTTGGTGCGCACCTCACCGTCGCTATCCACATAGCTGGTCGAGATCAACCCAGAAATCATCTGCCGTTGCGGCTCACCCTGGAACAGATGCTTCAATGCACAGAGCAGCAAGAAGAATGTGGTAAGGCGCTGCTGGCCATCGATGACCTCGTAATGATTCTTCTGGTCGGTTGGTGACACCAGCACAGTGCCAATGAAATATTCTCGTGTCGTGCCCGCATCGATCTGCTCACCGATGTCTTCCAGCAGCTGATGCACTTCCTTATCTGTCCAGACGTACTCGCGCTGGTAGTCCGGAACGATATAGAAGCATTCCCTGAACGCTTCCTCGATGCTGTATTTGTGGTTTTCGATGCGAGCCATGCTTGTCTTGTTCCTGTCTCGTTCTTTGTCGTGCTACGGCTTCAGCCGAGGTTACGATTGAATACTTGGTATTCGGTTAAATCTGCTGCCGGGTTTATCTCCAGCACACGGGCGCGAAGATCTCGGTGGTCTATATAGGCTCCGCGTCGCTCCCACGTCTGACCGTTTTGTTCGATGCAGCGAATCAGCTCGATGCATTCGTCCAGATCAAATACCGGAAGCAACGGCCGGATTGCCTCATTGAAGCGTCTGTCCGCGGTGTTGTAGCTGGGGCTTGCCGTGTAGTACGCGCTTGCAAGCCGCACTACGGATTTCTCCCATTCCAGAGAGTCCGATATTTCCAGCAAAGCATCCCAGGTTTCGCGACCGACCTCCGGATATGCATCGCCAACAATCCAAGCTTGTAGCTGCTGGGCATGCTCCGGTAAGGACGCTGCCGTAAACCAAGCCAAGCATCGGGACGACACGTCGTTATCGACGACGTGCTGAATCGCGGTTTTGGCGTGATCAGCCAACAACTCGTAGATCGCGCCTGACCGCGATAGAAAGTGGATCAGGCAGACCAGCGCTGTGCCGCCAGTCGCTATTGTGCTGAAGTAATCCTTGTCGGCTTCGATCTGCGCCCGAAATTGGCCGGGGTTGCGGCTATGGAGTAGTGCCAGCGCACTGTAGTTGATGGGACGATTCTTCTCGCATTTTTCGTCCGTCAGCCGGAACACGAATTTCCAGAGGGCTCTGAATACGGCTTTTTCAACCTCCGGATTGAAGCGCGAGAAATACTTGCTCTGCAAGTATGCCTTCAGCTTCTTATCATCGATCAGAATGCCGGATGCCTGTTCAAGGTCTTCGACCAGATCACCCACAATCTGCTTCGACAGGATCGGGGCCTTCGTGAGGAGACCGTCAAGTGCGTTGCGGATCAGGGCACGGGCAGTGTCACGATTCGGGCGATGCAACTGAAAGTTCGCGTTGACTACCGGGTGTGCTGCAAGATGACGCTGCCGTTGCAGGTGGAGCAGATTCTCACGTTCGGCAATATCCAGTAACTGAGTCTGCTCAGCCACCGATTCCACCAGTTTCGTTTCCCACACCGGCGACCGTTCGTTATCTTGCTGCATCTGCCCAATCTCGGCCAGAATACCTTTGGCCTTGTCATCCCCGTAGAGATCAACCAAGTGCTGGAGCTTAAACAGCAGATCGCAAACCACGACGGACCAGAGCATCACGACCGCTGACCGATGGTTGCCTGCCGAATAGCAGCTCAACACCTCGAAAAAATATTCTTTGGTTCGTGCATCGAAAATTTGCGTTGCGCGCTGCTCAATTGAATACTCGTCCAGCATCAATCCACCTGATTAATAATCTCTACATAGCCGATCAGCTCCGCCGAATAGCTGCCATCCCCATTCGCTGCGCCCTTGTGCTTCAGTTCCCGCTGCAGTGTCGGCTCAACCACATGCGAGAACAGTTCCTGCCGTTGTTCTGGAGTAAACCTAGGAGACGTTGCTGGTGCCTGTAGGTATTGCTCAGCCTGACGCTCGACTACCGGAACCCGTGTACCATCCTGCTTGACGGCAATGGGTTGAACGACGACACGGCGTTCGCCGTTGCCTGCGGACGCCTCAACAATCCAGAGAGAAAGCAGAACTGGCGCGTCTACGTCCCCTGAAACCGCAATTCCAATATCCTCGGGCGGAACGCTGCGCCAGCGTCCAAGCTCTTCCTGTATCAGTGGATGATCCAGGCCCATCAGTTCGACGTTATCACTGCTCGTAGCCGTATTGCGGCTCAAGGTAAATCGTGCCCGACGTGCGCCATCAACAGTCACGAGGTCGTAGGTTTCGTTGTCGATCTTGACCAAGCGCTGCTGACGATCCACTACCGCTGCCGACAGGAAACGTACTAGCCGATCCAAACTGGATGACACGTCGGAAAAAGGCTTATAGTCATCGAGACTGAAGCCTTCGAGGTCTTGGAACAGATCGAACACCACCTGCCGCGCTTCGCGTGAATTCGAGAGCGCCGCTTCCAACTCCACCTGTGTGCGTTTCAATTCAGGGTCGGACAAAGCCTCCTGGTACAAGCGATCGTAATTGAGCCGCTCGGATAGCTGACCAAGAATCTGTGCACGCAGGTCTTCAGCGACGTTGCCTTGGTCATCGACCTTGCCGACCGTCTTGGCAATTTCCGTCAGCTTCTCATCCAGCATCAGGAAAATTCGCCCTTCGATGGTGTCAGACAATACGAGGTTGTACACCTGGGCAGTGTGATTCTGTCCATAGCGGTGGATACGCCCGATGCGTTGTTCCACATCCATCGGATTCCACGGTAAATCGAAATTGAACAGGATTCGTGCAAATTGCAGGTTTAAGCCTTCGCGGCCAGCTGCTGTACACACCAGAACACGAGGCCCGTCTTTTAGGCGGAATTTGCGTTCAGCCGCCAGCTTGGCACCGTGATCACCGCCACGCAGCACCACCACACCCTGGCCGGGATATGCCCGCTCAATCTCTCCAGCAATCAGGTCGACCGTGCCGAGGTAGGTGGCGAAGATGACGATCTTCTCGCTTGAATTTTGTCGCCACAGATAACCCAATCCATCCAGCAACTTCTGTGCCTTGGTCTCCCGTTGCTGTGGGAATACCTTTAATAGATCACCAATTCGTAAGCGCTCTTCTGGCAAATGGATTTCCACGACTGCAGAAGCAGCCTCTTCTGCATGGCTTGCAGAATATTCGCTGCCGTATGGATCTGATGCCAATTCCAATGCTTCTTCATCTAATCGTTTGACCAAACGGTACTTAAGGTCGGCGAGCACACGATCAACTTCGCTACGCCCAATACTGTCATAAGCTAGTCCGTATTGTTCATGGATTAGCTCTCTAGCTTCCTCAGTGAGGCGCTCCCTGCCTTCGATGTCGAGCTCCTTATCACGCAGAAGGGCCTCATGCAGTGTTAGCATCAACAATCGGCGCTTCAATGTCCGCCGAACAGCAGCAAAGCTTGATGCAGCGATTTTTTGGAAGATCGCCATAAGGAAACCAAGCGCACGCCCTTTATTACCTTGTCGGCGAGCGAGATCGAAGCCGTCTTCTAAATATTCGCGCAGCTTTTCATAGAACAGTCTCTCTTCTGGATTCATCAGAAAAGATTCTGTATGTACCCAACGACGTGCAAACAGCGGTGAACCATCAGGCTGACAAGCGTCGGCTTTAGTGCGCCGGAACATCACCGTGTTCAGGCGATGACGGTTGTCCAGCATTTCTTCGGGGCTATCAAATAAGGTCGGGTTTAGCAATCGAGCCAGCATCCAAAACTGGAAATGATTACCTTGGTGAGGAGTGGCAGACAGTAGCAGCAGATCACGCGAATGATCCTTTAGAGCTTCAGCTAGCTTATAGTTCTCTGTCTTTCTGACCTTGCCACCAGTACGATGGGCGGTCAGGTGGTGTGCCTCGTCGAAGACCACCAAATCCCAGCGTGGCGCATCCAGCATACGCCGAATCCGCGCAGGTCTCTTGAGCGTGTCGATGCTCGCGATCAGCCGGTCGTGCTTGGCGAAAGCATTAGTCTTGCGGTCGGTAATGTCGCCCTCGGAGCCGAACACCTCAAAATCGAGGTTAAACACTTGGTTCAGTTCGCGGTGCCAGTTATTCACCAGACCGGCAGGCACCACCATCAGCGCGCGGTTCAATTCACCCCGACTAGCCAACTCGCGCAAGATCAACGCGGTTTCGATGGTCTTGCCCAAACCCACCTCGTCTGCAATCAGATAGCGCCGAGGAGATGCGGTGGCAATGCGATGGGTTAGCACTACCTGATGCGGCAGCAGGTCGATTTTGGCGGAGGTCAGCGACGATGCGCTTTCCATCACAGGCAGCGCATGAGCCTCGTAAGATAGCCATGCCTTGCGTGCTCGTTCAATTCCTCCATCCACCGCTCGCAGAATGCTCTCGGTGCGCGATAGCTGGCGACGTACCGCGCCAACTGGCACACGGCGCTCACCAACGCCGAAGAAGGCGCGCAAGTAGCCATCACGCGCCGGGTCAAGAACGACGCCTTGGCCGAATTCGTAGTGGGTGATTCGGTCGCCTGGAGCAAAGCTGATGCCGATGTCTTCCAGCATCAAACCTCCAGCGCCAGTGCTTCGAGCCGATCTAGCCAACCAGCAAAATGCGGACAGGATGCACGGATGGCAGGGATACCGATTTTGTCCATCAAGGTTGGGCCGTCGGAGGTTTCCTTGTAACCTCCGACCATCGACATCAAACGCGCTTTGGGGTGAGTGGTTTCCCCGTGATTGATAAGTTCTGGTTCACCGGCTAGGGCGATGGCCTGCTGCACCTTTTGCTCCAGGATTGCCCGATCAAAATGCTTGGCTACGACATCCGGGGCACAAAAAACCCATGCTTCAAATTCATGCAGGGCCAGAAAGGGAATAAACCTTGGGTGGTTGATCTCAGCGCTCAACCGTTCTTGAACTGCAACTACATTGTCGCGAGGATTCCCCGAGCCGCGCGCTTCCTGATAACCGGGTACATCCTCCGGCAAACCGTAGAAATCGAGCAGCGTTGTAACCCAAGCGTTGCCATCCCGGGTCAGTGGTAGCAGACTGTCTTGAATTTTTTTCCAACTAGATACGCCGCCGCGATAACCGCCGCCACTCGGCAAGCGTTTAGTCCACAACACAATCGGCCCTTCGATAAAGATACCCCGCTCCGCAAGGTAAGGCTTCAAGGTTCGATTAACAAAAATCTCCTCCGACTGGCCTTCTACCAGCATTAGAAGCCGCGTCATGGACGGCCTCCCAACACATTCTTCTCCCACAGCTCGCCGATGCTAAATTCATCCAGCCAGTGCTTGAGTTTCTCCTCGTCCAACCGATTAAACGTGGTCTTAAGGCCATCGTTTTCGGCCACAATCACACTTTTGGGCTCGAAGTTATTTAGCAACGTGACTGATTGAGTTGCCAGAATCACCTGTACGCGCTTTGACGCGGCCTCGATCATTTCGGCCAGGATGCGAATGGCAAATGGATGCAGGCCAAGCTCGGGCTCATCCATCAAAATCAGTGCAGGTGGGCTGGGTTGTAACAACAATGTTGCCAGACAAATAAAGCGGATGGTGCCGTCCGACAGCGAATAGGCATCGAAATAGGCATCCGAGCCTTTTTGTCGCCATTCAAGCTTGATTTTCTGTTCGTTCAGGCGAGAAGGCGCGAGCTCGAAACGATCAAAGAACGGGGCCACTAACCGAATATGTTCTTCGATATGGCGCAACTGCACCGGGTGTTTCTCCTGCAACCAGTACAGGTAAGCCGGTAAATTGGCTGCATCGGGACGGAAGTTGCGGTTATCCGACACGTCACAGGTTTGTTTGGCCGGAGAGGTGTCCGAGGTGTCATGGAAGTGATACACGACCAGATTGCGGACCTTGGGGAATACAAATTGCGGAATCTTGTTATGGTACGACTTCGCCGCTTCCTCGAGCTTGCTTTCCTTGTGCCCCGTAGCAATTGGCTCGCCATAGTTCCAAAAACCGCTGTATTCCACGCGCTCGTACTCAAAGATTAGGGTGTCTTGCGCGGCCTTGAGCCTGAAGCCATAAGAGTTCTGGTCAAGGGCAAAGTCGAGTGCCAGCGCGGGCGTGGTTTTGCGCCCGTGGTGTAAAAACCGATCCGGCTCGCTCGCCACATACACTTGTAGGTTGTGCGACAGCACGCGCTCAAGGAGGCGGAACACGCCGATCAGATTCGATTTCCCTGATCCATTCGCACCGATGACCACATTGAGGTCACCCAACTTCAGCTCCGCGCTGGCGATGGATTTGAAGCCCTCGATTTTGACCTTGCGTAAGGTTTTCATCGCATCCTAGGTGATTCGCAAATGGAAGAGGCCCGCCGCTTTTGCGCTATTGCGCAGCATAATTTCCTGCGGGTATTCGTTGGCCTCGCCCCATAACAGGCGACCAAAGTCGAGTAGGCTGCCACGGTGCGGCGCTTCGCACAACCACGACACCGCATCAGTGGACGTCTGCACCTTGAGACGACTATCTCCTTGTGGCAACCAGAAGATCAGCGCAGCCTCGCCTGCATAGGCGTCCTGGAACGAGAGGATGGCGCGTTTGATCGTGTCTCCCAACCAGATTTCGCCCTGATCGGGAGCAAGAAGATCCAAGCTGCCTTCCAGGCCGGCCACCACCAGCGTCTGGTTGTCGTTACTGGGTAGGTCTTCTGGCCACCCATTTCCATTTGGCGCGGCGGCCAGTAAGAACTGCCTCAAACTCCACACCTCGCTAGCCTTACACACCGTATTACGTGCTTCCTCATCCCACAGCCAACTGGTTCCGCGCCGTTGCCACACCGTATCAAGCACTTGCCTCATTACGCATACTCTCCATCGTCATCGAACAGCGAAGCCTGCACAGGCTGGGGTCCCTGGCTAGCTTTCCATGAGTTGAAGATCGACACTGCACGCGATGCTGCGTTGCGAGTAGTTTGATCCGGCCCATTTTTCTGTAACCACTCCAGCAGCGGCTTGAGCGCCACGTGCGGCTTAAAGTTTTCGTTCTTCAATGTATCCAAGGCATTGATACCACTGCCATCGACGCATGCACCAATTAGCACCAGTGCCTGATCGAGATCGGATGTGAGTTTGCGTTTGTGCTTGCCGGACCAATCGCGGGCAAAGTCGAGCGGATTGGTGCGCGTGAACACCTTCTTAACCTCAGCGCACCAGCCACGCTGCACGAATTCGTCCGGCGTGGTGATGGTGCCGCGCAGGAACTTCTGCAACTGATCGCGCTTCATCTCGGTAGCCGTACCGAAAGTGCGCAAAAACTGGCGCGTCATCGGCTCGGCATTCACTGGTGGTGGCTCATTGCCCTTGTCGGCGTCTTCGTCGATGAGTTGGTTGATGCCGACCAGCGCATCCCTGACCGAAATCGTGCGCCCATCATCGACATAGACCTTGCCGTAGTGGCGAGAGAAGTATTCCAGCGCCTTGCCGCGCCGAATCACCTGGAGGTCGGCCGCGGGCAGGCCCTCCTTGGCGTGATTTTCCAGCATCGCCTGTAGTTGGCGTACGTCAGCCATCACTTCGCGGCGCATCCTTCCCCAGCTCACTGGTTTGGGTTCTTCCGTACGCTTACGACAGACGTGGATGATGTCGTACTCGATGGTCTTGGAGCCGAACTCGCCTTCGCCCTTGGTCTCGTCGGAGCGGATCGGATACGTCGCTTCGAGGTAGTACCCGGCGTCGAACAACGACTCCAGTACTGCCACCCACGGTTCGTCCTCGCTGTGGTGAAAGGTGAAGGCCAGGATGCCGCTGGGCTTCAAGAGGCGATGCGCCTCGCGCCAGCACTGGGTGAGTAGGCGCTGGTAGAAACCATCCGGATCTTCCGGCTCGCGAGCGCGGTTGGCCACTGCCTCCAGTGATTTGGGCGTGTATTCCGTCCCGAAAATCTGCGGGTACTGACCCTTGAGCGCCAGACGCAGCCAGACATAGAAGAAGTCAGACAGTTCCGAGTAGTGCAGCAAACCGCCGAACGGAGGATCGGTGATCACCAGATCGAGGCTGCTGCTTTCAAGCTGTGCCAGATCAGTGGATGAGCCCTGATGCACGGCCACATCCAGCACAGGATCGCCAGGGAAAACCTTTTCGCTCTTGCCACTCAGTTGGTCGGCCAATGCGGGATCACGACGCTTCAACGCTTCGATGCTGACCGAATCCCACGGTTGAGCTGCCCATTCGCGGCCTTCATTGATCCCATCCGTGCAAGAAGCCCAATTGCCACGTCCCAACACCGAAAAAACGCAGTTTTCAACGACATTGTTCTTCGGGTGATAGTTGTTGTTGCTCATGTGAGGCACGAGCTTGTCGTAACCACTGTCCCAGAAACAGAACAGGTTTTGATTGCGCAAATACTGCTGAAAGGCCCCGACTACAAACTCACGCACTTTCCAGTCGTAGTTCCCGACTTCGACTATAGCCTTGAGCAGTTGCGCGTGCACCAGCAACTGGCGTGGATTGAACATCGTCCACCAATGCGTGAAGCCGTGGTTCGGGACGCCACCTTGCAGGTGGTGGGTCATGAAGCCGTAGGGAAGTTCAGAACGCGGCCAGTAGTCCTTGAGGTCGTCATCCTTGCGCGCTTCCCATTCGGCGAACGCGGTGTCGTACTGCCGCGTGTGCGCTGTGCCATAGGCCGCGAAGAAGCGACCGCTGTACGGTTTGCCCGCCGCATCGCGCTTGGGCGCGTAGCCTTGCACCGCGTAGGCAGCCATCGGCCCGGTTTTGCCGGTGGCCTTGATAGTGGTCAACACATCCTGCACCGTGCCGCAGGCTGCGCAGGCGTAGTGCGATTTTTTCGGCACCGTTCCGTTTTCCGGTGCGAAGGTGATTTTCGTTTCTGGGCACTTCACCTCTTCCGGCAGTGCTCCACGCACCTCCAGCAGCCGAATCTTGGATGCGCGCTCACTGTCCCAACGCGTGGTCGCGGCCACATTGTCCTGCGCGGAGCCGCCGTAGGGCTGGCCTTCCGCATCCTGCTTGGGCGAACCCGCCAGCCATTGCGGATGCACTAGCAGACTGAATTCGACCTTCTTGTTCTTGCCCTTGCCGAGGTTGACCATCGCCGAATGACCACAATGCGGGCAAATAACACCCTTCCTTTGGTCGAGCACGGAGAATGGGAGTTCGGAAGGTCCTACATACAACGGCGCATCCGGGGCCATTCGGGCGGCGTTCTCCTCAACATGGAATTCGCCGCCGCATTTGCCGCAGGTGTGTTCCCAGTGCTTGACGCTGATTGTCTTCACTGCCATCACCGGACTGGTCATAATTGGTGTGCGGTGGCCGCAACCAGTAACCTGACAAGGGCCGTGTTTGGCCCAGAAGGTGTAGATGATCTCCGGTCCTTCGTAACGGTAGTCCTTGCGCTCGTCGCGCGGGATGGTCAGCGGGTCGAAATCGGCGGGCATCACCTTCCTGGTCGGCAAGTGCGTCCACGTCCCTTTCT
Organism: Methylomonas sp. MgM2; assembly: GCF_054172045.1. NCBI lineage: Bacteria > Pseudomonadati > Pseudomonadota > Gammaproteobacteria > Methylococcales > Methylococcaceae > Methylomonas > Methylomonas sp. MgM2. Next base: position 101,550 of record NZ_JBSYXO010000001.1, on the reverse strand, counting down.
CGCCTTCCGGGCCGTCGCAGTAGTAGTAGGGCATGATCTGCGGCTTGACTTCCGCCTCGATGTCAGAGAGCAGATTCTTCACTTCCTCAAGATCAACGTTGGCCAGCTCCTGCTTGACCACAAACCATGCGACCGGGTTGAGGTCGTTGCCGACCATCTGCATGCCGAGGCGCGAGCCTTCGACTAGTGTGGTGCCACCGCCCATGAAGATGTCGGCCACCTTCAGGTGCTTGAATGCGCCTTTCTTCTGGTGGTTGGCGTAGTAGTTGTCCCACACCAGCTTGGCGGCGTGCGATTTGTCCTCCGGGGCCTTGGTGGCCGCCGCGATCAACATCGAGCGGAACACACTAGAACGCCGCCGCGCCCACCATTTCGACATCTGATAAATCGGCTTGCCCGCATTGCCTTCGATAATCGCCACCTGATTGACCGGCAAGATCGGGAAATCGACCTCCAGGCAGGTCTTGGGGCGATCTGGGTCGTTGAAGTCAACGGTTTCAAGAGCAACGGCCTTGCCAGCGCCGACGGCCTTGGCGACTTCCTGAGCGAGTATTTGTTTTTTTGTTGCCATTAACGTGTTCTCCCAACTGCACCGACCGCTATTTGCGGCTGGAGTCTGGTGCGAAGTTGTTCGTAAATTGGTATCGAGATGTCTTCGGCCACCTCCAGGGTAACCGCAAGGCCATAAGGGATGGCGTCGTCAAGCCTTGCCGTTGCATCTTTTTTGCAAGCGATCTGTAACGAAATACTGTCGCCATCCTGATATGCGGTGATCTGCTTTGTGCCTTCAACCACCTCGTGTTGCACTGTGCCGCGCAACACTTGGTTGTGGTCTGCATCTTGGCGAGCTAGTTTAAGGGGCAAATCGCCCCAACCACCGACCGGGGAAAGTTCCAGTTTCGCTTCGCGGAAGTTCCGGTGGTCTGGATTGACAGGGCTGAACCATGCCAATGTCACCACCATTCGACGCCATACCTGGCTGCTGGAAAGCCCGGGAGGTAGCGGAAGCCGATACTCGTGAATTTCATTCTCACGAATTTCGCTACACCCCAGTACCGTGGCGCGCTGTTCAGTACACGCCAAGACTCGTTCAATTTCAACAGAGCCATAGCCAAGATATCGAGCCACCACTTCTTTGATCTTGCGTGAGTTTTCGGGGGTTTTCAGTGCGGCAGTGATTGCATTGCAAGCGTCCTCATCTTGCTTCGCACCATGTACCAACAAAGCCTTTATGAGTACTGAAATCAGCCCTTGCGGAATGTCCTCACCATGCTCTGTGCGGAGCGCATCAAGCACTTCGTAAATGCGTGCAGCGCTTCGTGTTGCCAAAGCAGCAGCGTTGCTGGTGCCCCGCAAATAAACGGTTTTTGAAATATCACCGGGCTGACTGCTATCCCAAGCTACTTTTTGCCCTGGGGCGCTGTAGCTTTTATCAATGTTGTAAACCGAATCTCGGTCGATCCGAGGTGTTGAATATAGTTGCCGACCGCCCGGCATAAGTATCTCTGGCTTGACCGAACGACGAAAACCGTGTCCAAGCCTTGCAGAAGGACTAAATAAAGATGTGCTTGGCAACAAGTCTGTACGCTGCCCTTGGTAATAGTTTCCGCTGTTGTCCGAATGCGTTGCGCCAACCGAGATGGCATTGATGGACTCTGCTGGAGACAGGATTCGCCGCCCAGACAAATCGGCCTGAATACATTTCAATACGTGCTCGACCTGCTGTTCGTTGGTCAGAGCACGAAAATCAGGCACGGACAGGCCTATATCAATTCGTTCCGGATAATTCCCGGCACTTACGCAGAAAAGCACCCGGTATTTCCATGAAAGCCAGTCAAGCAGCCTCGCCCAAGGGCTAGGGGTGTGAATAAAAGGGCGTGCAGGATCGCCGATGGACAAATTGATGACGCAAACACCAGGCGCTTGTGCGGGTACTGCACCTTCACCCTCAAACATCCGCCTGACCGCGCGTGCGATGCGGTCCTCAAAGAAAACCTCGTCGGGAACGTGTTCGCTCCGATTGCTTGGATCAGAGTGGGGGTCTGGCTGCATGATGGGCAGCACATAAACTAGGCGCGGCAAAGGATCAGACTGGCCGTCCACCATCTCACCATGCACTACTAAAGATGCCATTGCCGTGCCGTGCTTTCTCTCACCCGGCTGATACTGCGCGGAAAGATTATCCGGGTCGTCAAACAACAAACGCCCCTTCAGCGCCTGATGCTGCAAATTGGGAGCGCCATCAAGAATGGCCGCAACCGGCGGTAGCTCAACCATACCCCCGGAAATTTCAGTTTCAACACCATCATCAGCTTCTGTTGCAGCAAGACTTTGCCCAGTAGGTCGGAAGTACATAACACCATGAAATTTGAAGAGCTGGATGTCCGTGTCGTGGGTGTCTGAATTCAGATCTATCAATAGCTGCTGGATACGTTCTGCTGGTAATTCAGCCTTTACCGCGTGAAACGCAATTTCCGGCATGTCGATAAAACTACCCAACGCCCGGCCGCCGGCAGCTTCTAGCAACGAAGCTACGTTGTGCTCAGCTTGCGAACGCCTCTCTGCTGATTTGTGATAAAACAGCTCAATCTGACAATGGATCGGCTGTCTGGGATTGATGGGGTCAAGCAAATCCCGCCAGCGATCTAACATGCCCGTCTCGCGCAGTGTTTCTTCGATACCCCAGCGACGGATTTGTACCATCTGGTTGAACACATCTCGCCATTTGGTTTTGCCAGTTGGCAGAGTCTGGTTGTTCTTCCATTGATCCCATAGCGACAAGAGTTCCCTCATTCCTGCTTCATTGCTAAGCGACAGGAATATTCGGCCCTTTACGGTTTTTCCTGTCGGCTCCCCTTTGGTATTGCGCTCGAAGAAATCTTCATTGGGAGGAATGTCGTCAACATCCCATTCACCCAACCATTCCAGACCAATGGCTTCTAAGGCCTGTCGGAAATCGTTAACGTTGCCTGCTATTTCAATCACCAGAACAGTTTCCGGTTCTAGCCCAGCTACTGAACCACTGACATTGGCTTTGTAGCGGTCGAACTCCTGCTGTAGAGACGTCAGTTGCGCGCCGAGACGAACCACCTGTTTTCCGTGTCCGGGAACATTGGGCTGGCTTGATGGAAAGCCATTGCCCTTGGGCGGAGCTATCGTTTTTGCCTGCGGGAATACCAGAAGGGGAAGAGAATTTGCCATCAGCGATCTGCCCCTTCTTTGGCCGTTGCCGTGCTCTCATCTCCGGTTGGCTTCAATCGGCTTTTCCACTGCTCTAGCTTGAGTTTGGTTACTTGCTGGGCATTTTCTGCTTTCATGTCGAGCACAGCTCGGCGAACAACGCCAAGACAGAACTCTTCGGTTTCGGCAAAATTCAGTCCGAGCAGATGTTTTGCCAAGGTTGCTGGCTCATACCCAAAATTCACATTGCACCGCTGACCAATCGAAGTGATGTATTGCGTCAGTTGCTCGCGTGTCGGAGTTGGCAGCGCAATGCGCAATTGGAAGCGTCGCCAGACGGCTCTATCCAGAAGCTCAGGATGATTACTGGCTGCGACCACAACCACGTAGTCAGGCATTTCGTCCAGCTGCAACAGCAATGTACTGACAACGCGTTTTATCTCCCCCGTTTCATGGGTATCACCGCGCTCTTTTCCCAAAGTTTCAAACTCATCAAAGAACAAGACGCAACGCTGCGTCCTTGCATAATCCAGCACACTCTTCAATCGGCTGGAGGTTTCGCCAAGATAGCTTCCAACCAAGGTTTCATAGCGAATGACGATGAGAGGGTACATCAGCTCAAACGCCAGCGCCTCAGCCAAAGTTGTTTTGCCATTTCCCGGCGGGCCAGCGAGCAAAATTCGGTTTCTTGCCCGCAGATTGTGAGCATGCAGCAGCTCTGCACGATGCTGCTCTTCGACAAGCTCTTGTACCTGATTCCTGATTTTCTCGGGCAGCACCAGGCTGCTTAGATTGCGCTCTGGCGTAATTTCGTAGAATAAATCTTTACTTGCGCTGCTATCGTTTGTTCTTGCGGCGGGAGGTCTCACAGGTTGAACTGCGCTAGTTTGCAACGCTTTTGTCAGCCGCTCAGCCAGTAATCGATGCCCTTTTTGTTTTTCTTCTTGGATCAGAGCTTCAGCCGCTTTCCGAAACGCAAGCAGATCTCCGCTGGTCGCGGTTTTAAGCAGGTCAACCAATAAATCAGCTTGTGCCATTAGATGTAGCTCCAAAAAATACGCAAGCAACTACTCATTTGCTTATTTCAACAAACGGCGACAGCACCTCCAGCAGCGAGAGGCCACCGTGTGTCAGCGTCGGGTACCCGCCCTGGCTGCGCCACTTTCTGCGACCCAGAGCCAACAGGTGTGGCCCGTGCGGGCTGTCGATTTGCAATGCGACCGGTGGAATGAAAGGGCCTGCATCACCATTACCTGCCTTGCTGCGCCCGCTGGAAAAAGTCTGCTTGAGGTGAGCGGCAACCTCACCATCGGCATCGGGAAAGTACCCTGTGGCAGCGTAACCGTGATCCGAGGTGATAACTAGGCGTCGCCCGGTGGCGAGACGCTCAATAAAAGCCCAAAAATCGTCACTGGAAAGATTCTGCGCAGCATCTTTGGTCAGCAGCTCCAAACCCTGGCCTGCACTGTAGTCATGCAGCTTAGCGTCCGGCCAGTGGTGCCAAAATACCCAGTTCTTCGCTCCCGAGGCACTGCCCACCAGGCTTTCACAGTCCTTCCACGGCAGATCGATGGTTTCGGTCTGCGCTGGTTGCAGTTTGTGAACCAAACCGCCGCTGTTGGCCTGCAACTGGCTACGGCTGGCCCAGCCCAGTGCTCGGGCAAATTCGTTGGTTTCACCGGGCAATTCGGAGGCTGTGGCAGTGACGCTGTTCAAGGTAAAGCCACGTTGTTTGGCTCCCTGCAATATCCAGGGCAATTCGCGTAGGCTCAATGCATCTAGAATCAGCACGGCGCGAGCAGCGCTATTGCCATAACTTGGTTCGTTCCACCAGTGCGCAAGACGGTCGGAGGTGCGTTCCACACCGCTGATGTCTGGCTGGCCGAAGCTTTGCCATAAATCCCAGCCGCTCGAGGCAAGAAACAGATCGAGTTCGCCGATTTCGCGCTCGCGCTTGACTACCTCTCCAGGGGCATTGCCCTCCGCTAATGGTCTTGCTGCAATTTCGAATGTACGTTCGATGATGAAACGCCACGCATCTATAGTGGAGCACTGAGTCAGGTGCTGTAATATTCCTGCATCGAGTGCCATCAGTTTTCTTCCTTCTCAAGGCTCAGCTCGAAAGTCATGCCGTCGGGCAGTTTCTTGAGCAGTTCCTTTAGCTGCGCGCCGGTAGCAGCAGACACCTTGATCGTGATCTCACTGTTGGCTTCGCCAACGAATTTCAAGGCGTCCACCAGGCGACTATTTGTACTCCCAATTGAGGCAAGTCGAATCTCGTGTATCGGGGAAGCAGGGCCTATACCCCAGCCTTCAAGCTTACCGATCAGGTTGAGCGGTGAAGTTGGCGGGTTAGAAAGTGGGATGCGTGGTTTTGTGGTAGCACTTGCACCTCCGAAAATACCGCTCGGCGAGGGTGAAGTGCCGGGCTGGGGCTCGTTTACGCCAGGGATAGGAACTGTGCCACCGCCAACTATGACTTCGCCGTTTCCACTCACAGGCGGCTGTGGCGTAGCTGGGGTGGTGCCACCGGTTGCAGGCACCGCCGATGGTTCCATCAGAAACACTTCATCAAGCTGACGCCCAGTGTAGGAGAGTTTGGGTCGCAAGCGTCGCCACGCGGATTCTTCGTCTTCGCCTGCGTGGGTTTGCAGGTGTTCCAGATTTCGCAGGTTGATAGCAATCTTGCCGCGTGCGCACAAACGCAAGATACGTTCTTTCATCGCGGTTTCACCTAGCCAGGGGATACAATCCTGACCTGCCGGGCGTGGCTCCTGCAGTTCGCGCAACAGCTTGCCGAGGGGTGCGTTCTCCGAAGCAGCTTCAAGCACGAGGTCTTCGAAGTCTTCGGGAACGAAGAGATCGTTGGTCAGCGTTTCCTCAATACCTTCAGGGATTTGAGCCCCTTGCTTTTTGATGTGTTCAACACTGAAAAGGGACTGCTGTGGATTCTGGTGGTCGTAACGGTGCAGGACGGCGAACCGGTCAAATCGTTTCTTCAGGTTATCACGCAGGGTGCCTTCGAATTCTTTGTGCAGCTTTTTGTATTCCGGGTTCTGGCCACTCCATTCATGCGCCTTCATTTCAGCGCGGGCGAGGATGAGCAGGTCGCGATCCAGGAATGCATTGGTGGAACCAGATCGAGGCAGTAAGAAGCGAATGGTGTTGCGGCGCTTTTGCAGGTGATCTTTGAGCCAACGACCCAACGTCTGGTCGATTTTTTCTGGTTCCTCCGGCAGTACCAGTACCGGCAAACGCTCATCCCAGCGCTCTGGCTGCTCTGTTTCGTCGAGCGATTTCCATGGATCTGTTTGCCACGTCTTAGGCAATGGAATGACGCGGAATTTACCAGCGGCATCTTCGCTGCCGCCAATGATGTAGCGAACCTGCTTGGCAAGCTGGGCCTGATCAGACCCGTCGGTGAACAGCTTGTCATTGCGGGCACATGCCATCAATTTGGCACGTGGGTTTTCTTCCTCTCGGAAGACTAGGCGGAGGCCCTCTTGATGGATGTTGAAGCTGTTCTCAACAATAGTTGCCAGCTCGACCTGAAAGGCGTTGCTGTCCACTGGTTTGTTGCGGGTAATGTCCACCTGCAAAGTAGCGGGATCGGCCCCTGCGAGGTTGCCGACGGCAATCGACCGCAGCCACAGTGCGCCAACGATCTCTTGCAAGTGTGGCGCAAGGTTGGCATGGTCGTATACCGCTTCGGTCACCGAAATAATGTTGTGCTGTGCCTTTTCACGCAGGGTGCGATGATGCTCGTTGGATACCGAATCCAGTAGCGCGCCAATGCCCGAGGTATCGTCATCCAGCCGGAAATCGGCTGCCGTAAGTACGGGCACAGCTTCGCCTTGACTCTTGTAAAGATTGGCCAAGATGCGAATCATGTCCCGCGTTTCCTGCGCGTCTGTAGCGATCAGCACCTGTTCCTCAAGCAGACGCAGCAGGTGTGGTGCGTAAGGCCAGGATTCGGTGAACTCGCGGCGCTTGCGATCTTGCTCTGCTGGCGGCACATCAAGCAGGCGGAAGTACTCTGAGACGTGCTGGGCGACCAGTGATTCAATGGTGCTGTCTGCAATCTGCAGACGGTTGTCGAACAGACGGTGCAACAGCATTCGCCTCCGGTCCTGCTGGATACGCTCGGCATTGCCACCCGCCTTGAAATCAATCGCCACCGGATTGACGCGGTGCACCTGCTGGTAGGCGTCGCTGCCGCCATTTCGAACGGAGATAACCAGAACCAACAGATCAGGCCGCTCTTTGGCAATCTCCGAAAGGATCTGGATAAAATTAAATGCCCAATTCTTCCAAGGGTACTGCTTTGTGTTGGTCAGGCCGTCGAACCAAGTCTGGAATTCATCAAGCAACAGCATCGTTGGTGTGTGCTCAAGGAGCTCGACGATGAGCTTGTCGGAGGGGATGTCAGTCTTGGCTGCTCCCATACCTTCCCACTTACCCTTGATGAATTCACCGCGAGGATGACGTTCAAAAAGCAAGTCCCATAGGAATTTGTAGCGCTGGCGGTGCAGGCTCTCACCAATGACCAGCATTTCATTGCGCAAGGCAATCTTGCCGATATTGGCGTCTCCCAACGTGGTAGCCCAAGAATTCAGCCATGCGCTGGTCGATTTGGCATCGCTGACGGCGTGATACAATGCAGCCATCAAGTGAGACTTACCCAGGCCACGCTCACCGATCACAACCACCGGACGCCCCTGATTGGGGCCGACGGCCTCAATGCCCTTCAAAAGGTCATGGGTCGGATACGTGATCTCCAAGAACTGCTGTGAGGCAATCTGTGTCGCACCGGTGTTGGAGTCGTTGGAGAGCTCAATGGCGGTCCCTTTGAGGCGCTTGCCTCGAAATTCTTCTCGTAGGGTCAATCCAAGCATTTACTTTCGATCTCCATTGTTCGGTTTGGCCTCAGGCATTACTATCGTGTTCACGGCTTGTTTAAAGTCTATCCATCGACTGCTGCTTGATCCAGCTATCGATTTCGGCTCGCGAAAAGCGCCAGCTCCCACCAACTTTGAAAGCGGGAATTTGCTTTGCAGCCGCCAGTCTATAGATCGTTCGCTCCGTGACCTTCAGGTAGTCGGCGACCTGCTTGATAGTGAGGATTTCGCCCTCGCTGGTACTTGATGACATATTGATGGCCAAATTAGGACAAACTTTGACAGGATAGTGCAAAATTTTCAATGCATCAATTATAGGCGCATGAATTCTCTTCAAACTTTTGTGTGAGAGATACTAGAAATGGTGTATTGGGTTTGATTTAGATGTATGTGCTTGGAGAATGATCCAGTCAGATCAGCACATCTTCATTTGCCAATGAAACTGTCTCATTGACTATTATGGTTAAAGTAAGACTCCTCGGATTCATTTAGGACGCATAGCATTTGGCCCTTAATGCTATCTCTGTAACCTCGTATCAGTAGTCTGCATCGTCTAAATTACCTGTTTCCAAAGTCGGCAAAGGTCTAAAAGCAGTAGTTCAGCGTGGATCAGCATGGTCTAGGCCGCTCATTGCGGCCCCATACCCCAGCCTTCAAGTTCCGATTGCCGTTTGACCGTAGGCACATCCAGATCGGTCATCCTGCCTTGGGTGCGGGTCAAAGTGTCTTGGCGACCGCTGGAGAATGCGCCGTATTTCTGGGGATTGAGTCGGCTGCCGGTGCCGGTGAGTTGATCGAGATTGAGCATCGACGCGGCGTTGGCAGCGGTCGGCAAATGCCCGGTCTGAGCCAGAATTGCCAACCACTCGTCCAGATTGACTTGGGTCCAGTCCACACGATCCAAGTCACCAACTTTGATGCCGGTACAACTGGGACTTTCCGGCGTACCGAAATCCATGCCCAACTGCGGTTTGATTTGTTCGTTGAGAATGCGTGCTAGCGGCGAGTTATAGCAGCAATAACTTTCCTTGCGCACCCAACACACGCCAGCCACCTTGCTTTCGCAAAAGGTACCGAGGTCCGTGCAGACTTTAAGCTGTTTTTTGGCGGCGAGTTCGTATTCCGGTTCTTCGCAGGAGTAGACGATCTGGATGATCATGATGATGATCATCACTACCGTATACGCAGTCATCAGGGTGCTGAGCAGTTCGCCGGCGACCGCGGCACCACCACCCAGCTCAACGCCGCCCGACTGTGCAGCCGGGGTCAAGTTGCCCGCCGAGTCGAAGGCCGCCTGGCCACCGGCGCTGAACAAGGCATTGCCGGCCGCTTCGCCAAAGGTCTGGCCAATCCATTCCGCCACGGACTTCATCAATTCGCCTTTCAGCGAGTCGAGCAAGCCTTGCGAGGCAATATCACTGGTACTGAGCATGTCGGTGCCGACCAGGTCATTCACTGTCGAGGCAAAGTCCGCCTGAAAACTGTTCCAGGCATCGCCGGCCAGCGTAAACGGGGTGCGCATGGTTTCCCAGGCGCCTCGAATGGCCGAAGTGCTATCCATGGCCATGACGGCACTATCCATCTGACTGGTTGCCAACAGTAAATCGATATACCGTCCCAAACCCATGGCTCCCTCCGGCGTTTCGCAGCAATCGACCAGACTCAACGCGCCGCCGACCATCTTGCAACTGGCCGGTTTGCCTTGGAATACCTCACAGGTGGTCGGATCCTTTTGCTGCAGGTCGGCATTGGCATAGTCACAATGTAAATCCATCGCCATTTGCTGAGCGCTGTTGAGTAACGCGACCGCCTTGCTGAAATCCTGGCTCTGGGTGCGATTCACGGTAATGCAATCTTCGCCCATGCAGCGAATCGGCCCGGCACACTGCTGCTGGGTATGGCTTTGGATCGCGGGAATACCCACCGTTTGCCCGCAGTCGTAGGTATCGACGCTGTCCCAGCAAGTGCCGGAGGCCAATACACTGGTACATTGGCTTTTGATGAACGAGCAGCCTTGGGTTTCCAACGAATCACAGGTTTTGTTGGGTATACCGTTCGCTGGCGGCTCCAAACAGTGTGTGCCGGCGGTATCGGTCCAGCATTGGCCGTACTGATTCAGATCGCAGTTCCCAGCAGCCTGGATGTTCATACAGGTATTGCTTATCCCACTTGAGCTGGCCACCGGGGCTTGGGCCAAGTCCGAGCCGCAGACCATGACTTGCGAAGTCGGATCGACGTAACAACCTGAAGCGTTGGCGGGATCGTTCGTGCAACTCATTTGGCTGCCGGCTTGGCAAATACCATCGGTAATTGCGTTGGCCAGATTCTGACAATTTGGCCCACTCCAGCTCCATTCGTCCTGGGTGATCAGTTTCGACAGGTCATAGCGCAGCCGAATTCGCGAATAACCTTCGCCGCGTCCGGAAACGCGGGTTTCTTCTTTGAACACCTTGATGCCGCTACTGTTGAAGGCATACAGCACATTAGTGTTGGGATATTCGTTCCAACTGGTGTAAAGCTCGCAATCCCCAAACCAGCCGCTGGCACCGGTATAGATCAATTGATTATCGTAATAGACCCGAGTGTGGTCATCGTACTTGACGTATTCCAGCGTGGCGCTGGTGATGGCCTCAGGATGCAAAACCTCGTATTGGACCTGCCAAGTAAACAAGCCGCAATCCGATTCCCAGTAATCGTCACCGACTCGGCCGACATACAAATCCATACAGCCTGGCCCGCAACTGGAAAACCCACCATCGCCACTGACGAAGCGGATCAAGGGTTCGACATTGACTTGGTGAGTGGAGGTACAGCTTTGCGGTACCGTCGGTTGCCTGAGACAGAGCTGGTAATCCGGGATCCGCACCGCTTGCTGGGTTTCGGTTTGAGTCGTCGTGGTCGTGCAGTCCGCGAACGACTGTGCCCACGGGGTGAAATCGCTGAACACCTGATCGCCGGCTTGCCAGAGTGAGTCAGCCTGTAAGTCCGGGTGTGACTGGTGAGCATTGTCCATCAGGGTACGATAGGCTTCGCCGGTGAAGCTGGTTTCGCCGTTCAAGACGGTCTGTGCATCCAGACCCGCAGCCAGTGTGCCGGGATTGTTGCCGTAGAGATTGGCAAAGTCGCTGGTTGTGGTGGAAGTGCTATTTGTATCCGGAAACAAGGTACCGATCGAAATGGCGCTTTCCTGAGCCGTCCCTGGATTCAAGGTCAGCGTGCCGTTGCCGGTATCGAGCGGAAACGCAAAGCCGCCGAGGACTTGCTGCCCCAATTGTTGACCATCGCGTCCGGCCGCCTGAATCGCATCCGCCCAGGAGACGCCAAAAGGCGTCCAGGCCAGCGTAACGCACAGTATCGCTGACAGGCTTTGCGTGACAAATGCGTGGGGTTCAAAAAATTCTCTCATCGTCTTATAAACCAACACAACAGTCACGCCAAGACCAAAGCAGATATAGATGATCTTCGCCCGGCCCTGGATAAGTGCGGCCTGCACCCCATTTGAATGTGGTTTCGCCAATGGCGTGATTGGATTCAGTTTCCGCCACTGGATAAAACATCGATAGCCGGTATTGCGATTTGGGAATGAAGGGATAGATAGTGCCGCCGCATAATGCATCGTTACCGGAGGTTTTCCAGGCTAGCCCGCGCCGGTGCAAGGAGGCCGTGGCGCGTGTGGCTAATAAACTGGTAATTCTGGGATCGGTGCCGTAGCTGGTCGGGGAAATGCCGGACAAAGGATACATATGCCCCCAAGCACCGGCACACCAGAACAAAGCGTCCAACGGATTGCCGGTGGCCGCTGCGGCCGCATCGGCGACACAGGCCGATATCGCCACCGGATTGGCAAACAACGCCGTTTCCGGACTGGTAAAAAACGCCAGCAAGTCGCTATTCCAGGTCGGATCCAGTTCCGAAACGTACAACAAATCGAAATCCCGATAGCCATCGCTGTTGCAGCGGTCATCCCAAAACAGGTCCAGCAGGATGGTCAGCGGGAAGGCAAAGTAGTGGTAATTGAAAAACGACATCTCGCTGGCATCGAAGTCGGCCTTGCCGGTAGTGGCAATCAAGCGCACATTCGAAGCACTGAACTTATGGCCGCCCAGTGCCGGTGAGCACCAGGGATTGCGGACGATCTCGATTAGCCGGGCCGGATTCCATAGGCCCATGGTCATGCCCAATTCAGGAATACCCATTGGATCGGTACAGAAGCAAAACTTCTCGTCGGTCGCGATACTCGGCACGTTGCCACCACCCAACGATGCCCCGGCAGCGCGAATCGGAAACAGACAGCTCCAGCAAATATCGGTAATTAGTTTGCCGGACCACAATTCGGCGTCCGAGCACAACGGATCAACGCTATTGGTGGTGGTTTCGGCATAGACCGGGGTCGCCAAAGTCACCAAACCTCCCAACGCCCAAGGTAAAATCCATTGCTTCATGACCGTTCTCCTGTTGAGGCAGGCAATTTTCGTTCACGAACCACTAACTGGTTGCCGGATTGTTCGACGACAGACGGCGCATGCTGTAACTGAAAACGACGGCGCACATCCGGTGTCAATAAGTACACCGGTGCCTGAAGTTCAGTTTCCAAACGCTGTAAGTTGTCCCACCCGGACTGACGCGGCAGCGACGTGGCCAAATACATCACGCGAGCCTGTTTATCCTGGCAGGATTGATGCCGAATCAGCTCGACTTGAGCAGGCACCGTGGCATCGAACACCATCAGGCATAAACCAAACGGCATATTGTCCAGCGGATTGACGGTTTGTCCGGCCCGGATGATCAATTGGCCATTGGGTGCAGTCAGATCGCGCGGGGCGGTGATGGTCAGATCCACGGTCCGGTCGCGATTCTCCTGAGCCGTGGGTAAGTCTTCAAATTTCTGCAGTGCCCAGAACCGAGCAATCGCCTGCTGCTGCTTTTGCTTCCAGTCGATGGCTGCCATCCGGCGTTTGATCTCTTCGAGCAAGTCGATTTCGGCAATCTCGCCGACATCACCCAAGGTTCCCAAATCACCTTGTTTGCCGGCTTTGATCTGCTCGTCCAGCCAAGACAGGCTGCTGACACCCCGAACATGTAGCGGGAGTTTCCCATCCTGTTCGACAACGATGTCTGGCACCAATATCACCGACCATTGTTGAAAACGGGTGGGATCGATGATGATGTTGGGCACCGGCTCGATGCCTTTCAGCAATCGTTTGAGGTCAGCCATCAATGCCGGTAGCTTTTGGCCTGGCTTGGGGCCGCGAAACACCAGCAACACATCGCCCCGGTCTGAGGCCTCTTCAAAGATGTCTTTCAGCGCGGACTCACCCAGCGAGAAGGACACAAATAACAGTGTGAGTGCTTTGTTCGAAGGGGTTGCCGGTAGCCCACTTTCCAATTTTGTGGTTCTTGTTGATAGCGCATCTGCGCGAATCGATTGTGAGGCTTCCAAGGCTTGTTGAGCCTGACGCTTGATGTCCAACTGTTCAGCTTGTCCATTCAACCAGTCGGGTCGAGGCTGGCTTTCCAACGCTTGCATGATGGCCTGAGAACGTTGCAGCCAGGCTTCCTCCGCCTGGACCGCCTGCACACTGAACCAACAGAATAAACAGACCACCGATTGCCGCCAAGGATGTTGAGACCTATCAAAACAACGCATAGGCCCGTCCAATCACTTGATGGTCGTAGACATAGCCCCAATAGCGCGAGTCGAAGCTTTTGTCGGTTTGCCCTGTCACCCAATAGGCAGCGGGTGGAATGGTTTCATGACGTTTGAATTGGGTCGCCGGCTTTTTGAGTTTCTCTGTCAAGGGCAGTCCGTCGATGATCCGTTCACCGTTGATCGTGGTGTGCTGCGGGTCGACGTGAATGGTGTCGCCCGTGACGCCGGCAGCGATTTTGACGATGATCTGTCCATCCTTGAAAAAGGGCGCCATGCGTTCGGCGCGAAAGGCGATCAAATCGCCGCGCCAGATGTCTTTATTGTGGGTATCGATCAGGTAAATCCATTTGTCCGGCAGACAACGGTCGACCTGGTCGTCGCCGCCGATCAGAAAGCGTTGGCCGATATAGCGTTCCGCAGCTAACACCAGCAACAAGATCGGTACCGCCTTGAGCAGAAACTGTCCTAAACGCGGCCGAGAACGGAACCGCGGTTTAATCCTACGTTTAGTGTCCGGCCTGTCTAACATAGACATCCTCCGGAGCAGCCACCACCGCCGTCGAATCGATCACCAGATAACCCGCATCACTGAGTTTCTGGGCCTGACCCTGCCAATCCTCGACGATCTTGGCCATGTGTTCCTGGCTCGCATTGGGTGGAATGCTTTGAATCAGTTTGACGCGATCGAGCACGAACACAGGTGTGACCAGATTCAGGCGCGCCAAGGGTTGTTGTAGCTGCTGTTGTGTCGCCAGCCAACCGCTGACGCCGCCCAGACAGGCTGCGACTAAAACGGTGCTGAGCCATTGCGATTTAGGATCCATAACTATTTTCCCTGGGTTTGCTGCTGCGGTTGTCGATGAGTTGTTGAATGGCATCACCCAAACTCAAGCCTTGCCGGCGGAGCTGCTTCAAGGCGTTGACGTCTTCGGGCTTGGTGGAGAACAGAATGCGTTTGAACGGATCAACGATCAGGCGGCCAATACCGGAACCCATTTCGGTGATGAAGAAAATCTCGGAATAGGCGCCGGGCAAGGTATGCACGGTTTTGAGCAATTCATAGCCGCCATCCGATAGTGGCAATCGCCGATCCTGTTTCATGCCTTCGATGACTTCTGCTTTTTGACCGAGCAAGTACATATTGGCCGAGTTCTCGACGATGGCACGGCCTGCAGCATTGCGGTATAAATCGTTCACCGACTGGGTAATCGTCACCGCCGCGCCGCCATATTTTCGAAACCGCCTGTAGCCGTGCTCCATGAACTTGGCGACATCGCCTTCGGTGAGCAGATCCCAGGCTTCGTCGATGATGACGATCTTGGGCCGGTTGCGTTCGCCAAGATACATTTCCTGCTGGATTTGGTAGATCAGCTGCAGCAACACAACCTGTTGCAGATGCTTGCGGCCCTTGAGTTCTTCGAGTTCCAGCACCGTAAAGTCGTTGGCAAATTTGGCGTTGTTGCGGCCATTGAAGTAGCGACCGTATTCGCCTCGAGTAGTAAAGGGAAACAGCTGCTCGCCAACATCTTTTAAGCGTTGATCGGTTTCTGCACACAGTTGCTTGGCAATGTCGTCCACGGACATGGCCTGTGCTTTTTCGGTCCACAGTTGCTTGAGAATACGTTTCAGACCGGCGGTTTGAAAATCGGTCAGTTTCTCGGTCGGTGCCGCCATCTGGCTGACCAATCCCGCTAACATATCGGCTTCTTCCTCGAAGTTTTGCACGATCTCGAAGGGGTTCATGCAGATGTTGGAACCGTGGGTGAATTTCACGAAATCGCCTTCCAGAACTTCGCAAAGGTTTTCATAGGAGCGGCCAACATCGATCGCCCAGATTTGAGCACCTTCGGTCAGGTAACTGACGATGATCTCGTTGGTCAGAAAGGATTTGCCTTTGCCGGATTCGGCGGCAATGCAGAGGTTGTAGTTACCGGTGGTATCGAACAGCGATACGGCCATGTGTTCGCCGTTACGGGAAACGAAATTCAAGGTCGGCGTACCGGTGCCCGCCCAATCACCAAATAGCGGCAATAACGGAATCGCATGCCGGGTAGCCAGGGTGCGGTAGCGTTTCAGGTCGGCAATCGCCGAACGCTCGGGACCAAAGGGCAAACAGTTCAGGAAAAACGGCAGGCAGAAATACTTGTCTTCCAACAGCTGAAAACCCAGCTCCCGAAAATACACTCGGGCATTGGACACCGCCGCCGCTTCTTCTTGTTCGTCGCAAAACAGCAACACACCGAAATAGGCCCTGATTGGCCGGTCGCCGTCACGGTAGGCATCGAACAACACGTCGAAATGGTGTTTACGCTGCACCAACACCGGCAAAAACCGGGCGATTGGTGTATTGACCTGGTTGGTAATGAATTGCCGCACACCTTCCTGCCGGGTACGGGTTGATTCGGCATCGGGATAATGCAGGGTCAGACTGAGCAAAGCATTCTGGCGAATGCCACGCGTGCCTGAGAGAATGTCGCCCAAGTAACTTTTGGCGCTGCCAAAGTAAAAATGATCGGGTGTGCGTTTTGCGGACAGCGTCTTGACGCGTTTTGAGCCAAGCCAAATCCCTTTTTCGTCGGTCTGTAAGGCGTTGTCGTAATCCAGCAATTGGTCGCGGATCAGTTGGGTCGGATCGCACTCGGGTACGACGCGGTCTTTCCAGCCGGCATCGGGCTGCCAGTTGAGAATTGTGTTCAGGATGCGTACGTACTGATCGGCACCCAATAGTTCCGGATACAAACCGATAGTCGCCAGTGATTGCTGGGTGGCCATTTGCAATTCGCTGGCTCGACGGATGTCTTGTTCACTGGGTCTGGGATAGGCCATCGGCAGTTTGACCGTGACCAGAATGTGGCTGCGTCGAAGGCGTGCCCCCGAAATCGCTTCCGGGGCTTTGGTTGTGCCGCGCCGCAAGAAATCGATACTGGCCTGAGTCATGGTTTTATAGGTCGGCTTTTGTTGTTTCAATCGCCGGGTCTGCATGATGGCCAGCGATTCCTCGATGTCCGGCGAAGTCCACAGTGACACTTGTAATAACGTTTCGGGCGGCCAGTCCTGGTTCAGTAACACATTGACCCGCGCGGACACACTCGCATCGGCGCCGGTCATGGGACGACACAGAAAACCGAAGCCAAGGCTACTATCGGCCAGTAAGAACAGATGATGCTCGTACTCATAAGCCAGTACCGTGAATAACTGATCGGCACGAGGGCGATGCGCAGTGGTCATGGGGTATGATCCTCTAGGTTCAGTTGTTGCAGGGGTTCGACTTGACGCTCACTACGCAGGCGAATCGTAAAGGGATGCCGGCAAACCCGAATCGCGCATTTTTTGCGTAATAATTCCCGTGCTCTGGCCGGATGGCAGGGATTGAGCGGGTGGCCGTTGGCCGCTTGAACCCGAACGGATTTGCCGTCTTTACAGTCGCGCGAGTGGCGACGGTTGCCCATCGTGGTCTCGGTATCGGATGATTGACCGGTCATGGTGAACGATCCTTAAATCGTCGCGGTGACGATGTTGGTAATGATGGTCGGCGCTGCAAACAGGCCGACCCCGCTGGCAACGCCCAGGACAAAGCCCATGATGCTGCCGCGCACGACACCGGCGACCAGACCGACGATGACGAACACGATGGCGATGATGCGGCCGAGCAAACCTTCGACCCAACCGGTCAACAAGGTCCAGACGTTGCTGAACTCGGTACCGCCGGTACCGGCCATGGCGTCGG
The DNA here is from genome assembly GCF_054172045.1 of Methylomonas sp. MgM2. Lineage (NCBI taxonomy): Bacteria > Pseudomonadati > Pseudomonadota > Gammaproteobacteria > Methylococcales > Methylococcaceae > Methylomonas > Methylomonas sp. MgM2. Next base: position 84,095 of record NZ_JBSYXO010000001.1, on the reverse strand, counting down.
ATGCCATCAACATAAAAAATAACGATGCCAGGGCCAGCAAGACCCCAGTTCGAGTGGACGACTTCATTCAAACGACCTCAAGTGTTAAGAAATAGACGGTTGCCCGTCGAATCTCGGAAGATCAATTCCGGCGTTTGTAAAGCGGTCGCCCGCTGAGTCTCGCAAGGGGTGTGGCCTGCGGTAAAGTGGAGGGTTACTTTGGCTCCAGTCGAGATAACGGGCTGTCATCGTCATTAACATCGACAGTCGGCCGTTTCTCGGGTAAGCGTTGTTCGACTTGTAAAGGAATCAACGACGAACTGGCGGTCGGTGCCGGCTTGCCGATCATCCAACGCCGCGGTTCCAGTTCGGTGTAAACATAGTTGGAGACCATCAAATCGCCGTCGGCATCTTCCCAAGGCGCGATCCAGATACGCATGACCTGCGAGGGCGTGCGAATCGGCGTGGGATCTTCGATCTTGGGTACGGGTTGTTGTAACGGCGGTGCGAATGTCGGTAATGAAGTTGACTCCGAACTCGAGCTATTTTCCGGAGGCGTTTCCGGTAAGGCCGTATTGGTGACCTGATAGGCCTGCGTCGTCGACAGACAGCTGGGTTCGTCAGGCATGCCTTTGCAGGCGTATTCGGTGGTGGCGCAGCCGGTGGTTAACACCATCAGCAACAGACTGATGAAAATCAGGGAATTTGGGTGCATGGGTTTCAAGGCTGTTTCTCCGGTGCGTTGGCGTTTTGGGCGTTTGTAGCGGGTGTTGTTGCCACACTAGGCGATGGTTTCGGTTTGTCGGCCAACCAATCGGCTAACACTTCGGGTGCGCCACTGTGGGTGCGGCCGTCCGGGGCGATCAGAAACGGCACGCCCTTCAAATCTAACAGCTTGGCGGTGACCACGGCTTTTTGCAGCGGCTCTTTATTGCACTGAGTGGGCGGTTCGGTTGGCAAGCCGGTGTAATCCTGTTTCAACAGTCGATCTCGAACGGTATCTTTGGTTTTGGCATCGCTCGCGCCAAGCTGACAGGCCAATTGCACGACGAGGTTTTGCGATTCGGGGCCGAGGATGGGGACCATTACCAGCTTGAAGGTGTATTGGTCTTGCAAGGCTTGCAGGTCATTCATGACCTTGCCGCAGTATGGGCAGCGCGGATCGATGAATACCAGGACTTGGCCTTTGCCGTGACCGACGCTCACCGCGCCCAGATCGTCGGCTTTGAGTTTCATCCGCGACAGATCGATGCGGTTGGCAATCTTGTCGATGTCCGCTAGCTCCTTGATTTCCTGCTGGGTCCAGATGTCCATCAATTTGCCGCCATAAAAGGCAAAGCGGCCGTTGCTGGAAATAAACACGGTTTGGTCTCCGGATTTGACCATCTTCAGACCTGAGATCGGCAAGTCCTGCATGCCGTCGATCTTGATAGACAACAGGCCTGCGGCAATGTCCGAGACCGGCGGTTTGGGTGGATTAGCGGCCAGGGCCATGGTGGCACTAAATAGCGAGGCCAGAAATAATGAAATGTGGCGTAGCGTCATAACGACCTTTGGGTTTGGATTGAGGAATCAGCTCGGCGACTTCAGCTTCAGCGCCGTGCCTTTTTGCACGATGAAGTTGACCTGGCGGGTGGCATCGACTTCGATGACGGGGTAAATCTCCTCGGCCATGTCCATGTAAAAATGCGATAAGCGTTCCATGGCATAGCCCGCGCCTTTCAATGCACCACCTTCCATCGATTGCGAGGAAAAGGCACTTTGGAACGGTGTGGTACCGGATAAGGCACCTATGCCGCCGGTCATCAGTACCGGAATCTGGTTACGGCCGAAGGCATCGGAAAAGCCGCGTAAAAAGCCGGCCATCATGGATTGGGCGAGCAATGCGCCTTGCTTCGACACCACGCGGCCACGCACCCCATTTTTGCCGTCTTCGCCGGTGGCATAGGCATTCATCGGCACTTCGATCACGCCGCCGTCCTGGCGCACACAGGAAAAGGTCTCGCCGCGAAAGTAGGCGCGCTCGGCACTCAAATCGCCAAAGCCCGCGGCCAGCAGAAAGCACTCGCGGACATCGGCGTGGAAACGGTTGGGCAGAATGGCTTCCTTCTTGATCCGGAACAGCACCGGCATGGGTTCTTTCTTGGCTTTGCGACCGGTCGGTGCATCAAGACCATTCAGCAATACGCCGGTTAAAATGCTGCCGGCCGGGATGAAAGCATCGCTGTTGGCGTGTGCTGGCTGTGAATTGCCGTGAGCATTGTTCGGAACAGCGTCTTTGTCTTTACTGTTTGACTGCTCGGCACCTTCTCGAATGACGCGAATCTGCATCGCTGCCGGCGCTTGGCTATTGGCTCGTCCTCCCGAGACGCCGGTATTGCCCTGTGTCGGTCCAGGAATAGCCGCTTGTTCGAATACACGGTTGAGATCGTCCTGGCTGTTATCGAACGGCGTGTTGCTCCGACGAAGGTTTGATGGTCTTCCGGGTGGAGGCTGACCCAATGATGGTTGGTTGATGTCGCCTGTGGCGCCAATCGTTGACGGTGTGGATGCTTTGTTCTTCAACGACTCGACTTCACCAGTAACGGCTTGCAGCTTGGCTTCATAGGCTTCTCGCTCCGCTGCAGTCCATTGTTTGAAACGCAGTTCGTCGGATTGCTGTTCACGCCGCTGCTGTTCTTCAATCGCGGCCAGTCGGCGGGCTTGCTCGTCGTTTTTCTGCAGAAGATCCCGCAATTGCGCGGAAATGCCGTCGATGCCCAGCGAGCGTGGATCGCTATCGGTCAATATATGTTGAATGGTGGCCTGTTTGCTGAGCGGCTTGCTGACTTCCGGGGTGACGGTGGCTAACGCGATGATGACGGCCAACAGCACAGTACCGATACCACCGACGGCCAGATTGCGTTTAGCAGCCGGGCTCAAGCGGGTCCACCAGGTATCGACGCTGGCCATCAGGGTTGTCCTCCACTCAGTAACGAAGGTCGCAAGGTGGACAATGCCTCAGGCGATTGTCGGATCACGACATACAATTCGGTGGCTTCATGGGGTTTCAACACCACATTGGGCCAAACCGACACGGCGAGCACGTCTTGTTGGGTGGTCGCGCAACTGCGTTCGTCGAATTCGAGTATCTCGCCGCCGGTATTCTGGGCAAGCCCCACCAGAATCAGCCGATCCTGCCCCTCCAGAACTTGGCCGGTTTTAATCTGCACGGGGTCTTGCAGGCAGCGAATTTGCTCCTGTGGCTTGGGTTCGCGTAGCGAATAACCGGCTGGGGTCTTTTGCAAACCCAAATCCCGAAACAAGGTTTTCAGTTGGCTAATGTAAGCTTGTTCCTGTTGACCTGAATTGCGGTTGTCGGCATCAGAGCGTTGCCATTGGTTCAGTAATTGGTAGCTGTCTTTATCCAGATCAAGGTGAATTTCTCGGGCCGGAATACGTTTGGGAATCAAGGTCAGCGACAAGGCAATGTCCTGGTTGTCGCCGGGGGTGATATATAACGTCACCGGCGTTTCATCCGCGGTGGCGACATAGACGATTTTTCCTTTGGTACTGGTAGTCGCCTGGCTGGTGGTCGTGACCACTGGATGTTCGAACGGCGTGACCAGACGATTCAAGTGGCCAACGGCAATCGGCATCAGTTCGTTGATGCCGGGTTTGACCGCAATATGCTGTGGACCGAGCGAAGTGGCGGATGCTGAGTTTGCAGCCTTCGCTTGCTGCTTGGCGGCTTTCAAGATGCTGGCATCGACTGGTGGTAACTCGATGCCTAAATCGGGCTGCGATGAGGCAACTGACTGTGATGGCGATGCGGATGACTCTTCGGCCTCGGTGGTTATTGGTGGCAATACCGTTACGGGTAGGTCATCGACGGCCCATGCCGAACAGGCAATCCAAAATAATAGCCAGACAGGTAATACAGGTTTCATGGTTGAGCCTCATGCGGTTGGCCTTGGGTAGCTTGCAAACGGGCCAATGTTCTAGGGGAATCGGGATATACGTCGATGTATTCCAGGCGGGGCCGATAGTTTTTGATAGCGATGATGAATTCGTAGGTACGGGGTTTGACGTCCGGTTTGGAGCTGGGACCCTGGCTTTTGAGTTCGCCGCTGACGAAGACCTTGTTGGTCTCGGCTTCGTAGTCGACATGACGCGGGGTGAAACTGATTGCGACCCGGTCCATTTTGATGGCCTTGATTTGATCGCTCATGGCATCCAGGACACTGCGGTAAATATCCGGCGCCAATAACGGCTCAACCGCGGTTTTCAGAAAGTCGGCATTGGCTGGGGTGGTATTGCCCAACAGTTCCGCCAGGAACAAGCCCCAGGACTCCTTGAACTCGCTGGATGCCTGGCTACGGGTGACTTCGACTTCCTGGGTCAAGGTCGGCGGCACCAGGATAATGCTGCGCTCGGTGCGCCAAGCGGCCAGCGAAGTGATCACGCAAACTACGAGCAGGCCGATGATGACGACGCGGCTAAACCGGTTCTCGGTCTCGTGCCCGTCCCAAGTTTGCAGAAACTCCGACCATCTCATGGCAGAAATCGACGGATATAGGGATTGGGAATGCTCTGCGCGCGACTCGGTAACAGACCCAGCCAATACAATGTATGCAAGGTGTAGCCGTCAGGCCGGTTATCGCGGAATCGACGATAGAATTTGACCGCAATGAATCCCAGCACTAAGCCTGGAATAAATTGATCGATCAACATGCCGGTCAGCATGCTGACCATGAAGGGTACAATCTCGTCCGCGCTCCACAATAAAATGTGGATCGGATCGTCGATTGATTGGGGGATGGCAACGGGTTCCATAATGACCTCCGGTTGGGATGGTCATTATTTTGCAAATGATTTTAGGCGAGTTGCCTGCAATAAAGGTCAAATACGACTTTTATTGCACGAGTGAAGATTTTTTTTTAAAAAACGGACTGAATGGAATCAAGAGACTGGGTAATTTGCCTTTAACTGCAAATTACCAGGGTTGCTTTTAGGTATCACGGAGGGTGTTATATTTAATCATCAGTGATGGGAAACTCGGTTCTTGACAGTTCGACGCGCTCACGCAAATCCAAGCCGGGTTTGAAATGAGTCGCGTGTCGAATAGGCAAACTCACTTGTTCGCCTGTTTTCGGGTTACGCCCCATGCGGGCAGCTCGCTGATTGACTGAAAATCCGCCGAATCCCCGGATTTCAATACGTTCGCCTTGTGCCAGATGATGGGTCATCGCATCAATTGTGATATTGATGGCCATTTCGACATCGCGTTGCAACAAGTGTGGCAATTTAAGACTGATGCGTTCGATAAGTTCAGACTTCGTCATTCTAGGGTGTATGTCCAATCGGTGATTTGTAACAGTGGGTGTTGGTGATTAGATCATTACAGCGCTGGCAATGTCTTGCCACCCTGTTCGACGATAACGGCCTGCTTGAGCAAATCACTGGCAGCGGGATATTGATCGTACAGACTGCCAATTGCTTGATAATAGGCCCTCGTATCGAATGGCTCTGCGGCTTGTTTTCGGATCAACTCAGCCAGTCTTGATCTGAAGTGCGGTGAAACGGTCACCATGCGTAGGCCTTTGACAATTTTGGTTTCTGGTTCCACCAAGACCAGATTAAAAGGCAAGTAGGCGTCACCGTCATCGATGCTCTCATCGCCTGCAAGATGAATGTTAAACGCCAAGTCCGACCAATCCAGAAAGCCTTCAATTTTAAACAAAAAGAACAGATGGTTTTGTTCGGCAAATAACGCGAACGAGGCGGTGCCATTCAGAAAGGCTTGGATTTCGCCCGGCGAAACTGAAAAATTAAAAGTCAATAACGGCGCACCATTAGCCAAAACGATACTCATCCCTTCTTCCGGCATGTCATGATCGAAGCGCTCGCCCACGCATAGTTTTATAAAGTCCATAGATACTGCTTAGATTAATCGCCCTGGTAAATGCTCTGTCCGCCAACCCAGTATAGTGGACTGGATACCGTTTGTACTCGTCTTCTATCCTGGGTGACACTGGGAATCGAAAAAACGAGGCGACTCTGTATGTTACCCGATGCCTGGCACTATTTTGGCGATATAAAAGCCGGTAATATCACGGTAAAACCGTTAACTGGGGACGTCAGCAATGGACTACACAGCAATTCTTGAAGCGCTCAATAAAGCATCACTGTTTGATTTACATCGACTACAGCCTGCTATTTATCAGGAGCTCATCAATCCGGTTCGGGTAGAACAGGTAAAGGCGCAATTGAATGTCGGCCAATCGATTAGCTATTTCGACCCGCAAGCCAACGGCTTGATCGATGCGGTGATCTTGAAGATTCAAAAGACCCGTTGCCTGGTGGGAAACGTCAAAGACCAAAAAAATTGGAATATCCCTTTTTATTACCTCAATCTGGATGACGTTGACACAGCGATTCAACCCAAACCGCATACGACCGGGATTCCCAAAAGTGCATTGCAAGTCGGTACACGTGTAGGATTCAGGGGCCGGGACAAGCAGGAACTGTTCGGCGAAGTCATCCGGCTGAACCCCAAAACGGCCACTGTCAAGATCAGTGAGCAGCATACTTGGCTGGTGCCTTATTCACGTTTGTTTCCTGTCATCGATGGCACGTCCTATGAGGCGAATCCCTCGCAAGCGTCCTTGTTTATCGAACATGACGAGGTTTAGTAGCCCATGACGCTACAGGCTGCGCCAGCGCACGCGGATAATCCAGTCGAAAAACTGCACGGCTCCATCGAGCGCGTGACGTTCCATAGCGAGGCATCGGGGTTTTGCGTGTTGCGGGTCAAGGTAAAAGGTTATCGGGAATTGATTACCGTGATCGGTTCGGCTGCCAGCGTCACGGCGGGTGAATACATCGAATGCCTGGGTTGCTGGGTCAATGATCGCCAACACGGCCAGCAATTCAAAACCATCTCGTTAAAAATCGTGCCGCCGACCACGTTGGATGGTATCGAGAAATACCTGGGTTCCGGCATGGTCAAAGGCATCGGCCCCCATTTTGCCAAGAAACTGGTCAAGGCCTTCGGTGAGCGGGTGTTCGATGTGATTGAGCAGACACCCGAGCGTCTGTTGGAATTACAAGGAATTGGTAAAAAACGTCAGGAACGTGTGACCAGCGCCTGGGCAGAACAGAAAGTGATTCGGGAGATCATGGTCTTTCTGCAATCGCATGGTGTCGGCACCTCGCGTTCGGTGCGAATTTATAAAACCTACGGCGAGCAGGCCATCGAGAAAGTACGCGAAAATCCGTATCGTCTAGCGCTAGACATCCACGGCGTCGGCTTTAAAACCGCGGATACCCTGGCACAGAAACTGGGTATCGGTCCACAGTCCTTGATGCGTGCTCAAGCGGGCGTCCGTCATGTCTTGCAGGAATGGTCCGGCGAAGGTCACTGCGCCGCTATTCGCAGCAAGCTTTGTGAAATGGCGGCGAAATTACTGGAAATTCCGTTGCCGATCATCGACCAAGCTATCGCGGCGGAATTAACCGAAGGCAATTTGATTGCCGAAATCGACGGCAGCGACGAATTCATTTTTCTGACGCCTTTGCATCGCGCTGAAATCGGCTGTGCCGCCAACCTGAACCGATTAAATCAAGGTGATGCGCCCTGGGGTGTGATTGAAGCGGATAAAGCCATTCCCTGGGTGGAAGAGCAAACCGGCATGACCCTGTCGCAGTCGCAAGCGGCTGCTGTTCGCTTGGTACTTCAGCATAAAATCTCAGTCATCACCGGTGGCCCCGGTGTTGGTAAAACCACCCTAGTCAACAGTCTACTCAAGATTCTCAAAGCCAAACGCGTTCGGATTGGTTTGTGCGCGCCAACGGGGCGAGCGGCAAAACGTTTAACTGAATCGACCGGCATGGAAGCGAAAACCGTTCATCGTCTGCTGGAGTTTGATCCGACGCAGTTCGCGTTCAAGCATAATGACGAAAACCCGCTGGACCTCGATTGCTTGGTGATCGATGAGTCGTCGATGATGGATGTGGTGTTAATGAATCAGTTGCTAAAAGCCATACCGACGGAGGCCGCGGTTTTAATCGTCGGTGACGTTGATCAATTACCCTCCGTCGGCCCCGGATCTGTGCTGGCCGACATGATTGATTCCGGGCAAATTGCCACCGTGCGACTGACCGAGATTTTTCGCCAGGCCAGTACTTCCAAAATCATCACGAATGCTCACCGGATTAACCACGGGCAAATGCCGGTAATGGATAAGTCTGAAGCTCTTAGCGATTTTTATTGCCTATATGCTGAAACACCTGAGGAGATTTTCGCTAAATTGATGCAAATCGTTCTCGAACGGATTCCGCAGCGCTTCCACTTTCATCCGGTTAACGACGTGCAAATCCTGACGCCCATGAATCGCGGTGGTTTAGGTGCTCGATCGTTGAACATCGAATTGCAAGCTCGCTTAAACGGACACAGCGAACCAAAGATTACCCGTTTCGGGAATACCTATGCGCCTGGCGATAAAATCATTCAGCGGATCAACAACTACGACAAGGAAATCTTCAATGGCGACATTGGTGTGATTAAAGCCATCGATCTTGAGGAAAGCCAGGTCAAGATCCTATTCGACGATCGAGAGGTCGAATACGAATTCAGCGATCTGGATGAAATTACGCTCGCTTATGCCACCAGTGTGCACAAATCGCAAGGCTCGGAATATCCCGTGGTCGTTATTCCGATGGCTATGCAGCACTTTATGCTGCTGGAACGCAATCTGCTGTATACCGGCGTCACGCGAGGCAAACAATTGGTCGTGGTGATTGCCCAGCCCAAAGCGCTGGCGATGGCTGTCAAGAGTCAGCAATCGCAGCGCAGGATCACTCATTTGGCGGCTAGGTTGAACGAAAATACGTGACTATTGTTATGTTATGCCGTTCTAGTCGAGAACGGCCAGCAAGAGACATTCGATCCACCCAAAATCGCGTTGATGACTGGCCGGAGTTCTTCATATTGCGGACAGAAGAAGACACCAGTTTAACCTCACAACTTAGTGAGCGCCGTCGCTGCTTTTATGAAAAAGGTAAAAATAGAGCTGGAGCCCATGTAAGTTTTTAAAGTATCTATGAATAACTTCCAGTTGCCGCCAAATATCACCACCAAAGCCGCCAGACGCGAGAAAACAATAATAGCTAAGTGAATGGAACTATGGGTAATACTGTATTTGTCCTGATTGTGCAGTTACTGAAATCGTGATATATGAAAAAATCCAAAGAAGGAGTTTGATATGAGGCAGTTATCTATCCTAAGGCCTTAGACTCGACAGTCGTAGTCATTTCAATTCACAGTCCTTATCAGTTCGTTAGGAGAAATATCATGAAAATATCTGCTCTATTCATAATTGCTCTGATAGCATTGAGCAGTCCTATTGCTTTTGCTGCTGAAGAGCAACAGAAACCAATGTCCGAAAAGGAAATGCAGGACCAACTGAAGAAGATGGAAAAGGAAATAGCCGAAATACGCAAGACTAAGAACCCAGAGAAGCGCAAGGAAATGATGGATCAACACATGGAGCACATGGGGCACATGCACGATATGATGAATGACATGGGATGCTGTGCGGGAGACCAGCACATGATGGATCATGGGCCGAAGCAATAGCGCGGCTTCATAGTTAGAATTGGCATCAGTAGAGCCCTCTATTGTTTTGCTATGAAGCACAGTGGACAATGTAGCGTTGCCCACCAACTTTGTGACATCTCAAGCCAGGCAGCAAGCACAATCCTACTTAGTATGTAGCAGTCTCAAACCGTTGGCCACGACCAATAACGAAGCCCCCATGTCGGCGGCAATGGCTTCCCATAAGGTCGCCACGCCGGCAAAGGCTAAGATTGCAAAAGCGGCCTTGATCGTCAGCGCAAAAGTAATATTTTGCCGGATGATCGCCAGTGTTCTTTTGGAATGTCCAATCAGCCAAGGCAACTTGGAAAGGTCGTCGCCCATCAAGGCGATATCCGCTATTTCGATCGCCGCATCCGAACCCAACACTCCCATGGCAATGCCCAGATTGGCCCGACCCAGCGCAGGGGCGTCGTTGACACCATCACCGATCATCGCTACCAGCCTGTATTTCTCGACCATTTGACTGACGATCTCCACTTTATCGGCAGGCAACAATTCAGCGTGTACCTCATCGATGCCAATTTGGGCCGCGATGTTAGTGGCCGTCACCCGATTGTCGCCGGTCAACATGGCTAAATGTTGGATTCCATTTTGTCTCAGCGCTTGCAAAATCGATTTGATTTCAGCGCGAGGCTGATCGGCAACGGCAATGAGGCCGCAGATATGCCGATCATTGCCAATGGCAATCACGGTTTGACCGGTCTGTTCAAGGGCAATCGCTTTTTCACTGATTTCCGGTATTTCCTGACTACGTTCCAATAAATAGCGACGTGATCCCAACCAGTAGTCCGTGCCTTTAAATAGCCCGGTTACCCCCTTACCGGGCAAGACCGTCACATTCTCTGCGCTGGCCACGTTGATACCAAGTTTTTCCGTATAACGTAAAATGGCTTTTGCCAACGGATGATTGCTGCGAGCTTCCAATGCGGCAGCACGGCTTAACAATTCTTCTTCGCTATGACTATTAAACGGGTAAACACCGGTGACGATCGGCTCGCCACAAGTCAGCGTACCGGTTTTATCAAAAGCAATCGCATTCAGATGGGCCGGTGCTTCAATATAAATGCCGCCTTTGATCAGAATCCCTTGCCGGGCGGCGCTGGCCAATGCCGCGACAATACTGACCGGCGTTGAAATGACCAAGGCACAGGGGCAGGCAATCACCAATAATACTAAGGCACGATAGATCCACTCGTTCCAAATGCCTCCTAAGAACAGCGGCGGAACGACACAGACGGCCAGGGCTAAGATCATTACTACTGGAGTATAAATGCGGGCAAACTTATCCACCCATTGCTCGGCTTCCGCCCGTTTGCTATGGGCTTCTCCAACCAGACGTGTGATCTGTGCCAGGGTGGTATCCGTGACAAGTTTGCTTGATCGGATTTCCAGTGTCCCTTCACCATTGATACTGCCGGCAAACACTTGATCACCGACTTGCTTGGCAACCGGCATGCTTTCGCCGGTAATCGGTGCCTGGTTGACCGAACTGAAGCCGGCAATCACCTCGCCATCCAACGGGATTTTATCGCCAGGCGCTAAAATGAAACGGGTGCCTATACTAACTTCGCCGGCAGATACCACGCGTTCTTTTCCGGTTTCATCCTTGACTGTCACCGTCGATGGCGCTAAATCCAGCAATGCTTCAACGGCATGACGAGCACGGCCAATACTCCAGCTTTCAATCGCGAGGGACAGGGCAAATAGAAAACTCACGGTGGCCGCTTCAAACCATTCATTAATGAACATGGCGCCGATAACGGCCACCGTCATCAATAAATTCATATCGGCACGCAATCGTTTTAGCGCATAAAAAGCTTTAACAACCACATGCCGGCCGCCGAAGATCACCGCTAGGCCAAAGGCGATTTTTTCAGGCAAAGGCATGGCTTGCTGAGTATGTGCGTTAAATAAGCTAGTGAGGTAGTCAGTGATAACCTCCCAATTTAGAGGCCACTTATCAGGATGGCTGAGAAAAGTTTGCGTTTCACTAAAGCCACCTGCGATAACGATATGCATCAACATGCCGACCACGATAAATAAACCGCTGAGTGTGGTATACACGGTCTTCGAACGGTGCAGTTGTTTGACATCGGCATCGGTCTGACCGGACTGCCAACGAGCCGCCTGCATGCCCGTTGCAGCAACGGCTTTGATGATGGTTTTTTCTGCAACAGGCTCGGCATCAGGCAAAAGCGTCATGCGTCCGTTTAATACATCAAAAGCCAATTTGTCACTGCCGCCCACTAGCGGCCCTATCGCGCTCTTTAATGTGGCAACTTCTTCAGCACAATCCAAACCCTCGATCTTGAACGTGGTACCTGAGGAAGGTAGCGGCGTCGGCTGGTCGCTATCCGGTTTTTCGCCAGGGCAACAACAGGTTTTTTCTGATTGATTACATGAACTCATTTTTTCAATCCTCATTAAAAGCTATCTGTGTGCGTGTTGGCATTGCCGTTCCGGCCTGCTCATCCTTGCGATGCGCAAGACAATAAAGAATTGGCAATACCAACAACGTCAGCATCGTTGATGACAGGATACCCCCAATGACTACGGTGGCTAGCGGACGCTGAACCTCGGCGCCGGTGCCGGTGGCAATAGCCATCGGTATAAAACCAAACGAGGCCACCAATGCTGTCATCAATACAGGACGCAATCGTGTCAAAGCACCCTGTACAATTGCCTTATCCAGCGACATGCCTTCATCGCGCAGGCTGCGGATAAAGGCAATCATCACCAGACCATTCAGCACAGCGACCCCAGACAAGGCGATAAATCCCACCGCCGCCGAAATCGACATCGGAATATCGCGCAACCAGAGGGCAACCAAACCACCGGTCAATGCAAACGGAATGCCGCTGAAAACCAACAGCCCGTCCTTGGCATTTCCAAACATCATGAACAACAGTGTAAAAACCAATATCAGGGATATTGGCACCACAAGCTCCAGGCGCTGTGTGGCCGATTGCAGTTGCTCGAACTGTCCACCCCAGGTAGTCCAGTAACCCGGTGGTATCTTGATTTGTTGTTCAAGATGTCTCTGTGCATCGGCGACAAACGAACCGATGTCACGGCCACGCACATTGGTGCTTACCACGATCCGACGCTTGCCGTTTTCACGGCTGATCTGATTGGGTCCTGGCGCCAACTCCAGTTTGGCAACTTCGGCCAGCGGGATATAAGTCGTTCGTCCGGCAATGCCTTGGCCGAGTGACAAAGCAATTGGCAAACGCTTGATAGCTTCGATATCGCTACGTAAATGCTCTGGTAGACGAACGATGATGTCGAAACGGCGGTCGCCTTGAAACACCGTACCGGCCTCTTTTCCACCAATCGCAATAGCCACGGCATCCTGCACATCCCCCACATTCAAGCCATAGCGTGAAGTTTTGTCCCGGTCAATATTGACCGTCAACACAGGCAAGCCCGTCGTTTGCTCGACTTTCACCTCGGATGCGCCAGGAATGTTGGTCATGACCGATGCAATTTTTGTGGCCGTGTCATTCAACACCTTCATATCATCCCCAAACACCTTGACCGCAACATCGCTACGCACGCCTGAAATCAGTTCGTTTACGCGCAGTTGAATGGGCTGAGAAAATTCGTACAGGTTACCCGGGTGTTTTTTGACTTCCGCCTGTATTGCCGCTAGCAGTTCGTCCCTTGATTTTCGGGGTTCAGGCCACTGCTCTTCAGGCTTGAGCATGATATAACCATCCGAGATATTCGGCGGCATCGGGTCGGAAGCGATCTCGGCTGTGCCGGTTCGCGAAAAAACGCGCTCGATTTCCGGGAACTGCTGCATCAGGGTTTCTTCGATATGCTGCTGCATGGCGACGGATTGCGACAAACTGGTACCGGGAGTGCGTGCCACGCCAATCGAGAAATCGCCTTCATTCAAGCTAGGTACAAATTCACTACCCATCCGTGTACCTAAAAGGCCAGACAAAATCACCGCAACAATCGCAAAAGTTAAAACCACGGGTTTGTTGGCCATCACTTTATCCAGTGCGGGTGCATAACAGCGTTTGGCTGTTTGCATCAGGATATTTTCTTTTTCGGCAACTCTATCGCCGATAAAGAGCGCCACGGCCGCAGGAATAAATGTGACTGAAAGAATCATAGCACCCACTAAGGCAATAACGACCGTGAAAGCCATTGGATGGAACATCTTTCCTTCCACGCCGGTCAGGGCGAAAATCGGCAAATACACGACCATGATAATGACCTGACCGAACAACAACGGACGCCGCGCTTCTTTGGAGGCGGTAAATACCTCATCAAAGCGCTCGTCGCGGGTCAGAGCACGGCCTTGCTGCTCCTGGGCATGGGCAAGCCGCCGCACGCAGTTTTCCACGATCACGACAGCACCATCAATGATGATCCCAAAATCGAGCGCTCCCAGACTCATCAAGTTGGCGCTCACCTGATAGGTCACCATGCCGGTAAACGTGAATAGCATGGACAACGGTATGACCATTGCGGTGATGATGGCCGCGCGGATGTTGCCAAGGAACATGAACAGAATCGTGATGACCAGAATAGCGCCTTCAATTAAGTTCTTTTTGACCGTGTCGATGGCTTTATCGACCAATACCGTCCGGTCATAGACAGTCACGGCCTGCACTCCTTCGGGCAACGTGCGGTTGATTTCCGCCATTTTTTTATCCACCGCTTGCGAGACGGCTCGACTGTTCTGACCGATCAGCATAAAGACTGTACCCAGCACGACCTCACGGCCATTTTCGGTGGCGGCTCCGGTGCGCAATTCTTGGCCAATCCCGACTTCGCCAACATCTCGAATACGGATAGGCACGCCCTGCACATTACCGAGAATGATATTACCAATATCCTCAATCGAACTAACCTGACCCGGCACACGGATCAAATACTGTTCGCCGTGCTTCTCAATGTAACCTGCGCCGACATTGTTGTTGTTGCGATCCAAGGCGGTCACGATGTCCTGTAAAGCCAGACCGTAGGACGCGAGTTTTTCCGGAATCGGTGCAACCTGATATTGCTTAGCGTAACCGCCAATGGAATTGATTTCGGTGACACCCGGTACATTGCGCAATTGCGGCTTGATGATCCAATCCTGGATTTCACGCAAATCAGTTGCGGTATAAGTTGTGCCGTCTGGCTTTCTGGCATCGTCTTTAGCTTCGACAGTCCAGAGGTAAATCTCCCCTAAACCTGTGGCAATGGGACCCATCGCCGGCGTAACGCCGGTAGGCAGTCTATCCTTGGCTTGCTGGATGCGCTGATTGACCAGTTGCCTTGCGAAATAGATGTCGGTACCGTCTTTGAAAATCACCGTGATCTGAGACAGGCCATAGCGCGATAACGATCGCGTCTGCTCCAAATTAGGCAGGCCCGCCATGACCGTCTCCATCGGATAGGTAATGCGCTGCTCGGTTTCCAATGGTGAATAACCGGGCGCCGTCGTATTAATCTGCACCTGAACATTGGTAATGTCCGGCACCGCATCAATGGGGAGTTTTTGAAAGTTGTAGACACCCAGCGCGGCCATGCCGAATATGCACAGCATGATCAACCAGCGATGGTCTATGGCGATACGAATGAGTCGTTCAAACATGATGGGCGGCCTCCTGCACTGTGGTTTTCCTTACGAAATCAATAAAATCATGCGCTAAACTCCGCTGCGCCAGCCCAGCACAATGATTGCCATTCCGAACAAAGCGATTCCCGCACCCACCCAATCCAATATGGATAACTTTTCTCCATCCACTACTCTCAGCCAAACCAGAGCGGTAGCCACATAAACACCGCCATAAGCAGCGTAAATACGGCCGCTGGCGGCCGGATGTAATGTGAGCAGCCATACGAACAGCGACAGGCTGAGCACTGCCGGTAGCAGCAACCATGGGGAGCCGCTCTTGCGGAGCCACAGATAGGGCAGAAAACAACCGATGATTTCGGCAAGGGCGGTAACGAGGAAAAGAGCGGTGGTTTTTAGTATCAACATAATTCTCTCCAGTGCGTATAAATAATTGCCCGGCATCGACTATCCCGAGTAGTGGCAGGTCCAAGCGAGTAGAACCGGCTATTGCATTAATCCTCATCTGAGGCTCCTTTACCCTGTTCGGATTTGAGTAAGAAGCTGCCATTGACGGCGTATTCGGTGCCGGGTTTGAGTCCGGTCATGATCTCCGTAACTTTGCCATCGGATAGTCCGGTCGTGACCGGTTGAGCAATAAAGCCCCCCTGCACGCGAATAAAAATCGCCGGCTTGTCGTTAATGGTCTGGATGGCATCGGCCGATACAGCGACTGGCACTTCGGTTTCTTTGGCTATCAAGTCAACCGTGATGAACAAGCCCGGTCGCCAGACCATGTCAGGGTTGTCGAGTGTTACGCGTGCCGTGGCGGTTCGGGTTTGCTCGCCCATCAGTGCGCCAACGTAGGACACGGTACCGGAGGCGGTAGAGTCGAGAGCAGTTGCTTTGATCGAGACCTTGGCACCGACCCGAACCAGATTGAGATCGTTTGCGGATACGATGATGTCGGCCCAAACGGTCGATAAGTCAGAAATGGTAAAGATACTGGCATCTTCCTTGACGGCCTCTCCCTGCGCAACATGCTTCTCAACGACCATGCCATCGAACGGCGCACGAATTTCATAGCGGTTGAGTGCGCCATTACTGGCTGATACCGTCGGACTTGCGCCAAGTGCTATCAATTTCTGCTGGGCATTTTGAACGGCGATTTCCATTTCCCGCATCGCCTGCTGGGCTTGCAGGTAATCCTGCTCCGCAGAGATCTTCGCCTCCCACAAGTGCTTTTCCCGAGCAAAGGTGGCACGCGCTAATTCCAGCCGTTTTTGTGCCGACAATAACTCGCTACGCTGTTCGGACAGCGCGGTACTGGCAATCACCGCGATAACCTGCCCTTTTTTGACTTGTTGTCCCAAGTTGGCGTAAACATGCTCGACCACGCCGGCAAGGCGCGGTACGACATGCGTCGTTTTATCTTCATTGAAGCGAATTTCACCAGGAAGGGTTGTCAGGCTTTTGATATGGGCTGCGCCTGCGGTTTGAATTGAAATACCCGTTTCGGCGATTTGCTGATCGGTCAGTGCTACAAATTCGCCCTCGTGCAACACTTCCCCACCACCCGAATCTTGAGTCTGCTTTGTTTCATCGGCAAGCTCAGGATTATCATCGCCTTGGGTAATCTGCGCTTTAACTTCCGCGTGGCTTTCTTCGACCTGTTCGTCAGCTTCCGTTTTCGTCTTATCAATGCCCAGAATGAGGATGCTGAGCACTACCCCCAGGAGAATTATGGAAGCAATAGCGATAAGTTGTTTCTTGGTGATGTTACTCATGGGGATACCTCTGGCTGGCTATTTGCCAACGTCTCGTTCATGCCGCTGCCGACTAGGCGTTCCACGTTGGCCACGGACTTGTGATATTCGGCCAAGGCCAGTAAATACTGATTTTTAGCGCCAAACAGCGTGCGTTGCGCATCGAGCACGTCCAGAAATCCGAACTTACCCAAACGATAACCTTCATAAGCGGCGTCATAAGCACTTTGGGCACCGGGCAAAATGTCTTGCCGCAAAGTCAGGACTTCGGAGTGGGCGGCATCCAAGGCCTGATAGGCGGTGTTCAATGCAGTGGCAATGCGTATCTCGGCACTCCGATATTCTTCCTCCGCTTTGGTCAAACGATGCTCGGCTTCTTGAATACGGCCTTGATTGCGGTCAAATACCGGCAATGGCACCGAAAATCCGACCACTAAGGCGTAATCACCCGGCATCAGATATTTACTGGCACCGACTGTCGCGGTGACATCTGGAATGGCTTTGGATTTTTCCATCGTGATGAGTGCCTGACGTTGGGTGATTTCGGTGGCCCAACGGGCTAAATCGGGATTTTTGGAGAGGCGTTGCACCAATGAGTCCAGAGAAGCTGGTACCTGGATGTTTTCCAAATTACCGCTCACCGTCTCAAAACGCGGTGTCGTACTGCCCCAACCAGCGGCTAAACGTTTGCGGGCGGCTTCCAGTTCCTTCTGGGCTCGCATCAGCTCAATTTGCACCGAAGCGCGAGCAAGTTTGGCCTTGGTTTCTTCAACGGGCGATACCTTGCCTGCCTGCACTCGCGCAGAGGTCGTTACAGTTGTCTGATTGGCCAATTCATGAATTTGCTGTGTTAGCGCCAAGCGCTGTTGAGCTGCCAGCACATCAACAAAGGCCTGAGAGACCTGAGTGAGTACATCGGCTCGCTTGGTTTCGTAATCCCAATCGGCTAATTGTTTGGTTAGCGATGCCGCTTCGATGCGGGCGGTGCGCTTACCGCCCAATTCGATCAATTGACTGAGTTCCAAGGTGACGACATCGCCATCGAACCCCGTGATTACTTTATTACCAAAGTTCGCTGCATTGGCATTGAAGGTGGGATTGGGGAACAATCCGGCTTGTAAGGTGGCGGCTTCTTGGGCTCTGCTCTCCCAAGAAAAGGCTGAGAGTTCGGGGCTTTGGGTTAGTGCTAAAGCCAAGACTTGAGACAAAACCAGGGAGCCGGTCGGTTCCTCAACGGTTTGCCGACTGGAACCGTTTGTCCCCTGATCGCCCGATTGAGCCGGCAATAGCGTGTTGTCTGCCGGACTCGCATCGACCGAGCCGGCAGTGATAATTAAACACAGTGCAATGCCAAGTGGCCGCACATAATTTGAGAACATGGAAAATTTCTCCGTAGCATAGAAGTAACGTCAGCACAGGCACAGGTAATCCTGAGCCTTTGGCTGGTGAGTTGCGGCTAGGAGAGGTGGCTAAATCAGTAAAACAGTGCTGCGCAGGGCAAGCAGTCGGGAATCGGTAAACGGCGGGTCGAAAAATGTAGGCTGCCGAATAACGACTTTGGCATAAAGAACTAGAAGTGAGATCAGGAAAAATACCGGCAAAAGCCCAATATCAATCGCTATTTTTGACAAGTTCGTCAATTGTAGGGGAATGTGGTCATCGCCATCGATAGGGATGTCAGTGCAGGGCGACGGGCAGGGATCACCGTCATCGCTCGTAAGAGCATTGGTCTCATCATTGAAACGAGCGATAGCATTGATACTAGCGAATTGGTCGCTTCCAATCTTCTCTACAGCAACATGACCATCAGCCCCAAAACACAACACAAAGGCCGACACATCTCGATGGCCCAGGCCAAAATGACCGAGCACAGCGAGTATCAGCACAATAGAGAGCCATGTTTTAGAGTGTCGCAAAGCATTCATTTTTTAAAGCTACACCAAATGAATCTAAATGACAATGACTTAACTGTTTTTTAGTATTTCTTGATTTTGAGACCTAACAGCCTGTTGAAGAACGCCTGTATATTTCAAGCTGAGGCAGAAATTTTCAGAGGCGATGCAAAAAATGAGGCATTCGAATTCGTTGAAGGTTGCCACTGTTGGATGCTTTGCTGTGGGCAATCTTCCAAAAGAAAGTAGGGATTTGATTTAGCAAGCTGAGGATTGTTTCTACCCGGCTTAGGTGGCTACATTTAACCGATCCAGGTTTGCACAATACGTATAGCGCACTTGAGCGCTATACGCTCAGAACCAAGGGCTATCCGTCTCAAGAACATGGAGTCTGTACTTGATCTAACTTGTTGAAGGTCAGCTAAGAAGCAGAATCCAGACAAAAACGGCCGATAATAGCGACTGACTCCTTGGGGTCGATAGCGTCGATTCTGATCATTCAAAGCAATATCACCAAACCCGTTTCATTTTTTTACTGCTCGCCGCTCTTGTAGTAATTTATCACGCTGTTCTGCCCAAAAAATGCTGGCCTCATGCTCGGATATGTTTCCATTGGCCGCCAATTGGCAAAGCCCTATGAAATAGGCGTAGAGCTTGATAATCTCCTCGTCTTTCGGGTATTGACTCAAGAGGTTTTTATGTTTTTGTCGAGCATCGTCATTGCAAAACTCATTGGGGAGAGGTGCGAAATCGATGTTGTCACCGCTACCAATCGCTGCTGTGGCGGATTCGGCCAGGATTATTAGCAAACAGAAAATTACCCTTTTCGTCACGGACTGCTCCTCGGATCAACTTGTCATTTCATTCTGCATTGAAGCGTTAGAAGCATAGCCTCTGTTAAAGCAAAATCTCTCATATTTTGAAAAGCGGCTCATAATTTTCTACTTCACTTTTGGCTCAATACATCGTACATCGTCATGTTTAGGATTATTCACCCAATCGCCGACAGGCGTTGTAGCCATATTGGCGTAAGCTGAGTTTTCAAGTAAGTCATAGGCGCCATCGGTAGTAGAGGTTATATTGAGCCAGTCGTGATAACACCCTTCCGGCATGATCACTGGCATGCGCTCATGAATGGGTTGCATTAGCTCATTGGCTGCCGTGGTAATGATCGTGCAGGAATACAGCGTTTCGGTCTCGTGCTGCCACTGTTCCCACACCCCGGCAAAGGCAAATAACTGATTGTCTTGACGATGAATACGGAAAGCCTGTTTTCCGGATTCCAACTTTTGCCACTCGTAAAATCCTTGTGTAACGATCAGGCAACGCCGTTTTTGAAATGCGGCCCGGAAGGATGGTTTTTCGCGAATGGTTTCGGCACGCGCATTGATCAGGTGATGGCTGTTTTTGGTGTCTTTGGACCAAGACGGCACCAAGCCCCAGAATAAATTGACTGCCTTCAGCGATTTGTCTTCCAGTTCGACAATGCAGAGGATTTTCCGCGCCGGTGCGATGTTGTAGCTGGGCTGGTATTTTGGCAGGCGTGAGAGTTGGAAATGTTCGGCAATCATCTTCAGATGAGGCTGTTAGCTGAAATCGTCCGCACATGATTTTCTATTCCGATCTGCCTTACTGCCAACCTTGTAACCATTGCCTTGTATCCGTCAGGTCTCGCCAAGGTACGATGAAGCTGGGGCGCGAATACACCGCTTCCAGCTCGATGTGTTCGACAGGTGCATCCGGCCATTCGGGCTTGATCAGGCGGGTGACCAGAAAATGCTTTTCCTTGTTTTTGGGCCGTGCGGCGGTCCACTTACTCAACAGCAATTTGTTCGGATTCAAGCGACGTACAGTTAAATCAGGCATCGGAATGTCTCCTGCGGATGGATTCATGGGGTGGCTTCGAGCGTAAATGCACGACCTGCGTTTTCTTTAACGCCTTGACCAAGGTCATATAGGTATCGCGATCGAATGCCGGTCTGCTTTGCTCCAGCAATGCGTGGACTTCGTCGTCACTGTGCGCCGTGCCGAGATAACACCAATGATCAATGACGTGCAAATCCTCTGTCTCGCGAATACCAATGGCGCCGGGATAAGGCCAACTGCTCAGTTTGAGTTTGCTCATGGCGGTCAGTAATCGGGCAGCATGTTCCAGACCGGATTCCTTGCCGACGCAGGCGCCACAACAGCGTTTGAGTTGGTGTGCAAAGCAGGGTTTGCCACTGCCGATTTTTTCAAGACCCAGTACACCCAGACAGAGCTGATGTTGTTCCGCCAAACTGCGAAGTGCCTTTTCGGCATCACGTTTGTTATTGTACAAGCCATATAAATTATCCTGCGCGCCAAAATCCAGCTCGTTGGCCCAAGTCAAACGCGGCAACAACTGCTCCTGCTTCTGCTCCAGTTGCCAGGCGCACAGTGCATTTTTACGCCGCAGCCGTTGGTTATGCACGGGCGTCATTTGTTTGATCAGCTTGGCCTCGGTCAATAATGCGCCCAGTTCACCCCCGGTTTCGATCCACTCGATACGCTTGGTTTGCTGCGACAAACTCATTTCCTTATTGTGGCGATGATCGGCGGCGAAATGCGAAAGCACCCGCTGGCGAATATTGACGCTTTTGCCGATATACAGCGGCAAGTCGTTTTCGCCATAGAACAGATAAACACCGGGACCTTCCGGCAATTCATGAACCAAATTCGGATCAAGCTGCGACGGCAGGCTGGAGCGTTGCATCAGATTTTTGACCGTGGCTTCGATGGCGTCCGCGGAAAACTGCTGATGAACATGCTGCCAGAACTGATGAATCAATTGGGCATCGGCTAACGCACGGTGGCGTTCCTTGGCTGTCAGTTGATGGCGTTCGATCAAGCTATCGAGATTGTGCCGGTGATACTGCGGATACAGTGCCCGCGACAACTTGACGGTGCACAGTACTTGCGGTTTAAACATTAGGCCAACTCGTTTGAATTCATTTTTTAGGAACCCATAATCGAACCGAGCGTTGTGGGCAATGAACAGCCGGCCTTGCAATAAGGCATCGACTTCCTTGGCCAACTGTTTAAAGGTGGGTGCGTTTTCGACCATGGTGTTGCTGATGCCGGTCATCTGTTCGATGAATAACGGAATGCGCATTTGCGGATGAACCAGTTGGCTCCATTCCCGCACGCCATCGTCATCCACCAAGACAATGCCGATCTCGGTAATACGGTCTTTGGTGGCCGAACCGCCGGTGGTTTCCAGATCGACAAAGGCTAAGGGTTGCATGTTTATGTCCTAACGGTAACTGCGCATCTGGCCGACCAGTATGCCTTGAATGCTGACTTGCGACGGATGGAAACGCATGGCTTCCATGCTGGAATTGGCGGGAATCAATAACACCTCATCCGCTGTCTGCTCGATGTACTTCAATGTTGCCTCCTGGTTGTCGATTAGCGCGACCACAATTTCACCGTTCTGGGCGTGACTGCGTTGTTCGATGACGACCCAATCGCCATCCAGAATACCGGCTTCGATCATGGAATCCCCCTTAACTTTGAGCACATAGCACGACTGTGCGGTACGAAGTTGATCGGGGACATTGACCCATTCGGTATGCTCAATCGCCTCGACCGGTTTGCCGGCAGCAATACTGCCCACTAAAGGCAAAGCGTGGTGCAGCTGTTGGCCTGATTCACGCAAGGCCAAAGCCTTTTTCGTCAACCGAACTCCTCGATGCTTGTGCCCCATGGCTTCGACAAAACCGGCGTCGATCAATCCGCTTAGGGTCAAATGTAACGAGCCCCGCGACTTCAAGCCGAGTGCCTGGCACAGTTCATTCAACGATGGCGGCCGAGGAAACTGCGCCTGGTTGTCCAGCAAGAAATCCAAAATGGCCTGTTGTTTTCGGGTTAAGGCACTCATGCGGCAAATCAATACGGCTTAACTACATTGAGAACAATCATAGAACGTTTACGAATTCGATGGTAGTCTTATGTCGTTAAAATTTTTTTAGCTCACCGTGATACCCATGCCCGAATCATTGCCATTTTCGATCCTTAACCCCGCACAACCCTTACCCCCAATCCGGGATGGATTGGCTTGGTTTCATCTTGCTAAACCGAAAAAAAAACGACGATTGCCGCTGTTCATCAGCAAAGTAGCCGCGGGTTTTCCATCGCCGGCCGATGATTATGTGGAAAAGACCCTGGATCTCGAGGAATTACTGATTCAAAAACCGGCGGCGACTTTTTTTGTACGCGCCCAAGGCGATTCCATGCTCGGTGCCGGTATTCATCCCAATGATATTCTGGTGGTCGACCGTTCCAAGGAGCCGATGCCCGATAAGATCGTGATCTGCGCGGTCAACGGCGAGTTGACGGTGAAACGTCTGATCGTTGCCGATGGCCAATGGCGATTGAAAGCCGAAAACCCTGCGTATCCCGATATTCCCTTGACCGAGGACCTGGAAACCGTATTCTGGGGGACCGTCACGAATGTGATTCATCCGGTGTAAGCATGTCCGAACAACCGCGTATCGCGCTGGTGGACGCCAACAATTTTTACGTGAGTTGCGAGCGGGTGTTCCGGCCGGACCTCAATGACAAACCGGTCATGGTGCTCAGCAATAACGACGGTTGTGTGGTGGCGCGCAGCCAGCAGGTTAAAGATTTAGGCATCAAGATGGGTGTGCCGTTGTTCCAGGTTCAGCAACTAGTCAATCAGCACCAAATCCAACTGTTCTCGTCCAACTATACCTTGTACGCGGACATGTCGGCGCGGGTGATGAGTTTGCTGGAAGAATTTACGCCGCGTATGGAAGTGTATTCCATTGATGAAGCATTTTTGGATTTAACCGGCGTGTACCCTTGTTATCAAGATCCGATTGCCTATGGTCAACGCATCCGCAAGGCGATTGCTCGGCAAACCGGCATTCCGGTCTGTGTCGGTATGGGGCCGACCAAGACATTGGCCAAGCTGGCCAACTTTGCCGCCAAGAAATGGAAGCAAACCGGCGGCGTCCTCGATCTTACCGACCCCATCCGTCGGCAAAATCTGATGAAAATTGTCCCCGTCGATGAAGTCTGGGGGATTGGCCGGCAAACCACAAAGCGCCTTAATCAATTGGGCATTCAAACCGTCTGGGACTTGGCCATCCAGTCGCCTAAAACCATCCAGGCACAATTCAATGTAGTGGTCGCCCGTACGGTCATGGAGTTGAACGGTACGGCATGCCTCGATTTGGAAGACGTGGCCGCGGACAAGCAACAAATCGTCTGCTCACGGTCGTTCAGTCGTAAGTTGACGGAGTTAGACGAGTTAAGCCGGGCTTTGTCGGAATACTGTACCCGAGCGGCAGAAAAGCTACGTCGGCAACAGTCAGTGACCGGTTGCGTCAGTGTGTTTATTCGCACCAATCCGTTTGCGGTTCAAGATCCCCAGTACCAGCGATCGGCGACCGTTAAGTTGGATGCTGTCACCCAGGATACCCGCACGGTTATTCGCGTCGCGCTGTCGAGCTTAAAAGCCATTTACAAACCAGGCTTTAGTTATCAAAAATGCGGTGTCCAACTGAGCGCGATTCGACCTGCAGCATCACCCGCGCAGTTCGATCTTTTCGATTTAAGTTGCCAGGGTACGCCGCCCGATAACGCCATTCTCATGCGAACTCTGGACACCATCAATCGACGATTTCCCAAAGCGATCACGATCGCATCATCGGGCTTCGATAAAAGTTGGAAACCCAAAGCCGAACGCATTTCACAACGCTACACCACCGATTGGCGGGAATTAGCCGTCGTTCGCTAGTCAGAACACTTAGTGTATTGAGGCCGGTTGATGATCTTTTGTTAAAGCCAGTCGCATTAACTCAAAATATTTTTCGACGTTACCTTTGAATCCACTGGACGCGTTTATGGAGACAGACAAAGTGGATGAAATGTTTACTTTGTGCAGTGTATCCATAATGTCGCCTCGAACCTCATTCACTATATGCGGCATGAGTAAAGGCCAACCGTAAATTTTTAACAGTTCTTCATTATCAGTAAAAAAAGCGACTCTGATTTCGTTTGGCACGCCATCTATACCATGTTCACTGATGAGCGCTTTTGTAGCTTTATGAGCTACTGCTTCGTTTGCAGCGGTTAAATAAAAGTCAGTCGTACTCAAAAAGCGGATACCGAGTCCTAGTGAGGCGTAGTAGGCTTTAGGTGTTGCAACACCATAAAGCTCATGTTGAGTTTGTGTCATCATGTCCATTTTGAAGGCTTCAAACCAGCGATCGAACTTGGATGCATACGATTCAGATTCAGTGTCATCGCAAAAACAGGGCACGGATGGATTCACTGTCAGCACCGCACCAATAAGAAACCGTAATGCGATTGAGCCTTCTGATCCATTACTGCCGAACTTGCGATTTTTCAGTGTTGCGGCCTGTTTTGATGTTCGAAAACCCTGTTGCGCCATCCGAGTCAATTGGTGGTTGATGCGCCGAACTTGGCTAGGCAGCCAGGTCAGTTCTTCTAAAGTGAAAAGTTCATCATGAATGATCATAGGTTGTTGCGGACTGACAAAGTCGAATGTTTCGAAAAGGCCTGCAATACGTTCGGGATCACCTATGCGACCTGGCAATTTCTGATCTACTCGGGTGAAAAAGATCATAGGAATGGCAAAGAGTATCGATTCACTGTGCTGTTCCGAGGATAAATCCACTTTACTGCGTTCGGCCGCTCTATTAATGCTTTCACCCAAAAACTCAGCCGATGTCATGTCTTCCACGTCGAGCACTAACTGTACGGCCCCCGCTAAAATTTGGTCTTGGCCTTGTTCGACACATTGGTCGATTAGATCTAAAAAGCGTTGATTGAAATCCGTTGGTGATGGCTTTGTGGCCAATTCTTCTTCAAGTGCAATGATTGCTTGAATGAGTGGGTTCAAAGATTCATTAAAATCCGTCTGTTTTGGCATGGCATTACTCCTGGAACTTGAAGAGTTTAATTAATGGTGAAAGTAGGTTCGTGTAAGTGCTTTGCTAGCAGCGTAATTGAACGGAATACAAGAAAAGTGTGTACGGTCATGACTAAACCCGCTTTTGCGTATTGGCCAACAGCACGTTGACGGCGTAAGCCACGACAAAAACGCTTACCGGGACGGCTTGCGGTGGAATCGGAAACGGCAGTGTCAAACTGACCAACAACAGATACAGCGCGCCTAGAATCAGGTAAAGACTGTAGCGATGCGCCATGGGGCTGGGGTAATCGAAATTGGTCTGGCTGATCTTGCGCCGCACCAGTCCGTCGACGACAAACGGCAGTAAAGCGGCTGCCAGGTACGGTAACCAAATGCAGGCGGTGGTCAGGCGTTTGATCATCTGAAAGATCGTGTCCCACAGCACGTTGAGCCGGCTTTCGATGAAGGGAAACAAATCGTTACGCCCCACATCCTCGAAGCCTTTGGACATCTGCCGTTCGCGCTCGGTCGGGATGAAATAGCGGAACACGCTTTCTCGGATGCCGGTGCTGACGAACAAGCGATCAAACCAGCGCTGCGCGGTGTGGCTGATCTGCGATTCTTTAACGGCGCCAAAATAGCCGATCATCATTTGATCTTCGGCGCGCTGAAGTTCCCGCGTCCAGCGATCAGACACGAAACTGGCCACCAGGATCACTTCCAGTAGCCAAAGCATCAGACTGAACAACAGATTACGCGTCATGAGCTGGCACCTTAGCGATCCCTTTGTCGATCCAGTTCCGACCGTAGAATTGGCAAGCGACCTTTGACAATGCGGCCGCCGGATAACTTGGCGATGTAATGCAAGTCCGGCAGTTGTCCGAGTAACTGCGGGGCAAACAAATCGCCTTCTTCTTCCATCAGCCGTTCACCGACATTGCCGGAAAACACCGTGGGATTGGTCGCGCTAGTCGCTACGCCTTGGGTGCGCATGATGTATTTCAATCGCGTCTTTGGCAGATTGTCGGTGATGTACTGCTGGGTTTCGCTGTCCATGATTCGTAGCGCGATCAGGTTATTGACGTTACCTAATACCTGACGGGCTTTGTCTTGGGAACCCGTGCGAGCCGCAAAATCTGCAAAGGTCTGGGTGGCGATGAACAAGCGAATCTTGGCGCCGCGGCCTTTGTTCAACACCTGAATGAAAGGATCGTTAATGACTTCCGCCGCCTCGTCGACGAACACATTCACCGGTCTATCCGAGACACCGTAGTTGTAGCGATCGCCGGCGACGGCCGCCAAATCGGCTAACAGAATCGAGCCAATCGCACTACCCACCATGCCGTCCGATAGCGAGTCCAGGCCAATGTAAGCCACCTGGGCTTTTTCGATGATGTGGCCGGTATTGGTAATCGGCCGCAGATCATCCACGTCATGGGGATTCGGTGACAGCAAAGGTCCCAAGGAACCGGAGGTCAGCATATTCATGATCGGAATCAAGGAGGCCACCATCTTGCTGAAATGCGCCCGGTCGTGTTCGAACAAGGACAACAGGCCTTCCAAATCCAAATTGGGTAACTGGTACTGCACGACCTCCCGGTAAAATCGCACCAATCCTGTTGCCTTGGAATCGATGTCCTTGGCATTCTTCAGGTAAGGCCGCGCCTCTTGCCGCCAATGCCCCAGGTTATTGTCGAAATAGCGTTCCAGGGCTTGAATTACCAATGTCGAAGGACCGCCTTCCAAATAACGGCGCAGCTTGACCAAGGTTGGCCGTTCCTCGATCACCATCAAACCCTGAATCACGTTATCCAGTGATTTTTGGCCAAAGGCTTTAAACGGATCGTTACTGCTTTCGCTGGGCGAAATGGCACTGATACGGCTGGCGATTTCAGAAGGCCGATTGAAATTGTGCAAGGGGTCGAGTCGCACGCTGTCTTCCGGAAACGCCGGGTGGAAATACACGAAGCGATCCGGACGCTTGGCCAAGGCGCAGGCGCGTTTGGCGCAGGCCATCAAATCTTTATCGCCTTTGGGGTCGATGATGATCACCGCTTCGCCGCGTAACACGGCTTGTGTGACCAATACGTCAAAGGCACGCGTTTTACCTGCGCCGGTGGTACCAACCAGCAGTGTATGGCCGGCGGTATGCTGCAAAGGCTGACGAATGTCGCTTTCGGACACTTCCAGGCCGTGTATCCAGGCTGAGCCCATGCGCTGATGATCGCTCGGAATCAGCGTCGAGACATCCCGTTTCAGAATTTCATACGCCAATTGTGCGTGCTTTTGCACCCAATCGAATCCCCAGCCAAACCACAAGGCCTCAGGGTTCCGCTTCACCATGGCTACTAGTTTCTCGGCATCCAGGTATTGGAACCGAAACTGCCGCAATCGGCGTTTGCGGTACCAAAGACTCAAGGCCGGCGACAATCGCCAACACGCCATCACCCCGCACGCGGTCATCAACCAGTCGAAGGGTTCACGCGGCAAGCCTGACCAGCGACTGGTGAAATGCGCCAAACCGGCACCGCTTAGCCAACCCGAGATGGCATACACCTCGAAGATAGGCCGCCAGGGAAATTGGTAGTCGTAATCGGATTTCATGGCTTAACCCGTACTTTGATGCCTTGCCCACGCCCCATCACTTGGCAATCAGGATGCTGACTGATTTCGCGTAGGAATTCGTAGCGTTTCAAGTCGGGATGTGCGTCGAGGTAGACTCCGAGTTCGTCATCAGAAACAGTGATCCAGTCGTCTTGCTGATCGGGATGGGTGCGCAGTGTCGAGATCCACACGCCCACTGCCGGAAAATCTTGCCCAGGTTGCACACTCGGAATGCCGTCGTCAGCGCTCGGTTTGACTGAAACCGTGACCGTAGCCGACGTTACGTCGGGGTCTGCTTGTTGCTTGTGACTGCGTGGTTTGGTTTTGGCGTTTCGCTGCTGGGTGGACTTTTGAAGGGTCGATGGATTGAAGGGATCGATACGATTGTCTGGTTTGACTTCGACATTTTCAGCAGGCAATGCATTTGGTGTGGCATTCGATGATTGAATCGGTAAAGCGCCTATCATGCGCAATAGCCTCTGCGCAGGTTCCTCAGCCAGTTGTACGACGCGTTGCTGCCCTAGGGTTTGCACTTTCCGCATCGGAGACAACACATCGGTCACTAACCAGTTTTGATTGACCAATCCTTGAATGAACACATCGCTTTCGATTTGAAGCTTTTGCGGAACGTCTGGAAACAGGCAGAACCATTTACCGTGTCTTTCGAAGAGCTCGCCGTTCCATGACCACTGACCCTGAGCGATTAGGGTTACGATCTCGAGAAGCCACGCGCCGGCCTGTCCATGATTGCGGAGCCATAAGACTTCTGGGTCTTGGATGGATTGGGATTGGGATTGGGTTTGCTCAGTCACGATGTCCGCTTCAGTGTCGGCTGAAGACTTGGTATCGCCATCCACGCTCGGCGCGCATGCGTCCTCGACAAGTGTGGTGGGTTTGTCGGTATCACCGGTATCCGATTCAACCTGCATGGCTGGGGATAACGAGAGCTGCTCTTGGCTATTGCCACCGGGAATGACAGCCAAGGTTGGCATCTCGTGGTCGGTTGATGGTGTCTGCGAAACCGGCTTGGGTTTGGTCGGTTTGCGAGGTTTGATCTCTACGGTCTTTTCGGGCAATGCCTGGTCGTGGGTTTCTGGTTGGGTTGGTGTATTAGATTCCTCGTCCTCAACTTCAAATCCTTCGATCGCGGCCGGCGGCTCATTGCTGAATATCGACTCCAACGATGCCAAACGCAGCATGTAAAACACGGCGTCCAAGTTATCGGGTCGCATACGCCAATAGCGGTATTGGCGCCCCTCTGCATCGCGTTTGGGAATAGCCAAGCCGCGTTCGATCAAAATATCCGCCAAGGTATCTTCATCGCGCGGAATACCGGGCACTTTGTCTTTGGCCAGCAAACCGACGATGTCTTGCGCGCCAGTTCGCCAAACAATATGCACACCGGATTGAAATCGCCATACTCTGGCGCCTTTGTCGTTGACCAGCCACTGGCCGGATTTAATCAAGCGCCGCATGGCATCGAACAGATACCGCTCGACCGGCATCCCCAACGCCGCATCGACCGAATACGTGTGGGTTTTCAAATCGCGTTCCACGCTTTTGCAGTCAGCGGTAACCACTAACTCGTAGAGCTTGCTGCCGCGATCCAGACCATGCAACGTTTCCAGTAACGCTTGCATGATTTCTGGCCCCGGTTCCAGCAGGTAAGCACGTGACTCACGCGTCAGCACCCGCTCGATAACCAGTGCCGAAAACTGTTGGTGGCGTTTATGACGGTTCTCTCGCCAGCGCAAAAAATAACGATCGATACGGTGTTGTGCCGCCCAATCGGTCAGGTTTTCATCACAAGGATTCCAGGTATGTTCACACAGTCTATCCGTCACGGCGATGTCGGATACAGGTTTACCAATATCGTGCAATAAGCCGGCAAAACACACGGCCAATCGCCAGCGCGGCTCCAAGGTTTTACGGGATTTGGGTGTAGCATCGGTTGCAAACAGAGATCCGTGCGCGGCCAATGTTGCCCAATGTGCGACTTCAAGGCCGTGCCGAAACAAACCACCGGCACCGCGATGGTGATGTGATTCGGAGGCCGGCAACAAATGACTGAATGCGGCATAGCGCGTAATGACCGGCAGTGCAATTGCCTGATATAACGCATCAGGTAGTGCCAATGCCTGCTCAATCGATTGAATCAGCTCACTTTGGGTGGCCAGAATACGCTCTACCGATGCCGCGGGCAGCCCCTTCATGAACGGCGGATAGCGTGGAATCTCCTCGCCAGACGATGCCGGCGGTGCACTGGTCAAAGCCGGTTTGTCGCCCCAAAGACGCTGACTGATACGTTGAATGAAAGATGACGGAGCGTTTTCCATGACGCCGCATCGTGACATAAAATTTTCCGACCCTTCCTGCAATAAAGGTCAAATTCGACCTTTATTGCAGAACGATAAGAAAAAATTGTTATTAATGTACTGCGCTTTCTAATTCGTCTGGAGGCCGCATGAACATTGACAGCATTTTCCCCTATCGTCGCTCTTTTATCCCCGTATTTGCTGCCCTGGTGCTGTGCACGGCTTGCGCAACACCAGCCGCACGGGATGAGCGTGTCGACGAAATCGTGATCGGATCGATGATGCTCGATTCCAAAGGCCCCTGGCGCTTGGACAGTGCTTGGCAGGCCGGCGGAATTGGCGGTTCGGCGTTACGGACGGCGTCGATAGAGCATGTCGTCAGTCAAGTGGATTTGCCCAGGCTGCACACGGATACCGATTCCGCAGTGACTGCAAAAGGCAAAGAAACGAGTCCGAACCAGAGTGCTCCCAGCGTGCCGTTCGGCGACGACCAGTCTCGATTAGAACGCGCTTGGCGCAAGTATTGTCATCATCAACTCGATTTGACCGAAGCGGAACACGACCTGATCGAGAGAAACCCGCCTCCAGTAACTTCGACATTCCGGCACTGCGATCCACGCAGCTTGAAAAAGTGAGGATGGTATGACCCAAAATACCGGAACATCACTGATCAATCTGACCGAACGCTTCCAGTCATTGACTGAGCGAAAAAAAGCCCAACCCCGACGCGTTGAGCCGTTAGCTACGCTTCCCAGCTGGCCAGCCGCTATGCGCGGTACGCCGAATGCCTGTTTGCGCAGTGCCTTGTTTGCTGGCGTGCAGGGTAATGAACGGATTGCGTACAAAAAGCGTACCTTACTGGCAGCGGTCGATGGGATCGAAGTCCGTTATCTGGGCGTTCAGCTCAATCAGTCGGATCTGGACGTCTGGATGCAGATCGTCCATTTGTCCAGAACGCAATTGCCAGGCTTTAGCGTAACCTTCAGTGCGCACGCGCTGCTGACGGCACTGGGCCGTTCGACCGGCAAGAGTCAGCATGAATGGCTGAAGGAGTCCATGGCGCGCTTGGGAGGTGCCTTCGTCGAAATTACCTATAACGGTCGGCAGACCTTTGGTGAAAAAGGTTTCTTGCGCTACCACCGCGACGAAGTCACTCAACGCTATGTGGTGGAACTGACCGAATCGATGCTGCGACTGTTCGAAGAGGGATACACCCATATCGAATTCGAACAGCGGCAGCAATTGCGTAAACATCCACTGGCGCTATGGCTGCATGGCTTCCTGTCGTCGCATGCCGCACCGTATCCGTTGAAACTGCAAACGCTTTACCAACTTAGCGGCAGTAGCACCCAAAACCCCCGCGACTTCAAACTACGGATGCGAAAAGCCTTGCAAGCTTTGGTCATGATCGGTGCTTTGGAGAATTTTGAAATCGATGAGGATGTCGTCAAGGTCAAAAAACAACCGACGCCGACGCAAAAACGGCATCTTGAGCTCAATCAACACTGAACAAAAAGGCACGGCATTCGACTGACGCTATTTTAGCCCGGTCGATGCCACCCCGACACGGCATTCGGCTGACGGGCACACGGCATTCGACTGACAGAGGCACGGCATTCGGCTAACAAGGTAACGGCATTCGACTGACACCCCACGGCATTCGGCTAACGCAAAGCACGGCATTCGGCTGACAAAACACACGGCATTCGACTAACGCTCGGTCAATTTTTTGAAATCGCTGCAAGTCACGATTGACGTGGCCTGCAGCGATTTTCAACGATTCGAAAAAACGGGTGCTAATCTATTTATAATCTTTTTTTAATCTAAATATAGGACCACTGCCCTGTGGATAACTTTGGGCCTTGGCCTTCCAATCAGCAGCGTCATCGACACTCAGCGCAAACCTGTTTCCATGGCTTTTTGAAACTGCAAATAGGCATCGCGCAGTTTGCCTAGCATGGCCATTTGCTTACGGATATCGGCGAATTCGTTTTCCAAGGTTTCTACCAGTTGCTGTTCCCAGTCGGGTTCACCCTTCAGTATCCGCTGCAGGGGATAGCGATAGCCAGGACCTTTTTTCAGGTATTGGCAGATCGGTTTATTTTGAGCATTTTGGCGCAGGGTGGTCATTCGGTACCACTCGATGCTAAACGACAGCCGACTTTCACGACGCCGAATCCTAAGTCCAATACGGCCGCGCTCTTTGGTAGTCACGTGTTGATGTCGCTGATTCAATTGTCGCCAGTAATCATCCACCAACATGCGGGCATGGGCATGCAATTGCTCGGCTTTGTTCTCCAGCCACGACAAGACGGCAGCATCAGTCGGCAATAAGGGTTCTTTCTCGATATCGTCGCTTTTCATGAATTTTCCTAATACTTAACTTCAGGGATTTAGAGTGATCGTCCCTGAGGGATTTTTGGGGGGATTTTCTGGTATGACACAGGGCTAGAGCTAAAAACCTGTACAGACACACCGCCCTTGCGTCCCTGAATGATCAGGGATTCAGGCAGTGAAAAATTGCCAGGTTGGCATCGATGTTCCCTGATAACGGGGTTATCGGCCTATCCCTGTTCAGACACGGCGCCTAGCGAATGGCTGAAAAAGTTTGCCGCATGTCCCTGATAGATCAGGGACATGCCGAACGGAAATCCTGCACAGGTTTATGAACTGAGTCTGATCAAAACCTGTAGCGGATTCTAAGCGTGGGAAAAGCCTGTGGCCTGACAACAAAGGCCAAAATTGCCCTTTATTGCAACCAAGGTAAAAAAATTTGTTTTATCCTGCATCTTAGGTCGAATTTGACCTTTATTGCAGACGAGTAGCCTGTTGACCGGTGTGACAATAGGGCTATGAACCCATATCCCGCCGTATTGCTGATGGTACTGACGTTGTTGCTGCAAGCATTGCCCGCATGGGCTGATGAGGCCGTCGACAGGCAGGCTATGTCGTATTTCGAAGACAAACAACGCGGCTGGTTTTGGTATGAGGTGTTGCCGGTGCCGGTTAAAAAATCCCAACCCGAAACCCATGCCAACGAGGAAAACTCCAAGGCAGACATAAAACCGCCCAGCGACGTTCAGGCTGAAATTGAATCCAAAACTCAAGCCCAGTCTTCTGCAGAACCCCAACCGATTTCCTCCGCATGGCTGAAGCAAAACCTGGAGCATTACCTGAACCAGGCCATCGACGATCCCAGTCCCGAGAATGTGGCCGCGTTTTATTACCTGCAGCGGGTGATGATGGATAAAGCCGAGCGCTTTACCAACGCCGCACGTTACGTGGTGATGTCCGATCCGCAACTCGATGAAACGGTGCGCCGTCCGGTGGCCACCTATGCGGCCAATGAAGCCAATCATCAAGCCAGTGTGGTCGCCGAACAGGCTTTGAAAGCGATTGCCGCCCAAGCTGGCATTTTGTTTTTCTTTCGTTCCGATTGTCCTTATTGCCATGTGCAGGCGCCAATTCTGGCCATGCTGGAAAACGCCTACGGTTTCAAGATTTATCCCGTGTCGCTCGATGGCTTGCCCATGCCGAACGGCTTTTTTAGCCAGTTCAAACGGGATAACGGTCAGGCGGCGATGTTGGGCGTCGGACAAACCCCGGCGCTGTTCCTGATGAAACCGCCCAAGCAAATTGTGCCGTTGGCGCAAGGCGCGTTGTCGTTGGAAGAAGTCACCGGACGGATTCTGCTGGCCGCCAAGGAAGCGGGTTGGATCGATGCTTCGCAATATCAAACCACTCAGGGTATTCGCAATACGCCGATGCTGTTACCAACGGCTGGCAGTATCAGCCCGGCGGTGGCACAAGATCCTTTGTCATTGATCCAGGCATTGCAACGCAGTGCGCAAAGGGGGAGCACGCCATGACTTCGTTTTCGCTTCAGCTACGCTTCCGCCAGGTGCTGGTGTTGATTTTGTTGGTTGAGAGTTCAGTTCCAGCCTATGCCGACTTGCAACAGGAAATGGACAGCATGTTCGGTACCATGACCAACTTCACGGCCCCGACCGCCCATTTGGGGCAGCGTCGAGGTGTGATTACTGGCGGCAGCCTGGTGGCGCGCAATGGCATTACCAACACCAATCTGGTCTCGTTCGTGCCGCCCTCGTTCAGTGCCGGTTGCGGTGGTATCGATTTGTTCGCCGGCAGCTTCAGTTTCATCAACTTCAACCAGTTTGTGCAATTGCTGCGTAACGTAGCCGGCAATGCTGCCGGTTATGCGTTTCAGTTGGCCGTCGGTGCCATGTGTCCCTGGTGTGCGTCGGTGATGACCGACCTGCAAAAGAAAATCCAGGAGATGAACCAGATGTTCAGCAACTCCTGCCGTTTGGCGCAAGGCCTCGTCAACGATACGGTCAAAGCCTTCGACCTGCAAAGCAAAACCAATCTGTCCAATGCCTCGTTTACCCAAGGCATTTCGGATGTGTTTTCCAGCTGGACCAATACCAGTACCCTGGGTGATCCGGTACAGCAAATCAAGCAGAATGATCCGACGGATATGACCAAGATCATCCAAGGTAATCTGGTCTGGCGGGCCTTGGTCAACCAAAACGCCGGTGGTTGGTTTCGGTTTGGCGGCAATAGTTTGCTGGAAGCGGCCATGAGTATTTCCGGTACGGTGATCGTCGATGCGCCACAAGCCGCGCCCGATGGCAAAGGCGAAAACAATGCCATCAGCGCGCCGCCACCGATTTTACGGATCAAGGACTTGATGTACGGCAACGACGCCGGCAACAGCTACCAAACCGTCAGGATATATACCTGTACAGACGGTCACGATGCCGATCAGTGTCTCAAACCCATCGTCCAGAACGTCAATCTGGTGGGCTTGAAGCAGCGGGTGATGGACATCCTGTTGGGTTCGGCCAATACCGGCAACGGCCTTATCTACAAGTTCTCGACCAACAGCGGTCAAATCACCGACAGCGAAAAAGCCTTCATGCAAACCGTGCCGGATGCCATCGGCGGCATGATCCATAACCTGGCACGGGAAGACGCCGGCATTGCCAAACTGTGGGCCGAAGAAGCGGCACCGGTGATTGCCTTGGAATTGGCGCAGCTGATCGTCAACGATTTGCTCAACGCTGTGCAGACTGCGGCACATATGAATGACCACGCCTATGCCAAGTTGTTGATGGACGCCTTGAAGGATGCAAGGGAGCAAATCCAGGACGAATACGTCACCATCGCCGGCCGTTACGGTAATCCACAAACGCTGATGGCGTTTTACCAGCAGTTGATGACCACCGTGAAGCCCAAACACTACGGCACCGTGGCGCAATTGCCAGCTACCGGGACGGCTTGGCCCAGTCCTTAAACGCTCATTCCCTGTTCCCCAAGATGGTTTTCTCCCTCGTTGATTAAAAGGCAGGTTGCCCATGTTTGAAATCTTCTCCGTGGGCGATTCCGCCTATTTGCAAGCTGTCCTCAATGCCATCGCGATGATTTCCGGGACCGGTGATTACCGCACCGCGGCGGCCGTCGGCGGCTTGATCGGC
Organism: Methylomonas sp. MgM2; assembly: GCF_054172045.1. Lineage (NCBI taxonomy): Bacteria > Pseudomonadati > Pseudomonadota > Gammaproteobacteria > Methylococcales > Methylococcaceae > Methylomonas > Methylomonas sp. MgM2. The sequence continues at coordinate 47,919 of NZ_JBSYXO010000001.1, read as the reverse complement.
GTCATCATCGTCATGCTCCGAGCTTTGTTGCAATGGGATGGTCGCGGCATTCGTTATCAAGATTTACTGCTGGCCTATGTGTTGTGGTTGATGCTGTATGCACCGTCGGTGCGAGTCTCGATCGAAGATTCCTATACCGGTAGCGTGGTGGTGGTCGACAACGTACCGTTGGGGCCGGCGGTGGTCGGCAGTGTGATGTCGAACATGGGTTATCGCACCACGCGATTGTTCGAACAAGGCTTTGGCACCCCGTCGATGACCGGCAATGGCTTTGCCGACAGCTTGCAGACCTTGACGGCGGTAAGGAAGAATCTATTGTCGCGGGTGAATTTAGGCGCGGCCAATGTGCCGAATGCTGGCAGCGATATGGAGACCTCATTTGCCAATTACGTGCGGGAATGCACGTTGACCGGTGTCGATCTAAACCAGAAATCGGTAGATGCCATCTTGCGCGATGCCGATCCCCTGAATGCCATTCGCTTCGATTCCGACATCTATATGACGCAAATCTATGTCGGTGGCCAACCTCAAACCAAAACCTGTACCGATGCCTGGGCCGATTTGAGCGTAGTGGCCAATGGCAATTTTGCGACGGCGCTGGAAGGCTTGTTGCAACCGAGCTTGGGCGTACCGGCGGCAGGCGATACGGTGCCGAAAATCCAAGACGCCTTCGATGCGCTGGCCGGTCCCGGTGTGGTCGATGCCGCCGATTACATGCTGATGTCGGCCATCATGCCGATGTTCGAGAAAGGTGTCATCGGTCGGCATGAAGACGGCTTGCATTGGAACAAAGCGGCGATGGTCGAACAAGCCATTCAGCAACGCAATACCCAATGGGCGGCCGAGCAAACGTTGTTTGCCAAGATCGTCCGGCCTATGATGGCGTTTATCGAAGGCTTGAGTTATGCCATCGCACCGATCATGGCCTTTGTGGTGATGCTGGGCAATGTCGGCATCCGGATGAATATCGGCTACTTCTCGATGTTGCTGTGGATCCAATTGTGGATGCCTATTCTCGCGGTAATCAATCTGTTTATCCAGATGTCGGCCGCAGGCAAAATGGCGGCGCTGACCACGGCCACCTACAATCTACCGTCGATGATGGGCATTTACCAGCTGGATATGGAGTTGCAGCAATGGTTGTCGATCGGCGGCATGCTGGCGGCATCGACGCCGGCGATCACCTTGATGCTAATCTACCGTGGCGCAGTCACCGCCACCCATTTTCTGGGACGCATGGACGGTGGCGATTACGTGAACGAGAAAATCGCCACGCCCGACGTTATCAGCCCGGCACCGGTATTGAATGCCCAAGCGCAGCATCAATACAGTCCATTGTCGGCGGTCACGCAAACAGGTGTCGACAAGGTGCTGCCGACCTTTACCGCCGGGAAGGACATGAGCGCGGCCGTTTCATCTGCCTATTCTGCGTCCGAGCAAGCCACCAATAGCTTTATGCATAGCGTGTCGTCCACGGCGTCGAAATCGGTTAGCATCAGCAGCGATGCGTTTGATAGCCGGTCGCTTGGCAATCAGATTGCCAGCAGTTCCAGTTATACAGACGCCTACAATCGCCAGTTTGGCGAAGCGTTTGCCAAGAAACATGCCGATACCGGCATATCCGCCGATCAATTCTCGGCCTTGGTGGCCGGCAGTGCCAATGCTGGAGCCAAGCTGGGTAGCGACCAACTCAGCGGCGCAATTTCCGGTCGATTGCAAAACGACTTCAAAGTCAGTCAGGACAAGTCCGACGCTATCGCCGCCGACATCAGTCAAACCGTCAACGACAGTCAAGGCTATCAAGCCGGCTTGGCGAAAAGCTTGGCCCTGGATGCACAAACCGGTACCCGAAATGTCGCATCGATGGGTCTGCAAAATCAATCGCTGTCCTCGTTGCAACACAGCGCAACCGACGCCGTATCCGCCAGCGAATCCTATCAACAAATTTTATCGTCTCAACAACGCTTTGGGACACAAGCCAGTTTCGGCGCGGCGGAAACGGGATACAAAATCGCGCATGATTCTGGCTTGATGGAACGTCTGGATCGTACACTGGACCAGTATGGCTTACGAGGCGATACACAGCGGTTGGCATCACAGTGGAAAGCGTCGGGGTGGATCAGCGATGCCGATCAGGCCTATGCCGCTGCCGGCATGTCGTTATTGACCGGTTTTTCGTCACCCAGTTACCGCACGCTGGATGATCAACAATCGCACCAGGCACAAATTTCGGGTTATCAACTGTTGGGCGATGCCTTTAATGCACCGCAGGCCGATCAAAGCTGGAATGCCAGTCGAAACGAATCGCTGAAAACCAATGCACCGGAAACTGGTAGGGTTCAAGCTATCGTCGAACAGGCCAGTCTCAAAGACCCTCGCGCTGAAACCGCATCGTTAAATCAGCGTGCTCAGGCACAGATTGGTTCAGCGACGGGGAAAATTGCCGGCGGCGAAGCCCGTGTCGAAGCACAACACGATCGTAACCTGGCAGAGCGTGAGCAAAATTCAAGAGATGGTTTTGGGCAATTGGCGAATGTCAAAGCAGAGCATTTTAGGCAATCGATAGCGGTAGCGGCTAATGACACGCCTTCGGCGGCGGAGGCTTCCTATAATTTTTTAGGAGGCAGCTTATACAATACCGCTAAGACATTAGAAGCAGTAGGATCGGTTGGTAACCAACATGTCAAGGAGTTTGCCGATTATGTTCAACAATCTCAAGCACAAGGAATGGATATTTGGGATTCAATAAAATATGCCTCAAAGCAATCCTATTCTGGATTTACGGAGGCATCTCAAGTGTGGGCCAATCAAAGAGTAAATGAAGTTGCAGATAAATTAACTCCAAGTCAGCAAGCTTATTATCGTGCCGCTATGTTTGAAGCGTTTGCTGGGATTGCTGTTGCCGGTGAGTATGGTGGCACCCTTGGTGTCGCTAGAAGCCAGTTAATAGAAGAGGAAGGTAGTGTCGAAGGTAATGATATCGCCAAGCTACTTAAAAGTGCGGCTGGTCAAGGTCGTATGGATCTTATTGATCAGATTGGGAATTACAATCGGGCGCGAGGCCGCATAAACTATTAACTTTCATGAGAGTAACTTCTGGCGACCGCAAGACCGGCCAGTATCCATCTAACTATCATAAGAATAGAAGCAATCACGACGTAACGGGTTAGATCATCTCTAACATACAGAATCAAAATTGCGATCAAAGCTGTAGCCAACCAATAATAACTACTGTTATGCGATAACTGTTTCGCAATGAATTCGATAGTTTGATAAAAAAGTTCAGCTAGGCCGAACGCGCTGAAAATGATGCTACCGAATATCCCAAAGGCCTCCATCTCGCCAGGCAATATTTCCATGGTTGCAAGAAGCCAAATCAAACCAAAGCCAGCGGCTACCAAAGCTATTCGTTTAAAAGCAGCGAAAGAAACAACTTTTTGGGAAAAGCGTTGAAAAAACAGCTGTAACCCACTCGGAAACTTCGCAAAGGTAGCTCCGCAAAATGGACAGACCGATCGAAGTGGTTGGCCATAATACGTCACCACTCTGGGCACCATGATTCGGTTACATTCGAGGCAATTGACCGTGGCATGATGATCGGCCAATACCGACTTCACGGACTTAATTGGGTGCTTGTTGGACGACAATCGAAAGCGATGTGATGATAACGAAGACATTAATGATCTCCTGTTTTTCGCAGTGGCTTAATTTTACTGCGGCCAACCTGAGTTGCCAAGCCCGAGCTCGTTTCAGCTTTGGTAATCAAGTTCCTCAGGTAAATGCTGGCAGCGCTATTCAAATAAGACAACTGCGCCTGTTCATTGGGCCTACCATGCAATAAGCTGCGAACTTCTAAATGGCATGTCAGCAATCCTATGCACGACCGTTCTGGGATGTCGGAATTTCTCAGAACTCGCCTGCAAGACTTAGGAGTGTTTTTGCCTGTCAAATAATCATTGGATTCGGCCAAACAGGAAGGGGGCTATCTTTCCAGCCAGTTCTCAACGTCGAGGCCGCGGATGCGGCTGAATTCGCGCGTGTTGTCCGTCACTAGCGTAAGGCCGAGCGCATAGGCGTGCGCGGCGATCAGCAGATCGTTCATGCCGATAGGCTGGCCAGCGGCTTCCAGTTCAGCGCGGATGCCACCATATTCGGCGTCAGCCGGAATATCCAGTGGCAGCACGGGGATTGTTTCGAGGATACCTTCTACTCTGGTGAGCAGCTTGGGCGAGCCCTTCTTTGCGCAGCCATAGCGTAGTTCGGCGGCGACGATGATGCTGGTGAAAATCTCTTTGGGTCCGACCTGCTCAATGCGACGTGCGGCAGGCCCATCCGGGCTGCGGATCACATCGCTGATGATGTTCGTGTCCAATAGATATCCTTTCAAAATATGTCCTCTGGCTGGGCGGGCATGTCCTCGACAGCAGGGAACTGATCTTCTGGCCCTAGCGGCGCCTCCTTCTTCCACTCAGCCAGCAGTTCGACGATGTTCGTTGGCCGGGTCACTGGCTCAATGATGAGTTTATTGCCTTCGCGATGGATCATCACGCGATCCCCCGGTAACTCGAACTCCACAGGAATCCGAACCGCCTGGCTGCGGTTGTTGCGAAACAGCTTGGCCTCCTTGGGCCTGGAAGGGATCGATAGGTTTGGCATGCGTTGTTCTCCCATGTATATGCCACACTGTATATGCCTGACATGCGCCGTGTCAATCGGTCCGGCTGCATCTGTCGGCCCGCACTTCACTGCACAACTATTAGCGGTACGCTTGTCCGTAAATATTCCGAGCGCATCTACCAGGAAGCCAAGGTCTTAAAAGCCGGTACGGAAACAACCATACGGTTAATCCCATCGCGCAAATGTTCGTCATGTACTTGATTTGCTTTTCATGGCGCACATTTGGCAGACGGGCTTAAAATTGCTGTCATAGATGATCAGGAAATCATGATGACACCGACTGCAGTAGCGCAATTTCACCATGCCAACTTGAAAAGCCTCAGCAATCACCCAAGCCTCGGTGAAATTGGCCGGCCTGATTTTACCGAAAGGTCGTCGTTCACGGATATGACCTGGAAAGGTTTTACAAAAATAATCCCAGGCAAACATCACAGCATTAATGTCTATGCCGGTTTTTACGTTACGCAGACTGGCACAACGATAAATGGACACAAATAATGCCATGTATAAGAAAGTTTCGCGGGCCTGCGTGATCATCTCGAGGCTAGGGATTTTCCCGGGCAGAGGCCTTTCTCGGTGTAACTTATAGAAAATATGCTGTAAATCCTTGTCGCGCAGACATGTAATGACTTTTTTGACGATCGATGTGCGCAATTTTCGCTTTAGCAATTCATATAACAACCAATGCTCATACCACTGCATTTGGTAAGGGTGCGACTGCCTCACGCTGGGCCATCCTGGGCAAGTATCATTAGTAACTCTTTGGCCCGGTGTTCTGGAGACTCTGAAGCAAATGCTTGTGTTTCCATAAATTCTCGCCAGTGACTGGGATTGAAGCGAGGGCAAAATTTTAGATAGTCGCTTCCAGCCAATGCTTTCATCTGCTTGGTTGTCATGTTGCGGAGTATTTCAATGGCTTCTGCCGGCAAACCAAGATAAAACTGGGCTTTATGTGCATCGCCAGTTGCGATCATCTCTTTGGCCACTAGCAAATAATCCAGGTTAAGGTTATACAGATTATCGTCCATTGAGATGACGTGCCTAAATGACCGATCTGATAAGCTCAGCTACGGTAATGACTTTTTTGCCATACTCGATAGCGGCAGGAATATTCTTCCAGTGGTAATAACGCCCGATACCCAAGGCGGGGTTATCCGGCGCCGATTGAATCGCTTTGGCAAGCAACCCTGCGCCTATCTCGAGGTTAGTAGTTGGATCAAGCAACTGTTCGGGTTTGTCCACTCGATGTCCATGCCAACGTAGATTGACTTGCATCATGCCGATGTCGACATTTCGATCTCCATCTTTCAGCAGCTTTTTAAGCTGGGTAATGGCGTCTTGTTTATTACTTGAAATGATGGCTTTGCCGGCATGATTGAGCGCCCAGGGCCAGGGTGTTACTTGGTTTTTTTGATGATCATTTCTCGATTCTATTAACGCTACTGCGTACAAGATGTAGGGATCCAGTTGATGCCGTGCAGCGACTTGCCCCCATACTGTGTTTATCAATGAAGGTTTGGCAGAAAAGACGCTGGCCGATCGTACATGCATCTGGTTTTCGGCCGCCCAAATTAACTCGGCGTAAACACTAGACATCAAGCCTAGTAATAAAGCGATATGACTGGGTATAAGTGGTAATGGTCTGCGCCGACTTTGTACGGGTAAGCATTTGAGTTGACTCAACATGGCACACTCTCAATTAAATTAACATCAATGAAAGTGTAAAACCTGCTGCTGAAGAAAACTGGTTTGAAAAATCACCCTTAGGGTCGATATTCGTGGAGTATGGACAAAATGTACTTTGGGCATCAGCCATAGATATAGCATTGGCACCCGTTGTCGATTTCCATCTGATCAAAGCAATAGCATGACAATAAATCTCCTTAAACAACCATTAGGAGTTCGTCATGAATCAAGAAAACCCAAGCCATCGGCATACGCCCTGGAACAAGGGCAAGTTGATTGGTCAGAAATCGCCTCTAAAATTGAAGGAAATTTGGGCCATACGTATTCGTTTACAGATGGACAAAAACACGCGCGAGCTTGCGTTGTTCAACCTGGCCATCGATAGCAAATTACGAGGTTGCGATTTGGTCAAGCTCAAGGTCTGCGATATTGCTCAGGCAGGTCGAGTATCATCTCGCTCAATCATAATGCAGCAGAAAACACATAGACCTGTTCAATTTGAGATAACCGAACAAACCAGAGACTCATTAGCAAACTGGATTAGCCAGGCTCAATTGAAATCCGATGAATATCTTTTCCCTAGTCGAATTCATGAATCACCACACATTTCAACCCGGCAATATGCTCGCATTGTTGAGCACTGGGTGACATCGATCGGTCTTGATCCAGCAGCATACGGAACCCATACGATGCGCCGGACAAAGGCAACCTTGATTTACCGTCGGACAAAAAACTTGCGGGCTGTCCAACTATTGTTGGGTCATTCGAAGCTTGAAAGTACTGTACGGTATCTTGGAATAGAGGTTGATGACGCACTAGAAATTTCAGAGCAGACTGAAATTTAGCGCTTTTTGATGAGGTAGCAGTCGTGTATTTTTGACTGCTACCAATTTTGGGTGACCTAATTCCGACCTATTTTGTCGGTCGCGTTGCATCAACACGTTTTATATCTAGCGGGCGGAGTAACTGTTTTTATACAAAGAGTTGGAAATCCAGTGAAGCAGCGAAATGGCAGCTTTTTGGCGAGCAATCTTGCATCGTCTTCGGCTCTACCCGGCCAATACCCGTCAGACGAAACAAAAGTCCCAATGGCAAATGTCCAGCCAAAAGCAGGCATAGGGTGTAGCCATTTTAATACGATTACGCGTTGCTAATCGCACGGATGTAAGGCTTTCGTTCCTCCGATTACGCTTCGCTAATCGGAGCTACGCGGGCTTGTTAGGCCTATAGCAATGAGCAATTTTTTCAGGAACGACATGCATGCATTCAATCCTCCAAATTGCGCACGAAGGTATAAGCACCTGAGCCCTGTTTCATCCGATACAGAACGGCCGGCCGGCCGCCCTCCGAGCGTTTTTCGCCGGTATCGATCAATAGTTCCGCCTGTTCGATACGGCGACGGAAAGATTTTTTCTGCAACGGTTTTCCTATCAAAATTTCGTGCAGGTGTTGGAGTTCCGGTAGTGTGAATGTTTCCGGTAATGCATAGGCCGGTACGATCGAATACAGTGCCTTTTGCCGCATACGTTCCCGTGCCAGTTTAATGATGGCCAGATGATCGAAGGCTAACTCCATATTGTTGACCACATCCAGAGAAAGCCATTGCGCATCGGCCACCGTGTCGATGTGGGCTTCGCAGTCCTGATACGCCATCAATGCAGTATAGACAGCCGTTACCGACCAGCCTCGCTTGTCCCGCCCGGCATTGCCAATGCTTTGCAACTGCTCCAGATAGGGCGGATCGATACCGGTCTTCTCCTTGAGTTTGCGTAACACCGTCTCTTCCAGGGTCTTGTCCCGCTCCAAGTCGACGAAACCGCCCGGCAAACCCCATTTGCCCCGGTCGGGGTGGTTCGAGCGCTGGACCAATAATACTTTCAGGTTTTCTTCATGATAGGTAAACAGCACAGCATCGACAGTCAGCAGTGGGCTTGCATATTGGCGTTTATCGTATTCAGCTAAAAACTGTTTTTCATCCATGGTAGCGGTAGGTCTCTCTGACCATTTGATGGCAAATTTTGAGGCAGTAAGCATTATCACAAAATTGGTGTCTTTTTGTCACTTTCGTGCTTGACAATTTAATGTCTTTTAGTCACTATTTTTATTAAGTGACTTTTCGACACAAACAGGAGAAATACCATGTTAGGCATTCAATATTTCAAAGCGGACTCATCAACGTTTGTTATCAAAACCGTTAACGGTAAAGCCCGAAAAAAAGGCAAAGGCTTGAGCTTTTTCTACAATGCTGCCACGGCCTCGATCGCCGCAGTACCGGTCAGTGCTCAGGAAGCTCCATTCATTTTTAAGCTTTTGACGGCAGACTTTCAGTCGGTGACCGTGCAAGGCCAGGTGACATATCGGGTGACTGAACCGGAAAGAATGGCCGAGATGCTGAATTACAGTCTGAAAAACGACGGTCTGACGTATGTCTCGGAAGATCCACTGAAATTGTCGGATAGGGTCATTCGTATCGTGCAATCGATTGTGCAGAACAAAGTACAAGTCACCGGACTACGAGATGCATTGAAACTGGGTCAGACGTTAGTTGCCTTGCTCCGAGAACAGCTTGCCGGGGATTCCCCGTTGGCGGCATTGGGCATCGATTTGCTGGATGTTTCGATCAGCGCCGTGCAGCCGACGCCAGAGACGGCTCGCGCCCTGGAGGCGGAGGCCAGGGAAGCGATTCTGAAGGAGGCGGATGACGCCATCTATGATCGCCGTAAATCCGCAGTCGAACAGGAACGCACGATCAAAGAGGCTGAACTGCAAACCGAGTTATCGGTGCAACAAAAAGAACAGGAAATTGCAGAATCACGGATCCTCAACGAGCGAACCATTCAACGTGGAAAAGTCGAAACTGAACGCGAGCGTTTGCAGGCCGAGATTGCCGCCGAAACACAACGCAAAGAATTGGTCGCTCTGAACAGCGAAAACAGCCGCCAGCAAGCGGATGCGGAAGCCTATGCCATTACGGAACGCATGAAGGCATTCAGGGAGCTGCCGGTGGAAAATCTCAGGGCGATGGCGCTCGCCAAAATGGAACCTGAGCAACTCATGGCCATGGCCTTTGAATCCCTAGCTCAGAATGCCGGCAAGATCGGTGAATTGACCATCACGCCGGATTTGTTCGGTCAAATCATGAAAAAATCGGCGCGGTCATGAGTGAGAATTATCAATACCGCTTTATTCTGGTGGTACGCAAGACGCGGCTGCAGGAGTTAATAGAGCGTTTCAACACCTGGCCGCAAGCTCGGTTTTACCTGGAACACAACCAGGTCGATGTCCAGGATTATCTGGATGAGCACGATCTCTATCAGCGGCGTTTGCAAGAGGCCGAACGGACGCTGAAAGCGCTGGGCCGATTTCAGCTGCTGGAGCGGCGGCTACTGCCCAATTACCAGTTTGGACCCGCCGATATCGTGGTCACCATCGGCCAGGATGGGCTGGTGGCCAATACCCTGAAATATCTCGAAGGTCAGCCGGTCATTGCGATCAACCCCGATCCTGGCCGCTGGGACGGCAAGCTGCTGCCTTTCGAAATCGGGGATTTGCTGTCAGTGGTGACACGTACCATAGCCGGCAAGTCGGCTTGCAAAACCATAGCCTTTGCCGAGGCAAAAACCAATGATGGTCAACGCATGCTGGCAGTCAATGATCTGTTTGTTGGACCGCAAAGCCATACATCCGCCCGGTATCTGCTGTCGTGGAATGGCCGCCAGGAAACTCAATCATCATCCGGTATTATCATTTCTACGGGTTTTGGCTCAACTGGCTGGTTTCAGTCGATCTTGGCTGGGGCATTAGGAGTTTCCGGCAGCGAGTCCCATCCGCTGAAAGATGGTTTTGCTTGGCATGAACAACGTCTGCAATTTACCGTTCGCGAACCGTTTCCGAGTCGGACTACCGGCACCAGCTTGGTTTTCGGCTCTATCACACCCGACACGCCGCTCAAGCTGGAATCACAGATGCCTGAAAACGGTGTGATCTTCTCGGACGGTATCGAAACCGACTACTTGGCATTCAATTCCGGTACGGTGGTGACGATCAATTTGGCGGCGACTCAAGGGCAATTGATTGTTTGAATTTGGAGTTAGACAAATATGTGGGTATTTCAACGAATCCCAGCCGATTCCGAATTGAAACCAGTCTGACGCTCCAAACAAAAACTGCCTTTGGCACCAATGGATTTTTTAGGAATCGAATGCTCGGAATCGGCCATGAGCGGCCACAGCACAATCATTGAGGAATGACTGCAAACTGGCACATTGCCGCCGACGGTTTGGCTTCAGAAATCCAGCGGGCTTTTCGCTTCCTTGATCGTCCGGCTAGGCACGGTATGCGTGTAAATCATGGTCGTTCGCAAATCACTGTGGCCTAATAGTTCTTGAATGGTACGAATATCGACATTGGCTTGCAAAAGGTGACTGGCAAAGCTATGGCGAAACGTATGCGCCGACGCACGCTTGGCAATCCGGCTTCTACGCACGGCCAATTTAATGGCCTGTTGCACATGGGACTCGTGCAAATGCCAACGCCGATATTCCTGACTGGCCGGAACCAACGTGAGCGATTTCGCCGGAAACAACCATTGCCAGGCAAATTCCTTAGCGGCGTTCTTATATTTTGTATCCAGCGATTTAGGCAAGAACACACCGCCAGTCTTCGCTGCCACATCTTGTTCATGCAAGGCGGCGACTCGCTCTACTTGAGCAGCCAATTCGATTGTTAAGACCTCCGGTATGGGTAGCGTTCGATCTTTCTGGCCTTTTCCGTCATGCACTGTCAATACCTGCAGGTCAAAATTTAAATCCTGCACTCGCAGTTTCAGGCACTCGAACAGGCGTAAGCCACAACCGTACAACAACTTGGCGACCAAGTCATAAGGCGGCTCCAACAAACCGATAATTTGATCGACTTCCGTGCGCGATAACACCACTGGAATATAAGGGCGACGCTTAGCCCGTACCACGCCTTCGACTTTTCCGAATTCTTTTAGCAATACGTGTTTGAACAAGAACAGTAACGCATTGAAAGCTTGATTTTGGCTGGAAGCGGCAACCTGCTTATTCATGGCGAGATGGCTCAAAAAACCTTTCACATCGTCCATGTCCAGCAAACGGGCATCTTTGCTTTTCGTGTAGGTTTGAAATTGCTGCAACCAGTAACGGTACGCTTGCCAAGTTTTGTTTGAATAATGACGAACCTTGATAGCGGCTTGCAGTTGTTCGTACACCGTCACCCAACTGGCACCGGTTAACGTTGGCGACTCGTCGACAGGCGAAGGCTTCGGGGTTTCTGGTGCTGATCGAGTTGAAATGGTCTGGTTGACAGGACTCTGATAGGGTTCAGCTAATCGCTTCGATGTTAATGACTGATCAGGTAATGAATCGCTGGAAGGCGTTGATGTTGATTTAATCGCGCCGACCATGCGGTAATAGATGGCTATGGCACGCCGGGCTTGTTGTCGTTGTGTTTCAGACTGACCTTTACTTTGCAACTTTTCGTCAAATGGAGCAAAGCTTGCGGTGAGCTTTGGGTTTGCTCCGTACTTGTTGCAAAAGTCCAGATAAAACCGAAACCACTTGTGAAAATCGCGCCGTTGCTGGTCGGGCACATTGCGCTGATTGAGTTGTGTTTCAAATGCCTGGCTAAGAGATGCGGGAACGGCTAACATGGCAACCTCCAAAGCTGATTTGGATACAGTGTGAATGATATACAGAAAGGAAAAATCCTTGCTAATCACAAATTTATTGGAGCAGCGCAGCTTTTATGGTAGATATACGGAACTATCTAATAACTTGTTAGGGTTTAAAAATGTCATATGATCGAGCTGATTGGCATACTGATACGTGCGCGGAAAAAGGTCTGCCAGAGGAAAACGCCGCTACCCATATTGCAGCCTATGTTCGTTGGTGTATTGAACGAGACCTGATCGCCGAAGAATTTTCAAAGGAAGATTCAGAGGTGCTGGACCAAGTTCGAAAGGGAGGGATATCTGCAGCGAAGTACTTCGATGAGTACATGGATTGGAAATTTGGAGAATGGAATTTAAATGATGTCGGCAACAAATTCACATCAGCGTACTACGAGAGTTACCTTGCAGATCTTGGCACCTTTTTCCCAAACGTCGTTTACGGTGAATGGGAAAGTATCGAATTCGACAGGCTCTCAAGCTTCCTGGATGCTAAGTTCAACGAATTCAAAAACGGAAACCTGAAGATGACTGCTCGGAAAGGGAAGTCTTGGTGGAAATTTTGGTAAACCCTAACCAGCGGGTAAACTTGACCGGCCGAAGCTACGCTCCTTTCGTCGCTACCCTTAAGCCGGCAAGTTACCCTTATCGTTAGGCCCTCCTCAAACAGCCATTCGAGCCAGAGGTAAAACGGTTTATGCACAGCAATATCATCGAGTACTTGAACTCACCGGCACCAAAAGTTTGTGAGCTTGAAGAGTCACCCTTCTTGTGCGAATTCTGGGGACCCGACGAACTGGATACATTTAATCGTGAGTACGAAGTACCGCAGTATGCGCCTGGCTATTTTGGGTTTGCAACCAGCGGAGGCGGCGAGATGTATGCAATCGATCCCGTCGGAAAAGTCGTGTGCTTGCCCTTTATAGGAATGGAGCCATCCGCAGCACTTGTGATCGCCAATGATTGGCCAACTTTCGTCGCAAAACTGCGTCCCATACAAATCTAAATATGGCAACTTTCAAGCACACCAACCGATGTGCCTTCGCTCCCCAGCCTAACTGTGGGTTCAACGCGGACGCCAACATAGGCCATGCCTTCGGCATTTTCATGGCCTATGTTGGTGCCCTCCAGCCTTCGGCTTCCGGCGCCGGTTAACCAGGGCGTTATGCCCTTCTCTCAAAACAGCTTGTCAGTTATTAACGCTTGACGTTATTATCGTGTTGCGTCATTATTAAACCATGATCATATCATTCAAGTGTAAGGATACCGAGAAGCTGGCAAGCGGTCATCGCGTCGGACGGTTCGTCAATTTTGAGCGCATTGCTTTAAGGAAAATCCGACAGCTTCAGGCCGCAAGTCGGCTAGATGATCTTAAGGTTCCGCCCGGAAATATGTTGGAGTCGTTGTCTGGCGATCGTCGAGGCCAGTACAGCATCCGAATCAACAAACAGTTCCGGGTGTGCTTCCGCTGGACCACAGCGGGTGCGGAAGACGTCGAAATTGTTGATTACCACTAGGAGTTAAGTCATGCGAAACATTGATGCCGTAACGCCAGGCGAGTTACTGAAGGAGGAGTTTCTTGAGGCGATGGGTATTTCTCAATATCGCCTTGCTAAAGAAATAGGGGTTCCCGCTCAGAGAATTAGCCAGATTATTGCCGGAAAGCGTTCGATAACCGCAGACACTGACCTGCGGCTCTGTCGGTTCTTTGGTTTGTCTAAGGGCTATTGGTTGCGGGCTCAGGCGGCTTATGACACTGAGATTGCGGAAGATGCCCTTGAGGACCAGTTAAAGAATATTCGCCCCTGGAATTCTGTTTCAGAGTTGGGGCATAGGGCATAACCAGGCGCTTCACCCGACCCAAAACCGCGATGCGGTTTTCGTCGGGTGAGCTTGTTGTTAGGCTTGGGATAGACTGCACACCCTTCACCCCTTCCGTTTCACCCTTTCTTGTCTCATGGATTGCAGTTATCAATAGCTGTGTTACTGGGCACCGCTGCCGGTGTCTGAGCCAGTGCATGTAATTACAGGGTACTGTGTTACTAAGCGACGTACCCCTTTGTCTTACCGATTTCCGTACTTAAGTGTCCTTTATATCTAGTCTAGGGACGGCGGCTCCGCCACCGTGCGCCGCTGAGCGCTCGCACCGGTGGCGGGATCGCCTCTCTTAAAACCCCTTTGGTCTACATGAAGGCCGTGCTTGATTGGAGGACGCAGGTGAGTGATTCGCTTCGCTCAGGGACAGCATGCTGACGCATGTCCCCGTGTCAGGACGGCTGACACGTCTTGGAAGCTTTGATGATACGAGGCCAGGCCGCTAGCCTAACCTTGACGTTCAAGGGGACGTAAGATGCATTGCAGCAGCTCGCAAGGCCGTTTACGATGTCGCTGTCGGGGCTAGCCGCCCCTTAACTCAGCGTTATGTGCTAGAAAGGAGTAATCGTGAAATCTGAATATCAGCTATTTGTTTGTGATATCTCTGGCGAACATGAGCCAGTTGCATCATTTGTTTCAGATACTCCTTTCCCTAATCTATTTGTTGGGCAAAGATTTGATGATCATGGTTGGAGAAGGTTGCGTGGTGTTGGTCAGTTGGCATCAGAAAACAACCCAATTCGCTATTTGGTGCATTCAATCAAGACAACCATATTTATGGAAAACGAAATCAATATTATTCAGTCATGGGTAAATCTGGAGCCTTATGATGGTGATAGATCCCCAGCATTTGGCAATACTGAACCTACAATGAGTTCTAAAGAGGCCCTTTCATAGTGGTCGCACATAACAATCAGCTCAAGCGGGACTGGTTTTCCGCTACGCTCCAAACCAGCCCCTTAGCTGGGCGTTATACGGCTAATTTCTTCGCCATGTTTAACCCATCAATCAATTCGTCGATTTTTCTGAGCGGTATCCTGACGTAGCTGTCTAATATATAGATTTCAATGGTTTTCGTACCTTTAAATGTCTGCGTTTCTGGATTTACTGGGTAAATTTCCATGTCGCTGTCCATAGATACCAATTTATCGTTTTCGCGGTCGTAATGCATTTTTCCATCCTGCCGCATAACACGGCACTCAAGGCGACGCCGGGAAGCGTCGCGGTTTTGTTTAAAATTTGTCTGCGGCGCGCCTTAGTTCAGCGTTATGTTTCTTGAGCATATGGAATCTGAAGAGTTGTCAGTCAATGGCGAATGGCCTGACTTAAAGACAAAGGTTATTGAAAAGCTCATAGCTCAGGAATATTGGTATCAAGGTAAACTCGAAGAAGCTGCTAACGTAATCTGGCTAAAAATATCGGGCAAATGGTATAGGCTCTATTTTGACTACGGAATAGTTTTTTGGAGGGAATCAAATGAAAGCCCTCATTACGTTAAGCCAGAAGCCGGTGAGGATTATGATTACCCTCTGAATGATCTAACTGAAAAATACAATTTGTCCGGAAAATCAATTGAATCCTGTGAAGGGTCAGTAATAATAGGCGGCTCACAAGTAGTGTTCAAATTTGAAAATAGCAAAATTATAAGATTCAAGAATATATATGACTCTACATCAATCGAAACATAACACATCGCTTCACCCGACCAAAAACCGCGATGCGGTTTTAGTCGGGTGAGCTGGGCGTTGAATGGCTGCTATTTGAAGCCCTCCCGACATTGAGCGCAATGCTGCGAATGTCAACAAGGGGTCGGTTGGGTACAGTGACGAACGGCAGCTTTCGGGTATCGGAATTCAATGACGGCTTCCGGGCGATGAATTTGATAAGGTGACAGTCGTCAGCCGACCCCTTGCGGACAATGAAAATTAATTTGGAATGGCAAGAAAAGGCAAATAAGCTGTCGTTCAATTAATTGAATGTCATCACGCATAGCTACTGGTTTGTAAAAAATGAGCTAGGTCGATTTGACGATTCTTGAACCTTTTTGATCATTGAAACAAGTCACTGAAAATCCGCCTAGACCTCGATTCTGCTCTCCAATCAAAATTAACGCTTAATATCCTAAATTTTAAATTTCAATAAATCAGTTTTGCTAATGACTTGTGCGCAAACTCCATGTGCATAAGCTTTTAACCAGTGTTGCCCTGATGAACCGCTGAGCGCTGCTAAAACTGGGATACGGTAAGGTTCTGCAACTCGAATCCGATACACACAATCGGTAATCGGCAAATGTCCGTGACTAACTAAACCCACATGTCCGATACAGCGCTTGCCAACCCTGGCCAGTAATAAGTCCCCTTGTGCAGCAATTAATCCAGTCGCTGAAAGAGGCGCGGAAGGCAAATCAATATAATGACCATGATGCCGGAAATGGCTAGTGTGAAAATATTCCACGCCAGCTCGTTCATAGTCATTTTTCGTCGATAGGCCCCGTTTAATTTCAGCGCCTAATTCAGCCAAGGTTAAACCGATTAAAGATGTTGAGGATTTTGTATCTTGTTGTTGCCAGTTCCAAAATTGAAAATCCATACGTTTAACCAAGTCAGCGGAATTGACTTGAATAGATTCAACGATAGTTCCGTCCCTATCGGCGCGATGAAGCGCCAGTGTACGAGTGGTCGTGCCGTGTTTGCGCACAACCAAGATATGGGTTCGTGCTTCAGTATGATGAAAAATATGTTCCGGCAATTGGATAATGCTGCACAGTTGATGTTGGCTTAGTAAATCCTCACGTAACAGCTGAAAACAATGATTCGTTAATAAGCCATCCGGCACGATAATGCCCAATTCACCCTGGTTTTTCAGTAAACGCAGGTTTTGCGCCAAAAAAACCAAGTCGGTTGAAAGTGTTGAGAACTGCAAGCAACTGGGTAAATTTGCTTCGGTAAATAAGGAATGAAATTTAGCCTGATTAGCAAACTGTAGATAAGGTGGATTACAAACCGCTACATCCATACTACTGGCTTCCAACCCCAACGTCTGCTCTAAATGCAAATCAAGCCCATCCAAACGCTGACTGTTGATACCCGGAAAACGCATCCGTAAAAAAGCATGTCCTTGGCCGTGGGGTTCAACCGCATGCAGTAATGCATTTGGCCAACGCCGGCGGGCAGCGATAAGCAAAGCTCCATGACCCGCTCCTAAATCCAGTATGTGTTCAGGTTGATGGGTCTGGAGTTGGGAAATCAGTAGATCGGATACCCGATTACGCGTGTAATAACAACCGGGCTCATGCATTTTGATTCAACAAACCATTACAGTTATACCAATAGCCGTGGGCAATACCTTCGGTGCATCCCTCACGAGGTGAAGGAAAGTCATACAGAATACGAATGCGCATTTGATCGGCCGGTTTCAACGATAAATAAAACAATAGAAAACCCAATAACATCGGCTTGGGGCCTTGCGGCACCACATCAAATACAGAATCAGTGTTAAAGCGATCTATAAAAAACTGCCGGATATTGTCGGGATAACGTGCATCTACACGATGAACATTCTTCTGCGGTATGTGTTTAATCCAAGGATTCGCACTTTCTGCTATTTCTACACCATTATTAAAATAAGGCGGATCACCGATGATAGCGTGAATATACTGCATATCCCAATCATATTTTTCTTTAAAAAAATATTCGGCGCGCCCCTTATCGAACCCTAATAGTAAATAGTGTGCCGTTGTGCTGTTACGAATGGAAAAACTAGGATGAAAAGTAACATAACCTCTAGGCTGGGCAATTTCAAGTAATTCGAGTCTATCTTCAGGTTTTTTGCCATAACTGGCCGGCACCAAATATAAACCAAACAGATTATCGACCCGTTTGTCTATTAAACACGGCACTATATTCAGAATAATGTCAAGATCCATACTGGTTAAGTCCAGAACTATGTTTAACGGCTTTTCAGGTAGTACTTGATCAAGTTGTTGTGTGAATTGCAAGGGGCCTTCACAATCGATTTCGCTGCCATTGCAGTGAAACTGATAATCATAGTGACGTTTACTTTTGCGATTGATGCCGATTTTTATACAATCGGGTAATTTTGAAAACTGTTCCAATACCTTTTTACAACGATCTTCCTTATTACTGACAGCTCCACCATAAATCAATACATTCCAAGACTGTTGATCTAATAAACTTTGCCAATCGGATGTGCTGTTATTAAATACCTGAGTGATCTTCATCGAGCAAACTGGTTTGATTAGTAGAAGTAATATTTTTTATGTGACAGTATTTCCGTTCAACTAGATTAACAATTTTTTTCCATGCCTCATCATCGCCAAAAACAATATCCTGAAGTTCATTAGCCGTTAATTTAAGCATTTTTTTTCGACGCCAGGAAATATCAAACTTTGGCGTATAGCGTGGATGCAACTGCCAAGCATCTTTTTGTTGGTCCGATTTACTTTTTTGTTTATTACCCGGCAACCAGCGCAAAATCGCCTCTATACGGCAATTTTTAATAAAATCATCTAATTCCTTAGATATATCACCATTAATTGAAAAATGATTAATTTCCGGCTCGCCTTGTCGCGGGCCTTTGTGAATGATTTCAAATAATCGGCCTAAACGCTCGACAAAACGATAAAAATCATGGTCATTGCGGCGGTCTCGTAAACCACGTAAATAAGTATCGGATTGTTTGTGTATCGCTGCCGATTGAATCTCAATACTAATAGGCAAATTTAATTGAAGGTCGCTGGCCTGCCATTCCTCAATAATGGCATAGCATAAATCTAACGCCACGCGGGTGTTATTACCCGCCACGCCAACGATTTGCTCAAATCCCGCATAAGTTTTCGACTTTTTATATATGCTGCATAACCAATATAACGCCCCACGATGATAATTGTGATACCAGTCTTTAGCGGTCTCATTATTGGCATTAAAAGCGCTAATAATCTGCTCAACCCGTTTACCTTGATTGAGTAATACCACCGCAACGGCTTGGCGTAGCAGATTATTTTCATCATCCATCCAGTCCAGTAAAGGTTGACTGACTTGCAGGCCATATTGTTTTTCCAGCCATTTCTTGAGAGGCGCATTGCCGCGCTTATCGGCGATTAAGATTGCTTCATCTTCTGCATTCAAGCGAGCAAATAAGTTTTCGGTATCCAAACAACCTCGAGATTTAAAATAGACAGAATCTTGCAAGTGTCTACAAATAATTTTTTCGACGTGCTCTTTGAAATCATGAAAATCTAATTTTTCATCCATTGAATAGGCGCGATAGTCATGGGTGTCTTCAATCGACTGACCGGTTGCACGCGTCTCATATGTCCGAAAACCATCATTGCGGGCCAGTAACTTATAAGTTACCCGATCCGATTCTTTAACCTGTTTTACTCGGGTATTGATAACGCGCTGCTGGTAAGCATGAAAGTTTTCGTACTCGTCAATAAACACAGTAAAATAACATCCCCTAAAGTTGTTATTTCTTTTTAGCTCCTCTGCCAGTAGCTTTATTAGTATGTTGTCTTGTAGTAAGAAAGGCTGGGGGGCCCTAGCTGGATTGTTAATATAACGCCGCATATCAGACAAAGAGCTTTCAATTAACTCCAGCATTTCAGCATAATTTTGAGCAGGTGTTTCAATTGCCATTTCACGAGATAAAACAGTAAATAGCTTTTTGACATCGCACCAAGATTCAACTCCGCCTAATGTCTCCAAGGCATCTAAGGCTTTTCTTAAAACCAGTAGATCAAAGAACTGCCCAAACAAATCGTTAAAAGTGTCAATCAAACCTTTATCTTTAGTATTGAAAGTATTCAACAAATCAACATCCAATCTAAACCATAAGCCAATTGGCTTGTTATTCAATTCGATTATGCTTGATATATTCTTTTGTTTTAATTGGTAGGCCAAGGTTTCAAACGAAAACCAACGAGCCAGCATGGTTTTACCCGTGCCGCGAGAGCCAAATAACACGGTTGGCATGAACTGTTGCATCGCATGGCTAATGTTGTTGCCCGGATCAACAAAATAATTGACCACAGACTTAGGCTCCCAATATTCAATACGAATTGCAGGAAATGGATTGATGGATGTTGGATTGATAGAGTTGGTGACCTCTACTTCTCTTTTTACAGAAGAATGATCCTCAGAATTTGATAGTTTATTATAAATCGCATTTAGCTCAGAAGTATAACTATCCATATATCGATCACTATTTAGATACTTTTTATTCTCCCGAACTAATATTTTCTCAGTCAAGGCAAGTTTATGGCGATAAGGGATGTATGCATCAATACCCTCTAATTCAGGCCATTCAAAAAAAATTTCATTGATGCGCAGTTCAATTTCGCTAGGGGCATCTGCGGGAACGGGCGAAAAAACTACATAGATATTTTTTTTGCCGTATTGTTCTATGAGTTGCTGATTTAGCAAAGTTTTCGCTGCCAACTTGCTGCCTTCAATATTCTGCCTGTTGAGGCTGCTGACCAGCACCACGCTATCAGCCAGCGAAAAAGTGCTGACAAAAAATACTTCACTCATGCCGGTGCGCGAGTCGATTAATACATAGTCGTAACCGGCCTCGCGGATTTCATCTTTTAAATATTGTAAAAAATCCTCGCCGTTATATTGGGTATAAAACTGCTCCCAGTTCCAGTCAGCTAACTGGCTTTGAAATTCGTTGTTGACGGCTTGTGAAACAGGCAATAAATCGATGCTGCCGTTGCCGCGAATAAAGGCTTGCTCGCCATCGGCATGAGCGGAAATATCTCGATCAAAAACCGAGCTGCGGCGAATATAACGTTCCAATTCAATAAAAAAAACACCATCCTTATCCAGTGCTTTTTTACGCTCACAAAGCATTTCCAGCAAACCGGGCTTATCTTCATCAATGGTCGATAATCCTTCATTAAATAATTCGGTTTTATGCTGACCTGGCGCCTCCATATCCATATCCATGATTAGCACTTTACGACCATTAAAAGCCATTAAATAGGCAATATTGGCTAAGGTTAAGCTACGCCCAGTACCGCCCTTGTAGGAATAAAAGCAAATAAAACGAGTCCGCTTCATATTATGCCGCCATTTTCAATTGCGACCAGGGAGGGGTTTTCTTCGGGTTGTTTTTTGAATTTTTATTATCCAACTCATCCACGGCGGCCTTTATTTTCCAACCTAGACCCTTCAGTGGAGTAAGAATTTTTTCAACATAACTCAACAAATTATTAGCGCGAGCAATGGCAAGGGCTGAATTAAGTTTTGCAATCAATTCATGTTGTCTTTCACTGACTTCATCACAAAAATAAAAGCTAGTCATGATGTAGTAATTCAGTTTTTCACAGAGTTGCTGGTCTTTAATAAAATAGGTAATTAACAGATTCCAGCTTTTTTGGTCTAAAAGTTCAATATAATTAACAATCAGCGTAATTACAGATATTAATGAATTATTTTGTGCAGCTAGCGGTATCAGTGTGTGCAACTGATTTTGCCAAAAAAATATTATCTCGGATTTTGGCAACCATTCCCATCGACTCATTAGCAATAACGCGTAGTAATTCATATCGAGCCTTTTCTGAGTGACGGGTGGGTGCCATGTAATTTCTTCCTTCGTAAAAAAAGGTTGCCATCTGAATGACTTCGCAGCAGAAAAGCCCAATCTGCAATAAAGCAATACTGTACTTTTGAATAAAATACTATTTTCAGATGCCCAAGCAGTTTTTGATAGCGAAATTAATGTATTCCAAAACCAAGTTTTCTGCTCATCATTCAGATAGTGATACAGTGTAAAAATTATATCTTCTTTATGTTCGTCGGCTTGGTAGTGAGCACAAACTGCATATTCCTGCTCTTCGGTTAGGCTAAGTCGCTGCAGGAGGTACGAATGAAGTATCTCTTCACTTTGTGCGTAGTGGAGCAGTTGGTCCTTGTTCATGAGCGTGCGTTCTCGATTTGTTCTGCGCTAAAGAGGATGAACTCTTGGGTGAACTCGCCAAGATTAATGTCGGTCTGCATTGTTAAAAGCTGTACATCGTCCAACTCCAGTAACGCATCAAAATAGCTGACCCATTCCTTATAACCCTGTTGGCCTGTTGCCAAGTCTCTAGTATATCCGTGGTGTAAATATCCAGGTGACGCATCAAAATAAAATGCCATACCGGCATCCAATAAGGTTGGTTTGTAGATGTCATTGGCGCGAACGGTTAGAGATAAAATCAACTCGCCTTGCTGAATCTGTCTCCAGTGGTAAAGACCAAGTTTTTGAGCAGTGCTATGTATTGGCTCGGCAGGGATATGTGGCTCGCTGAGCCAAAGTAACCGTCCAGCACATTTTTGTTGATACTCATCCCAAGCCGGTTTGAAGTAGGATGTTCTTATCGCTTGATTGGTTGATGCGAGCAGACGAGGGCTAATAGCAATGCCTGTTTTTCCAGCCAGCTGATCAAATTTCATTATGCATTTAAGCGTAGTTCCATTCGTTTTCGATTGCGAATGCGCTTGCTGCCGACACTCGTTAATCAGTGTTCGTCCTTCAGCATTTCCGTATAGAGGTGAAGAAGGGCTATCTTCATTTTCTTTTATCTCGTGACACAGCGAATAAGTTTGCAAACGATCACAGATAAAAGGATATATCGATTGCGTGTTATGTTTGTTTTGATATTGAAGCGCCATTTTCAATTGCTCTTCATCTTTCAGATCGCCTGATTGATGTGCTTGCTGAATTTGATTTATATAATCCCAAACCATCATCTATTCCATGCTAGGTTTTTGAAGCAACTGCTTGTTATTTTTGGTTTTTAGAGTAGCAGAGTCAGAGTCATTTTCATAGGTTTGTCTTTGGCATTACCGCTCTGAAAATTTTGCTAATACCCTTCGTGGAGAATAGATAAACCGAATGACTGGTATACGTTCAGCAGCTGTCCGCCAAATGTAAAGCTTGTTGTCTGCTTTTGGCCGTTTGGGGAGCCTTTCAACGACTGCTTTATAGCCCCCAATTCCCAAAGGCCCAGGGACTGGCTATTTGGGCGCTTTTGGAGAAACTCGATAGGTAAAATCAGTTGCATTAACGTTGAGACCTCAGTCCGATAATACAACCTGCAGGGCATGGCGCGCAGTTCTTTAAATCTGCTGCATTAGAGAATTGCTGGGTAAAATCTGGGTAAATCATATAAACCCGAATGTGCACAAATAGGCTTTGCAACGTGAGAGCTATTTGTTTAAGTTTATTAAAATCAATAAGTTAAAATATAATTATGGCACTCGTAACGCGAAGGTCGTAGGTTCGATTCCTATTGCCGGCACCATTTCATTTGCCAAACCCCATTCAGTAGTCTATTTTGCCTGCTTAGGCCGCTAGCGGCAACGCAGGGAATGACCAGTCGAGTTCGCTAACCCGAACATCGGCAAGCCTCGAAATACCAACGGAAAAACCATCATGAACGGCGAAACTCACGGCCAATTAGCCAATTTTATTTGGAGTATTTGCAACCTGCTGCGCGGCCCGTACAAACGCAACGAATACCGCAAAGTCATTCTGCCGCTGACCGTATTGCGCCGTTTCGACTGTCTGCTGGAACCCACCAAAGACAAGGCATTCGAAGAATTCCAAAGCCTTAAAACCAAACCGGAGCGTGTCGTACAAGCGCGGCTGCAAGCCATTACCGGCCACCGCTTCTACAATCTGTCGCGGATGCAGTTCGACAAAAACGCCGCTCATTCCCTGCTCAACGATCCGAACAATCTCGCGCCCAATCTCAATAGCTACATCAACGGCTTTTCTCCCAATGTCCGCGCCATCATGGAGAAGTTCAAATTCAGCGAACAGATTGTCCACATGGCGGAAAAGAACATTCTGTTCGAAGTGGTCAAAGCCTTTGCCGCCATCGACTTGTCGCCGCAACGGGTGGATAACGTGCAGATGGGCTACGTGTTTGAAGAACTGATCCGCATCGGCGCCGAGCAATCCAACGAGGAAGCCGGAGAGCATTTCACCCCGCGCGAAGTCATCAAATTGATGGTCAACCTGTTGCTGGGCCCGGAGCAGGATTTGGCGCAAAGTCATGTGGTCAAAACCATCTACGACCCGGCGTGCGGCACCGGCGGCATGTTATCGGTGGCCGAAGAATACATCCGCAAGCTCAACAAAGATGCCCAACCCAAGGTATTCGGCCAGGATTTTAACGACGAAGCCTGGGCGGTGTGTAAATCCGACATGCTGATCAAGGGCGAAGACGCCGACAATGTCATCCTGGGCGACTCCTTCACCCGCGACGGCTTCGACCGCGACAGCGACGGCAACAAATGGACTTTCGACTACATGCTGGCCAATCCGCCATTCGGCGTGGAATGGAAACAGCAACAGAAAGTCATCCAGCAGGAAGCCGATACCTTGGGCTATGCCGGCCGCTTCGGCGCCGGTACGCCGCGCATCAACGACGGCGCCTTGCTGTTCCTGCAGCACATGATCAGCAAGATGCGCAGCCCGGCAAACGGCGGCAGCCGCATCGGCATTGTGTTTAACGGTTCGCCCTTGTTTACCGGCGACGCCGGCAGCGGCGAAAGCGAAATTCGGCGCTGGATCATCGAAAACGACTGGCTGGAAGCGATCGTCGCGCTGCCGGAACAACTGTTTTACAACACCGGCATAGCCACTTATATCTGGATCATCAGCAACCGCAAGGAAATCCGGCGCAAAGGCAAAGTGCAATTGATCGACGCCCGCAACTTCTGGGTGGCTATGGAAAAATCCCTGGGCAACAAGCGCCGCCGCATCGGCGACCCTGGCGACAAAGCCAAAGACCCGGA
Organism: Methylomonas sp. MgM2; assembly: GCF_054172045.1. NCBI lineage: Bacteria > Pseudomonadati > Pseudomonadota > Gammaproteobacteria > Methylococcales > Methylococcaceae > Methylomonas > Methylomonas sp. MgM2. The sequence goes on along the minus strand of NZ_JBSYXO010000001.1, from coordinate 23,178 downwards.
CCATATCGGCGAAATCACCCGCATCTACGCCAACTTTACCGATGGTGAAACCAGGGGCTTTACAGTTGACGGCAAAGACAAAGAACTGCTTGTCAGCAAGGTGTTCGACAACGAAGATTTCGGTTATCACAAGATCACCGTCGAGCGCCCGCTCAGGCTCAATTTCCAAGCCAGCGCCGAGCGCATCGCCCGTCTGGAAGAACAAAGCGCGTTTGTTAAGCTCGCCGCCAGCAGCAAAAAGAACGAAACCGCGCGTCAGCAGGACATCGAAGCCGGCCGCGCGCGCCAACAACAAATCCGTGATTTGCTGGCCGCATTTGCCGAGCGGCATGGCGACACTCTGTTTTTAGACCGCAAGCAATTCTTGACGGCACTGCGCGGCATCGAGCGCGGCCTCGACCTGCGCTTGTCGGCACCGGAACTCAAAGCCGTGCTGGCGGCGCTGGGCGAAAGGGATGACGCCGTACAGAAATGTGCCAGTGTCGCGGGAGACAGGATGCCGGGAGCGACAGCGCAAATCTGCACCGACAAACTAGGCAACCCGGAACCGGATACCGACTTGCGCGACACCGAAACCGTCCCGCTCAAAGAAACTATCGACGATTACTTTCAGCGCGAAGTGTTGCCGCACGTACCGGATGCCTGGATAGACCACAGCAAAACCAAAATCGGCTACGAAATCCCGCTGAACCGGCATTTCTACCGCTACGAGCCGCCGCGCGAGCTGGAAGTCATCGAAGCCGAGATCAAAGCGCTGGAAGGCCGGATTGTTGAGTTATTGCGGGAGGTGACGGCGTGAGCCATATAAGCACTTTCAAACAATTAGTCGAGAGCATTCAAACGCTGCATCAGGACTTGATCAATCAAATTGGTAAAGCCGTCAATATCGGCTTAACTATACGAAATTGGCTGATTGGCGGTTATATCAACGATTACGAATTACAAGGCGGGGATCGTGCAGAATACGGCGAGAGGCTGTTCGACGAGTTATCGCAAGCATTGCACGGCATTAGCAACTGTAATCGCCGCCAGCTTTATCGTTACCTTCGCTTTTATCGGTTTTACCCGGCAATTGTGGGGACACTGCCCCCACAATTGCCGCTCCTACCCGCATTGGAATCGATTCTGCAAAAAGTGGGGACAGCGTCCCCACAATCCGAGGGGACGCCGCAACTGATGACTCGCCTGTCATATAGCCACTTTGATTTGTTAGTCGATATAGACGACAACACCAAGCGCAGCTTCTACGAAATCGAATGCCTGCGCGGCAACTGGTCGGTGCGGGAATTGAAACGCCAGATCGGCAGCCTGTATTACGAACGCGCCGGTCTGTCGCACGACAAGCTCAAGCTGGCGGAACTCTCCCAACAGGGTGCCGAACCGCAGGCGCTATTCAACATCCGCGATCCTTACATCTTCGAATTTCTGGGTCTGAAAGCCGCCGAGGTGATGAGCGAATCGCAACTGGAAGACCAGCTGCTCGGCAAGTTGCAGGCATTTCTGCTCGAACTCGGCCACGGTTTTTGTTTCGAAGCCCGCCAAAAACGCATCCTGATCGGCGACGAACACTTTTTCGTCGATCTGGTGTTCTACCACCGCATCCTCAAATGCCATGTCTTGGTCGAACTGAAACTGGAAGCCTTCAGTCACCACAACATCGGCCAGTTGAACACTTATGTCAATTGGTACCGGCAACACATGATGAGCGACGGCGACAATCCGCCGGTGGGCATTTTGTTGTGTACCGAGAAAAACCACGCCTTGATCGAATATGCCCTGGCCGGCATGGACAACCAATTGTTCGTTTCCAAATACCTGCTGGAAATGCCGGACAAAACCACCATGCAGCAATTCATCGACCGACAATTGCGGGAGTTGCAGGCGTGAAGAGAGTATTCAGGCAATACCAAAGATCGGCCGCAACTCGCCGGAAATTCCGGATAGACGGGGGCAAACAACGCCCAAAGGCAACTATTCAAAAATGCTTAACGGTTTGCCAGAAAGGTAAATGGGTTGCCCGGCGCGTAGGCTGGGTAGAGCAACTGCGACTTGAAAAGCACGATAATGAAACCCGGCGGCAAGATTTGTCTTTGCCGGGTTTCATGGCATTCAACCCAGCCTACATTTGCTCGCAGGAGGCAAGCCGATGAAATACCCGGCTTATCCGCAATACAAGGACAGCGGCGTGGCGTGGTTGGGCGATGTGCCGGAGGGTTGGGATGTAAAAAAGATACGTTATTTGGCGCATATGAAAGGCGGTTCCACCCCTTCAACAACCGAAAATCAATTCTGGGACGATGGAGACATTCCTTGGGTTTCACCAAAGGATATGAAAGTTGGCCGAATTATGGATACCCAAGATCACTTAACCCCAGAAGGAGCCAAACAATGCGCTAGCGGCACTCTTGCGCCCGGCCATGTATTGATTGTGGTTCGTTCCGGAATTCTCCGTCATTCGTTACCGGTAGCCATAAACGACGTACCGGTTACTTTGAATCAGGATATGCGAGCCTTCAAATTGGGTGTGCGTCTTGATGCCGAATATCTACGTTGGTTTATCGAGGGCAACCAAAAACTATTGCTGGAGCAGTGGTGTAAATCCGGCACCACGGTAGAGTCCATCGAAATGAGTTATTTGGCAAACGGCTTGATGCCAGTCCCTCCAAAAACCGAACAAACCGCCATCGCCGATTTTCTGGATAGTGAAACCGGGCGGATCGATACGCTGGTGGCGAAAAAGCGCAAGCTGGTCGAGTTGCTCAAGGAAAAACGCAGCGCGCTGATTTCCCGCACCGTCACCCGCGGCCTGCCCGCCGACGCCGCGCGGGAATTCGGCCTGACCACCGGCAACGCCTCAGTCCATGAAGCGCCCGCCAACTACGGTAGGGGCGATTTCAATCGCCCGCAGGCCGAGGCGAATAAATTCGCCCCTACCAACGATCCCGCGCCATCCCAAGCATTCAAGGATTCCGGGGTTGAGTGGTTGGGGGAAATACCAACCCACTGGGATTTAAAAAAATTTGGACATATTTCAATAATTGTTCGCGGAGCATCTCCTCGTCCGGCTGGTGACCCTCGATATTTTGATGGAGACTTTATTCCTTGGATCACGGTAGGAGAAATAACAAAGGATGACCGGATGTTTCTAACATCGACTGAAGCAATGCTAACAGAAGAAGGAGCCGGTTATAGTCGAATTATCAATTCAGGAACATTAGTGCTGACCAATAGCGGCGCAACGCTTGGTGTACCCAAAATTCTAAATATCTCAGGGTGTGGCAATGACGGTATTGTTGCTTTCGAAAGTGTTTCAAACATTGCGAATATCAAGTTTCTATACTTTTATCTGAAATCGCTGACCAATACTCTTCGAGACCGAATTAAACAAGGCAGCGGGCAGCCCAATTTAAATACTGAAATCATTAGTTCATTGAGTGTTCCAATTCCACCCATTACCGAACAAACCGCCATCGCCGCCTACCTCGATCGCGAAACCGCCAAAATCGACCGGCTGGTGGAAAAAGTCGAAACCGCGATTACCCGCTTGCAGGAATACCGCAGCGCGCTGATCACCGCCGCCGTCACCGGTAAAATCGATGTGCGGGAGGCGTGATGAATAGCGATGCCGTCGTCGCCAAGCTGCGTGCCGGACTGGACAATGTGCTGGCGGTGTACGCCTTCGGCAGCCGCATACAAGGCACGGCAGGGCCGGACAGCGATCTGGATTTGGCGGTGCTGGTGGCAGGTTACGCCGATCCGCAAAGCTTATGGGCGTTGGCCGGCGAACTGGCCGATCTGGCCGGCTGCCCGGTGGACTTGCTCGATTTGCGCGCGGCATCGACCGTGATGCAATATCAAATCATTACTCAAGGTCAACGCTGGTGGGCGCGCGACGCCCAGGCGGCGCTGTACGAAGCGGCGATTTTGAGCGAAAAAACCGAACTGGATAGCGCCCGCGCCGGGCTGTTAGCCGATATTTCCCAACGAGGCAGCGTGTATGGCCGATGACGTACTGATCAACAAAGCCGCCAGCATCGAGCGTTGCGTGGCGCGGGCGCGCGAGGAATACGCCGCCAACCCGGACGGCTTTGCCATCGATTTCACTCGCCAGGACGCGGCGATTCTAAACATTCAACGCGCCTGCGAGGCGGCGCTGGACATGGGACAGCATCTGATTCGCCGCGAAAAACTGGGCGTACCGCAAAGCGCCCGCGACGTTTTCGAGTTGCTGGCGCGCGGCGGCTGGATAACTGCCGAACTGGCCGCGTCATTGAAGCGCATGGTGGGGTTTCGCAACATCGCCGTGCACGATTACCAGCAGTTGCATCTGCCGATTACCGTCAGCATTATCACCCGGCATCTGGACGAGTTTCTGGATTACAGCCGTGCGTTGCTATTGCGCGATACCGACCCGAGGCAAGGCTAGCCATGAATTCGACAATGCTGAATCCGTTCGACATTCTGCTGCGGCTGAATTGGGACGAAGGCGACGATCTGGAATTCAAATCGGCCAAGGGCGGCTTGCCGCTCAGCCTTTGGGAAACCTACAGTGCGATGGCCAACAGCCGGGGCGGCGTAATTTTGTTGGGCGTGGAGGATGACGGCCGGGTCAGCGGGGTTGGCGATGTTAAAAAGTTGAAAAAATCGTTTTGGGATACCGTCAACAATCGCGGCAAGGTCAGCCTGAACCTGTTAAACGACAGCGATTTGGCCGAAGTAAAGCATGAGGCGGGTTTGATTGTGGCGATCCGGGTGCCGCAAGCCGGGCGTTATCAAAAACCGGTGTTTCTGGGTCAAAATCCGCTGACCGGTACTTACCGGCGCAATTACGAAGGCGATTACCGCTGTACCGAGCAGGAAGTGGGGCGCATGTTGTCGGATCGTTCCGAACAGCCCGCCGATAGCCGCATTCTCGAGCATTTCGGCATGGCCGATCTGGATTTACCCAGTTTGCAGCAATACCGGCAACGCTTTGCCTCGCATAAGCCAACCCATCCCTGGTTGAGCGAGGACGATCAGGGTTTGTTGAGCAAACTCGGCGGTTGGCGGCGCGACCGCGCCAGCGGCCAGAAAGGCTTGACCGTGGCGGGTTTATTGATGTTCGGCCGGGACGAAGCCATCCGAGATGCATTACCCGGCTACCATGTCGATTACCGGGAAAAACTGTCCGACGATCCTGCCGTTCGCTGGACCGACCGCTTGACCGCCGACGGCACCTGGTGCGCCAATCTGTTCCAGTTTTATTTGAAAACCATTCAACGCCTGAATGCCGATTTGAAATTGCCGTTTCAATTGGACGGCGATTTGTTCCGCAAGGGTGAAGCCGAGGTACACGAAGCCATCCGCGAAGCCTTGGTCAACACCTTGATCCATGCCGATTACCAGGGCCAAGGCGGCATCGTGGTGGAAAAACTTAGCGATGCCTTTCAGTTTGCCAATCCCGGCACGCTGCTGGTTTCCGTTGATCAGCTGCTGCGCGGCAATGTCAGCGAGTGCCGCAATAAAGCCTTGCAAACCATGTTTATGATGATGGGCGCGGCGGAGAAAGCCGGTTCGGGCATCGATAAAATGCGCAAAGGTTGGGCCAGCCAGCATTGGCGCTCGCCGATGGTGCGCGAACAGGTGCAGCCGGACCGCGTGGAATGGCGCTTGCCTACCGTGAGTTTGATTCCCGACGATTCGTTGACTCGTTTGCAAGAGCGGTTCGGCGACACGTGGCGGAAATTCAGTAAAGAAGAGGTTCAGGCACTGGTGACCGCCGATATTGAAGGCGATGTGGACAACGCCCGGCTGCGGCAGATTTGCCTGTTGCATGCGGCGGACGTGACGCGCCTGTTGCAAGGCCTGGTGGCCAAGGGCGCGCTGGAACAGGTGGGTCAAGGGCGTTGGAGCCGTTACCGTGCACCTGTATCCGACCACTTCCTACATAAGGACGCTGACTCCCTACATAAGGGCGCTGACTCCCTACATAAGGACGCCGACTCCCTACATAAGGGCGCCGACTCCGAACATAACGTCGATTTGTTGGCCGTGGCTGCTCCGGCGAGAAGCCAGCAGCGCTTAATGCCTAAAGAAATGGAACGGATTATTCTGACGCTGTGCCTGAATCGCTGGTTGACCCGGAATGAAATTGCCAATTTGCTTAATCGCAATTCGGAGAGCATACGCCAACGCTTCCTCAATCCCATGGTAGAACATGGTTTGCTGTCCTTGCGTTATCCGGACAAGCCCAACCGCGTTGACCAAGCCTATAGCACGACTGAACAATCACTGTGGGACGACATGCAATCAACCATCAACAGGGATGATTAGATGAAGCAAACCACCGAAAAAGCCTTCGAAACCTATGTCGAGCAAATGTTGCTGGCCAAAGGCTGGCAAGCCGGTTCGGTGAAAGAGTGGGACAAGGAGCTGGCTTTATTCCCTTCGCGCATCACCGATTTTATCGCGGCCACCCAAAGGCTGCTTTGGGACGGCATGCGCGAGCTTCATGGCGCCAATCTGGAGACCTTAATCGTCAACGAGCTGGTCAAGCAACTGGCGATCAAAGGCTCGTTGCATGTGTTGCGCCACGGCTTCAAGTTTTACGGCAAGACCTTTCGGCTGGCCTATTTCAAACCGGCGCACGGCTTGAATGCCGAGGTGCTGGCGCATTATCGACAAAACCGGCTGACGGTGACGCGGCAGGTGCCGTGTCATCCGGGTGACCACAGCACGCTGGACATGCTGTTTGCGGTTAATGGCTTGCCGGTGGCAAGCTGCGAGCTGAAAAACCCGTGGACCGGGCAAAACTGGCGGCATGCGGTTCAGCAATACCGCAACGACCGCAATCCGCGGGCGCCATTGTTCGAGTTCAAGCAGCGGGCGCTGGTGCATTTTGCCGCCGACCCGGACGAAGTCCACATGACTACCCGGCTGGCCGGCAAAAACACCTTTTTCCTGCCGTTCAATCGCGGCAGCCATCCGGGGGAAGTGGTCTGCGGGGTAGGTAACCCGCAGCATCCGTCCGGCTACCGGAGCGGTTATTTCTGGGAAGAGGTGCTGGCGCGCGAGCAGTTTTTGGACATCCTCGGCAATTTTATGTTTATCGAGAAAAAGGAAGAAAAAGTCGACGACGGCAAGGGCGGCAGCCGCTTGATCCGGAAAGAAGCGGTGATTTTTCCGCGCTTTCATCAACTCGACGCGACCCGGCGACTGGTGTCTGCCGCACAACTGGAAGGACCCGGCCGGAATTATCTGATCCAGCATTCGGCCGGCAGCGGCAAGACCAATTCGATTTCCTGGCTGGCGCATCGCTTGGCCAGTTTGCATAATGCCGATGAACAAAAGGTATTCGATTGCGTGATTGTGATTACCGACCGGCAGGTATTGGACAGGCAATTACAGGATGCGATTTATCAAATCGAACATGCGCAAGGCGTGGTCAAGGCCATCGATCAGGATGCCAAGCAGTTGGCGGCGGCGCTGATCGACGGCACCAAAATCGTGATTACCACATTGCAGAAGTTTCCGTTTGTATTGCGCGGCTTGTTGCATGCCGCCGGTGCCGACAATATCGACGCCGCGGACGAGCCGGCAAAAACCCAAGCCAAAACCTGGGAAGCGGAGATAGCCAAGCGGCGTTATGCGGTGATCGTCGACGAAGCGCACTCGTCGCAAACGGGTGAAACGGCCCGAGAACTCAAGTCGATTTTGGGCGGTTCATCTCCCCTCGCCTCTGCGGGGAGAGGGGACGGGGGTGAGGGGGAAGAACCGGACTGGGAAGACCGCTTGAATCAAGTGATGGCCTCGCGCGGCCGCCAGCCCAATATCAGCTTTTTCGCCTATACCGCTACTCCGAAGGGCAAGACCCTGGAGCTGTTCGGCCGCGTTGGCCATACCGGCAAGCCCGAGCCGTTTCATCTATACAGCATGCGCCAGGCCATCGAGGAAGGTTTTATTCTGGACGTGTTGCAAAACTACACGACCTACAAGACCTATTTCAAACTGGTCAAAGCGATGGAGGACGACCCGAACCTGCCCAAGAAAAAGGCCGCGCGGGCCTTGGCCAAATTCTTGGTGCTGCACCCGACCAATATTTCCCAAAAAATCGAAATCATCGTCGAGCATTTTCGCCACCACGTTAAGCGCCATTTGGGCGGTCAAGCCAAGGCCATGGTGGTGACCAGTACCCGCTTGCTGGCGGTTAAGTACATGCAGGCCTTTCAGGCTTATATCGAGCAACACGGTTACCGCGATGTGCAACCCTTGGTGGCGTTTAGCGGCACGGTGCTCGATCCCGAAACCGGGCAGGAATACACCGAACCGGGCATGAACGTCGACAGCGTGACCGGTCAAGCTATCGGCGAAAAACAATTGCCGGAGCGCTTCAATTCACCCGATTATCAAGTGCTGCTGGTCGCCAACAAGTACCAAACCGGTTTCGATCAGCCGAAGTTGATGGCGATGTATGTCGACAAACGCCTGGATGGCGTGCAGGCGGTGCAAACCCTGTCGCGCCTGAATCGCATGCTGCCGGGTAAGGATGCGCCGTTTGTGCTGGATTTTGTCAATGAAGCTGAAGGCATTTACCAGGCATTCAAACCCTATTACGACGCCACCAGTTTGCAGGAAAGCTCCGACCCGGCTTTGCTGGAACAAATCAAGCATGATTCGGACGGCATGCAGATTTATTACTGGAACGAAGTGGAAGCGTTTGCTCGTATTTTCTACCGTTCGCCCAATAAGCAGAATCCGGCTGATCACGCTCATCTGCAGCGCCATTTACAACCGGCAGTGGACCGGTTCAAGGCGATTAGCGACGAGGAACAGCGTTCTATGTTTCGGGGCAAGCTAAGCGGTTATGTCAATGTGTATGCTTTTTTGAGCCAGATCATGCCTTATGCCGATCCCGATCTGGAAATGCTGTATAGCTTTGGCCGTTTTTTATTGCCGCACTTGCCGCCGGACAGGGATAACACCCTCGTCAAGCTGGGCGACGAAGTCGATTTGCAATATTACCGCTTGCAGCGGGTATTTTCCGGCGCGATTGATCTGGCGGATGAGCAAGGCGAGTACGCGGTAAAAAGTCCCACCGATGTCGGCAGCGGCAAAGCCAAGGACGAAAAAGCCCCGCTGTCGGAAATCATAGAGCTATTGAATAACCGTTTCGGCACGGATTTTACCGAAGAAGACCGCTTGTTCTTCGAACAAATCAAGGAAAAAGCCACCAACACGCCGGAGGTAATTCAATTACGGCAAGCCAATCCGTTTGACAAGTTTCAGCTGGGGCTGCGGCAAATGCTGGAAGACCTTATGATTCAACGCATGCACGAAAACGACAAGATCGTTAGCCGTTACATGGACGACAGAGCGTTCGAGGATGCGGCATTTGCGGTGCTGTCCAGGGTGATTTTTGAGAGCATTCCTCAATCCGGGGGATAGACAGGGTCTGCAATGTTCGAAGCTTACCCGTTTATGATGGCCATCGTGGTCAACTGGTTTTTAGTGTTTGACATTGCGCCGAATTGGGATTAGAAGTCAGTTCCCGCACAAAAAACAACGGCGAATCTTTCAAGCATAAGAATAATAACTACGGAGGTTGCCAATGGATTCAAATGAATCATCATCCAGCCATTTCTTTCGGCGTTTATTTTCCGAGAAAAAGCTTTTCAATATCGGCGCCACTGAGCAAAAGATAAATTATCTGCAGCTGAAAAAACAGCAGATATCAAGTGTCGAAATCGATCAGTCGAACATATTCGGCTCGCATCGACCGCAATACTTCAAGCCAAAGCTGATCATGGCTTCCCCCAAAAAGCCGGCTCGGCACATACCCCTCTATCCCAACTCGGAAATTATGATCGGAAGTCATATTTTGAGCGATATAACGATCACCGGCTTTCGGATAGCCGATTTTCACGCCAAAATCACCGTTTCCGGCCACAAGATTTATGTCCAAGACTTGCATAGTCATTTAGGTACTTTCGTTGATGGCCAACGCTTGACGCCAGGCATATCTCATGAACTGGCCGATGGTTCGACGGTTACCATCAAAGATCACCGGTTTCATTTCGATATCCCGGCAAGCGCGCAATCCCCGCTATCTCAACTAAACAAAGAACAAGCCCGGATAAAGGCGGACAGTGATTGCACTTGCAGCCGTCTGATCGATGAATATCAACGACTCGATATCTGGAAATCGTCACTCATCCCGTTGAAAGTCACCGCGATAATCAATGAAACCATTGACACTAAAACCATACGCCTTGCCAGTGACAGCCCGATGCTATTCCATTATCAACCCGGTCAGTTCGTTACCCTGCATTTAAACATCGACGGGCAGGAGCAAAGACGTAGCTTTAGCATCGCCTCTAGTCCTTCAAGGCCTTATGGCATCGAAATTACCGTTAAAAAAAAACCGGGCGGTCTGGTTTCCAATTGGCTGCACAATCACCTTAGGGAGGGTGACCGCTTGATGGTTAAAGGCCCCATGGGCCGATTCAGTTGCTTTAATCATTCGGCGCCCAAGCTACTGTTAATAAGCGCCGGTAGCGGTGTTGTGCCGATTATGTCGATGTTGCGCTGGTTATCCGACGTCAGTGCGGAGGTAGATGTACTGGCAATGCTTTCGTTTCGTTATCCCTCCGACATTATCTATCGCCGGGAATTAAATCTATTAAAAAAACGCCATAAAAATATTCTCATTTATATAACCTTGACCGGCAAACATATCGGCAAAAAAACCTGGCCTGGACCATTGGGCCGTATCGATCTATCGCTGCTGAAAGAACGAGTGCCGGATTTGACCGAACGTGAAGTGTTCATGTGCGGCCTCGATGCATTTATGGTCGAGGTTGGCAAACACTTGCAGGCGTTGAAACTTCCCGCCCCGCAATTACATAAGGAAAGTTTTAGTTTGGCTACGCCAATTGATAGCGCCTTACCTAGGGCTGAGCTTAGTCAATTGAAAAACAGAACGGGAATGTATCGAATAAATTTTGCAAAATCCGGCGTTCAGGCTGTCACCAATGGGGATGAAAGTTTACTGATGCTGGCTCATCTTTACGGGATAAAAATCGACAACGAATGCCTGACAGGTAGCTGTGGCGAGTGCATGGTCAAATGCTTGCAAGGCGACGTCACTATGGGCGACCAAGTGCAAATCGGCGAGCGGGAAAAACAAGCTGGCTGGATTTATAGCTGCAGTGCTTTCCCGAAATCCGATTTGATTCTGGATATCTAATTCATCTTCTTCGAGGTGTCACATGTTTTCTTTTTTTAAATCCGGAAAAAAAACCAAGTCCATGCCTGCGGTCACCTTGTTGCCGGGCTCTCAAGGCGAGCACTTTTTACAACGACAGTTTGATACCCGGCAACGTGCGTTGAAGTTTTACGACAAGCAAGTACTGAATTTTTTGTCACCCGTGATGATGGCGTTCTTGCCCAAGCAGGAGTCATTATTCATTGCCACTGCCGACAGACACGGCGAATGCGATTGCTCCGCGCGTTTTGGGCAAGCCGGTTTTATTCGAGTATTGGATAACAAACACCTGACTTATCCGGAATACCGCGGCAATGGCGTCATGGCAAGTTTGGGCAATATTACGGAAAATCCGCATATTGGCATGATTTTCATCGATTTTTATGAAACCACGGTCGGTCTGCACGTGAACGGCGAGGCAAAAATCTTTGAAAACGAAGAACTGATCAAACATCATAAAAATCTGCCGAATGACGTCATCGCCGAGATTCAGCGCGAGGGTAACCGTCGTCCGGAACGCTGGGTAATGGTGGAAGTGGAAGAAGCTTATATTCAATGCTCCAAGCATATTCCGCTTTTGAGAAAGCAGGAAAAGACCATCCATTGGGGTACCGATAACGACATCATCAAGCGCAGCGACTTTTTTGATTTATCCGATTTGTCGCTATATGAGCGCATTGGCGGCGACGCGGCAATCGAAATGGTGCTGGATCGGTTTTATCGGAAAATTTTGCTGGACGACGGCATCAAACATTTTTTCGACGATATCCCTATCGGCGAACAGCTCAAGAAACAACAAAACTTCCTAAAAATGGCCTTTGGCGGCTTTGGCCCGGACAATCCTTATTCGGATGATTATTTGCGCAGCGGTTACCGGCGCTTGTTCGCAAAAGGGCTGAACGACAAGGACTTCGACCGTGTCGTCAAACACCTGCAGGATACCTTGCAAGAGTTGGATGTACCAGCCCAGGAAATTGCCCGGATCATGGAAACTCTGAAGCCGACGCGCGACACGATTCCGAACCGTTAGTTTTGATTGGCAAACCATGCGATAAGAAAATAATCCGGATTATCCATGACAAAGCGAAAGGGCGGATGACGCTGCGCTCATCCGCCCTTCGGTCCTTAAACGACAATCGCTCCGGTATTATTAATGTCCGTCATTTGATATTCAGCCGATGCCGGGTTTGCAGAACCAGGCTGGGGCGAATGAGAACGAAACCCGGCTTAGACGCTGAAAAGCTTTCTAAGCCAACGAGCCGTTTAAATGAAAAGAAACTCGATTATTTCAGAGCATTTTCCGGCGTTCGCGTGGCTCTACCCAGTCTACGGTCCTAGCGAGGCAGCAGCAAATCTTCCAGAAAGAAAGCGGATAGCTCGGTGCGTCCGGTCACCCCGGCTTTCCGGTAAACCGCGCGGGCTTGGTCGCGTATGGTACGCTCGCTGGCATTGCGCACTTGGGCAATTTCGCCATGACTGAGGCCTTTCAACATTAACATGCCGACTTCAGCCTCTGCCGGGGTGAGTTGCCAGGTTTCAAACTGCTTTTGAATTTGAATGGCCAGACCGGCGATAAGTTCTCGATTTGCCTCGCGCCACTGCTGCGCTTGTTGATGGGCCAAAGCCAAATCTTGCGTCAGCAAATTGATTTTGGATTGTGCAAATTGATAATAAAGCCGACCAAAATAAACCAGCCCTACCAGAGAAAGCAGCAGAATGATCGCTTCTATAAGCAAATGCGGCCAAGGCACGCCGTCTCGATAGTCGCCCAGAAAATCCAAAGTGATCAGCACAAAAACAAACGAGCATATGGCAATGGCCCATTGGCTAAATCGCTTGTCATCGTTAATAAACGCCATAAAGATGCCCTATACGTCGGATGACGGATGTCAAAGAAGCCAGTTTATCGCAACATTAGGCCCGACTTGATTTGAATCCGACAATTGATTGGGAGCGATAACATGACAAATGAGAAAAAAACCTTAACGGTATGGGATCCGGCGATTCGCATTGGACATTGGACTTTAGTGCTTGCATTTTTTACGGCTTATTTTAGCGAAGATGACTTCATGGCCCTGCACGTGTGGGCCGGGTATGTCGTGGGAGTCTATTTGCTCGCTCGAATAGCGTGGGGCTTTGTCGGCGGAAAGTACGCGCGATTCAGCAGCTTTATCTATTCCCCGGGCAAGATTATCGAATATATTAAAAATCTGATAACCCGCAAGCCGCAGCATTATATCGGTCACAACCCTGCTGGCGGCGCCATGGTGATCGCATTGTTACTCAGCTTGTCGGCCACTACCTTTACCGGTCTGAAATTGTATGCCGTAGAGGATAATAAAGGGCCATTCGCCTTATCAGCATTGCAAGTCCAGGCACAAATTCAGTCCGTTAGCGTGATTTCTCAGGCCAATGCGGAAGAGAGCGGGGCTGAAAGTGAAGACTCCGAAGATGCCGATAGCGAACACCAGATTGATAAACAAGCTGAAGAGTTTTGGGAAGAATTGCATGAGGGTTTCACTAACCTGACCCTGTTATTAGTGTTTTTACACATTATGGGTGTTGTCGTATCAAGCTACATCGATAAAGAGAAATTGGTCAAAGCCATGTTTACCGGAAAAAAAGACATCGATGACACTTACCGGTGATGCCCATGTCATATGTAGTGATCAACATAAACCGGAAAGGAAGAAGTCCGATCGGACCGTAGACTGGTGCATTGGTTTGAACTGACTCGATATGTGCTGCTTCACTCTTGTCGCCCTGAATTAGCACCATCCCCGCAAACAATTTTCCATCAACGATTCCGGCACCCGTTCAAATTCCCTTAGTTTCTTGCTGAGCAATACCCATGCGCGGCTGCGCGCATGGGCGGCAATATCAACATCGTTAACGCCTATAGGCGACCGGTTCATTCCAAAGCGACGCGTCTACGGCCGTAATGCATCGCCAGAACCGGTCCCGGCTAATTCGAATGTTGGACGCGAGAAAACACAAATACCAAAGGCTTTTTGCCAGCTTTGTTTCCTAATGCTAAAATCTCGCCCCCGACGCTCGCTTCGCCGCGAGTGGTTCGCGTCAACGTGGACGCAAGATGGCTGGTTTGCAAGGTTACGCTTTCGTCCTCCGCTTTGTTAAAATCCGCCGCATTATCCGGCGCCCGCCCGTTACAGTTGGGATATATAAGGCCGCCGATTTCCTATTCCGCTGATTTTGACCATATGCCTAACCCGAACCTCAGTTCTTTATTCCGCCCTGAAATTCTCGCGATGTCGGCTTATCATGTCGCCGACGCCAACAACTTCATCAAACTCGACGCGATGGAAAATCCCTATGGCTGGCCGGAGCGGATTCAAGAAACCTGGCTGGAACATTTAAAAAATTGTCCGATGAACCGTTACCCCGACCCGGAGGCCAAAGCCTTGGCGGCCGCCTTACGGAAAAGCAACGGCATACCCGAGCAATCCGGTCTGATATTGGGCAATGGCTCCGACGAGATTATTCAAATCTTGCAAATGGCATTGGCGGCGAATGCTGCGGTGTTAGCGCCGGAGCCGGGCTTTGTGATGTATAAACAAATCGCGCACAGCTTGGGGCTGCATTACCACGGCGTTCCGTTGTTGGCCGATAGTTTCGACCTGGATATGCCGGCCATGCTGGGCGCTATCGAAACGCATCGGCCGGTGCTGATTTTCCTGGCTTATCCGAACAACCCGACCGGTAACCTGTTCGACGCCCGGGCTATCGAAGACATTCTGGCTGTCGCACCTGGTTTGGTTGTGGTCGACGAGGCCTACGCGCCGTTTGCGGATGCCAGCTTTATGGACCGCTTACCTGCATATCCGAATCTGCTGGTGATGCGCACCCTGTCGAAACTGGGTTTGGCCGGATTGCGTCTAGGCTTTCTGGCCGGAGACAATGCCGTGCTCGATCAACTGAACAAGGTGCGCCTGCCCTACAACATCAACTGTTTGACCCAGGAAACGGCGCGTTTCGCGTTGGAACGCCAAGCCTTTCTAAACGAGCAGACGGAAGCGATTTGCCGGCAACGAGCCGAAGTTTTACACGCTTTGCAGAGCCATCACGGCGTCAAAGCCTATCCAAGCGCCGCTAATTTTATTTTATTTAAAACCTTGAATAAGCCGGCGGACGCGGTATTTGCTTCCTTAAAAAAACAAGGCGTTTTGATCAAAAACCTGTCGCCGCAGGGCGGCATGTTGAGTGACTGTTTGCGGGTGACTATAGGCAAGCCGGACGAAAATCAGGCATTCCTTAAAGCACTTGTACAAGCTCTTGCCGAATCCCTTTGACAAAACCTGCATTTATTCGCCGTGTGCCGTTCGTATAAAGACTTCCACTAAACGGCGGCAGTAAGGTATATTTGCCGAAAACTATAATAATTGCTGCATATTCTATGCATCATCACGCAACAGGAGTGTTACCTATGAATGAAGGCGTCGATACATCTAAGCGCCAGTTTCTGACCTCGGCTTTGTCGGTGGTTGGAGCCGTCGGAGCCGGATACCTGGCTGTCCCGTTTCTTTCCCAAATGCAACCCAGTGCCAAGGCTATGGCGGCCGGCGCTCCTGTTGAAGTCGATCTCAGCAAGATGGAGCCCGGCCAGTTGATCCGCGTGGCTTGGCGCGGAAAGCCGGTTTGGATACTGAACCGGACGCCGGAAGTGCTCGAAACCCTTCCGACCTTGGACAGCAAACTGGCCGACCCGAATTCCAACGAATCGAATCAACCCGAATACACTAAAAACCCAGTGCGCTCGATCAAGCCCGAAATCTTCGTGGCGATCGGACTCTGCACGCATCTCGGCTGCTCACCAACCTTCCGTCCGGAAATCGCGCCCAGCGATTTGGGCAACGATTGGAAAGGTGGTTTTTTCTGCCCTTGTCACGGCTCTTGGTTTGATCTCGCCGGCCGCGTGTTTCGCGGTGTTCCGGCCCCGACCAACCTGGAAATCCCACCTTACCACTACGTCAACGACAACCTGATCATCGTCGGCGAAGACAGCGAGGCAACCGCAGCATGAGAGACAAAATAAATCAATGCGGCCAATGGCTGCTGGAGCGTTTCCCTATTTCGGATTTGTGGAACGATCACATGGCGCGCTATTACGCGCCGAAAAACTTTAACGTCTGGTATTTCTTCGGCTCATTAGCCTTGTTCGTACTGGTCAACCAGTTCGTCACCGGCATTTTGCTGACGATGAACTATAAGCCCGACGCAAAACTGGCTTTCGATTCGGTCGAATACATCATGCGCGACGTCAACTGGGGCTGGCTGGTGCGTTACATGCACTCCACCGGGGCTTCGGCCTTCTTCATCGTCGTCTATCTACACATGTTCCGCGGGCTGATTTACGGTTCGTTCAAACAACCGCGCGAACTGATCTGGATCTTCGGCATGCTGATTTTCGTCTGCCTGATGGCGGAAGCCTTCATGGGTTATCT
Source organism: Methylomonas sp. MgM2 (assembly GCF_054172045.1). Lineage (NCBI taxonomy): Bacteria > Pseudomonadati > Pseudomonadota > Gammaproteobacteria > Methylococcales > Methylococcaceae > Methylomonas > Methylomonas sp. MgM2. The sequence goes on along the minus strand of NZ_JBSYXO010000001.1, from coordinate 6,474 downwards.
ACTGCCCTGGGGCCAAATGTCCTACTGGGGCGCTCAGGTGATCATTTCGCTGTTCAGCGCGATTCCGGTGATCGGCGACGAACTATCGCTGTGGATACGCGGCGACTATGTCGTTTCCGACGCCACCTTAAACCGGTTCTTCGCATTCCATGTCATCGCGGTACCTTTGGTGCTGTTGATTTTGGTGTTCCTGCACATCGTCGCCTTGCACGAGGTTGGCTCCAACAATCCGGACGGGATCGAAATCAAGAAAAACAAAGGTAAAGACGGCCACCCGGTCGACGGGATTCCGTTTCATCCTTATTACACCGTCAAAGATCTGGTTGGCGTCGGCGTATTCATGTTCTTCTTTGCGGTTGTGATCTTTTACATGCCTGAAATGGGCGGCTACTTTTTGGAACATGCCAACTTCATCCCGGCCGATCCATTGAAAACTCCGGAACATATCGCACCGGTTTGGTATTTCACGCCGTTTTATGCGATTTTGCGCGCGGTGCCGGATAAATTTGCCGGCGTGATTGCGATGGGCGGTGCCATCGTCGTCCTATTCATGTTGCCTTGGCTTGATCGCAGTCCGGTCAAGTCGATCCGCTACCGCGGCGGCATATTCAAAAAAGCCCTGTTACTGTTCGTCATCGCATTCATAGGCCTGGGTTATCTGGGCACTCAACCCGCGACGCCGGTGGCGACCACGATCGCCAGAGTATTCACTGCGATTTACTTCGGCTTCTTCTTGTTGATGCCCATCTATACGCGTTGGGAGAAAACCAAACCGGTTCCGGACCGATTAACCGAGCAGCCCACCTTGGAGGACAGGATTCCATGCGTTAAGGCGGTCTTCAATGAAGTCGTCAGCATCGAGGAGGTCATCGACGAATCGAACAAAACCGCCAAGAAAATAAGGCCGAATTATCAAGGCATTAAAGCCGTACTAATTTGTTTCGCAAAATTTCTGAAAAAGAGCCTGGATTAAGTCATGAAAAAAGTTCTCTCTACTCTTTTGCTTTTGCTGCCTTTAAGCGTATCGGCCAGTGGTGGTGGAGTTAAATTGCAAAGCCCCGACATCGATCTGTCGGATAGTGCTTCGCTGGAGCGCGGCGCTAAACATTACGTCACTTATTGCCTGGGCTGCCACTCGGCCAAGCATATCCGTTACAAACGCATCGCGATCGATCTTGAATTAGACGAAGCTGAAATCTTGAAAAACGTCGCACCGCTGGGCGCGGGCATCTACGACCAAATGCATTCGGCCATGAACGGCCACGATGCCGCAATCTGGTTCGGCACCAATCCGCCCGATTTGTCGTTGATCGCCCGTTCTCGCGGGGCCGATTGGTTGTATAGCTACTTAAAGGGTTTTTATAGCGATCCGGGCAAACCGAATGGTGTCAACAACGTCGTCTTTAAGGACGTTGGAATGCCTAATGTGTTCTGGCAGCAACAAGGCATGCAAGAAGCCGTCGTCAAAAACGTTAACGGCCAGGAAGTCGTTACCGATTTGAAGCTGGTTGAACCGGGCCAACTATCGCCTAAAGAATTCGACCAATTGGTCAACGACTTGGTCAATTTCTTGGTCTATGTCGGCGAACCGGTACAATTGGAAAGACAGCAGATGGGAAAATACGTACTGTTCTTCATCCTGATGTTCATCGTGTTAGCGTATCTGTTGAAAAAAGAGTACTGGAAAGACGTACACTAATCGCATTAAACGGGTCGCCAATACGGCGTCCCGTCTTAAAAACACATCGTTTCGGCGGCCTCGCGGCCTCCCACAAAACCATGATCAACCATGGTACAATTCGCCCCGTTTTTGAACCCTGCTCATCCTTTAGAGGTTATTCTTCGTGGCAAACATCACCAGCCGTAAATCTGCAATGATTCTGTTTAGCTCCCGGAACTGCATTATGAGTCACTGTGCCCGCCTCGTCGTTCAGGAAAAAGGCGTGCCGGCCGAAATCGAATACTTCGATCCGACCGACCCGCCGGAAGACTTGTTGGAGCTCAACCCGAACGGCAATGCCCCCACCTTTATAGAACGAGACTTAGTGTTATACGATGCACGAATCATCATGGAATATCTGGATGAGCGTTTTCCTCATCCGGCCCTGCATCAAATGGACCCTGTCGCCCGAGCCAACGCGCGCATGCTGATAAAACGCATCGATCAGGAGTGGTATCCGTTACTGGAGGACGTATTAATCAACGGCGATAAAAAAGCCGCGAGATCGAAAAAACAACTGAAAGAAAGCCTAATGGCTGCAGCGCCGGTTTTCGAAGCAACGCCGTACTTCATGAGCGAAGAATATTCATTGATAGACTGCGCGATGGCTCCTCTGTTATGGCGGCTTTACAGCATAGGCATAGACATCACGACCCTAGGTAAAGGAATTACCGCGTACGCCAACCGCCTGTTCTCGCGTAGAGCGTTTCAAGACAGCCTGACCAAAGAAGAAAAGGCATTAATGCCTTCAAATAAATGACTCCTTTAAAACCCTATTTGATCCGGTCCATTTATGAATGGATCACCGATAACGAACTAACACCACACTTACTGGTGAACGCCGAATATCCGGGCGTTAATCTGCCTACGGAATTTGTCGAGGATGGCCGGATTGTCTTGAACATCCGTCCGCAGGCCGTGCAAGGCCTGGTACTCGGTAACGACGAAATCCAATTCAATGCCCGTTTTTCGGGCAAGCCGATGCGCATCAACGCGCCGATTCAAGCCATCTTAGCGATTTATGCCAAGGAAAATGGTAGAGGCATGGTATTCGATCCGGAAGACCCCGACGATGATACGCCGCCGCCAGAGCCGGAAGATAAACCGAAAAAGCCGCAACTACGGGTCGTCAAATAAAATGTATCCGGTCTTTTAAACTGAGCGTCGGCCAATAAACCTCTAAAGACGGCGCAATTGCGATAAAATGCGGCAATCACTGTTTGTGGGGGGAATAACCATGACTCACGAGACTGAAGCCGCGATGTCCGAAGCCGACATCATCGACCGGTTAAGCAAAGAACTGCCGCATTGGTATTATGAAAACGGTTGGATACGCCGCAAGATCAAGACCAGCGGCTGGAAAGCCACATTGATGGTGGTCAACACCGTCGGCCACCTGGCCGAAAAAGCCTGGCATCATCCCGACTTAACCGTGTCCTATGCCTTCGTCATCGTCAAGCTGGTCACTCATTCGGCCAAAGGCGTGACGGACAAAGATTTTGCGCTGGCCAAAAAAATCGAAGAAGTGGTCCTGTGGGATGCCGCCGCCGAATCCAACGGCGTTTTCGAAGGCACGCCCGACGACCCGCGTTTCAAATATATCAAGAAAGACTGAGGACGATCCATGACTGAAATCACCGAGGTACCCAGCCCGTTCTGCGGTATCGGCACCGACGACCTGCTCATACAGGTGGACGGAACCAAGCTGAAAGTCGCCTCCAACGGTTGCGCGGTCAACACGCCGGCTTTCGAACAAGCCGTCGGCGATACCAGCCCTCGCATCGCCGGCCGGGCCGTTGATTTCCCGGCGGCAGTTTCCAAGGCTGCCGAATTGATGCGCGACACCCGGCAGCCCGTGATCGGCGGCTGTGCGACCGACGTCAACGGTATGCGCGCCCTGCTGGCATTGGCGGATAAAACAGGCGCGGTGGTAGACAGCTCCGCTTTCAACAACGCTCGCCGCAATTTGTTGGCTCTGCAGGATGCCGGCTGGATGAATACCACGCTGGCCGAATTGAAGAATCGTTGCGATTTGCTGGTTATCGTCGGCACCGATTTGGAAGCCTTCGCTCCGCGCTTTTTCGAGCGCTACCTGTGGAACGAAGAAGCCATGTTCCTGGAAAACACCGCTCAGCGCGAAGTGATTTATCTCGGCAAGGCGCCGTCCGGCGAGGCGTCGACTTCGCCGTCGGGCCAAAAAGCCGCCGTTCTAAGCTGCACCGATGCCGATTTACCCGATGTGCTTGCCGTGCTTTCTGCCTTGGTCAAAAATCAAGCGCTGCAGGCCGACAGTGTCGGCGGCATTGCCACGAGCGAACTAAAAGCGGTTGCCGACAAATTGCGCTCAGCCAAATACAGCGTCATCGTCTGGGGCGCCGCGGCTTTGGCCTACGACCACGCCGAACTGACCGTACAAGCGATCTGCAACATCGTCAAAGACCTCAACATGCAAGACACCCGCTGTTCCGGCTTTCCGCTCGGCGGCAAGGAAGGCGACCAAACCGCCAACCAGGTTTGCGGCTGGACGACAGGCTATCCGGCGCGGGTCAATTTCGCCAACGGCTATCCGGTCTACGATCCCTTTCTATTCGATAGCCAAGCCATGATAGGCAACGGCGAAACGGATGCCTTGCTCTGGGTAAACGCCTTCAACAGCGGCGGGGTGCCGCCGCAAAGCGATGTCCCGACCATCGTAGTCGGCCGTAGCGGCATGACCTTCGAAAAGGAACCCGACGTGTTCATCCCGGTCGGTACCCCCGGTATCGACCATCCCGGCCACGCTTACCGATTGGACAACGTCGTGGCGATACGCCTGAAAAAACTCAGAGATTCCGGCCTGCCCAGCACAGCAGAGGTGCTGCACGCCATCGAACAAGCCCTTTAGGATACCGACATGCTGATAAAACTCACAGGCGGCACCGTTTACGACCCGGCCAGCGGCATAGACGGACAACAATTCGACATCTTCATCAAGGACGGTCGCATCGTCGATGCGCCAAGCGACGGCCGCCCGGTCGATCAGGAATACGACTTGCGCGGCAAAGTAGTGATGTCCGGCGCGATCGACATGCATACCCATATCGGCGGCGGCAAAGGCAACATCGCCCGCACCCTGCTGCCGGAAGATCACCGCATGGATCCGGTCGCGCGCACCCCCGTCACCCGCTCCGGCAACGGCCACGCGATGCCGTCCAGCTTCGTCGCCGGCTACCGTTATGCGGAAATGGGCTATACCGCCTGTTTCGAGCCGGCGGTACTGCCGGTCAACGCCCGCCAGGCCCACATGGAAATGGGCGACACGCCCATCGTCGACAAAGGCGGCTACGTGATGCTGGGCAGCGACGATTTCCTGCTGCGCATGCTGACCGCCAAGAAAGACCAAAAGGCCATCAACGATTACGTGGCCTGGACGCTGAACGCGGCCAAGGGCATCGGCATCAAGGTCGTCAATGCCGGCGGTATTAGCGCTTTCAAATTCAACCAGCGCAAATTGGACTTGGACGAAAAGAATGCCTATTACGATGTCACCCCGCGCCGGATTTTGCAAACCCTGGCCCGCGCGGTCCAAGAGTTGGGCATTACCCATCCCCTGCACGTACACGGCTGCAACCTGGGCGTACCCGGCAACGTCGATACCACCTTGAACACGATACAAGGTGTCGACGGCTTGCCGATGCATTTGACCCATATCCAGTTCCACAGCTACGGCACCGAAGGCGACTTCAAATTCTCGTCGGGCGCCGCGCAAATCGCCGAAGCCATCAACAGCAACAAGAACATCACCGCCGACGTCGGCCAAATCTTGTTCGGCCAGACCGTCACCGCCTCCGGCGACAACATGCGCCAGCACGCCAACCATAAATTCGCCAATCCGAACAAATGGGTGTGCATGGACATCGAATGCGATGCCGGCTGCGGCATAGTGCCATTCAAATACCGCGACCAGAACTTCGTCAACGCCTTGCAATGGGCCATCGGCCTGGAAATTTTCCTGCTGGTCCAAGATCCGTGGCGTATTTTCCTGACCACCGACCATCCGAACGGCGCGCCGTTCACCAGCTATCCGCACTTGATCCGCCTGTTGATGGATAGAAGCTTCCGCAACGACATGCTGGCAACCATCCATCCGGAAGCACAGAAGATGACCACGCTGGCCTCGATCGAACGCGAATACAGCTTAAACGAAATCGCCATCATGACCCGCGCCGGCGCGGCCCGCATCATAGGCTTGAAAGACCGCGGCGCATTGAGTGCCGGCAACTGGGCGGATATTACCGTTTACACCGAAAACGCCGACCGGCAGGCGATGTTCACCAAACCTGACTACGTGTTCAAGGACGGCGAATTGGTGGTTAAAGACGGCGAGGTGGTCAAAGTCACTTGGGGCACGACCCACATCGTCAAACCCGACTACGACCTGGCTATCGAAAACGACCTGAAACCCTATTTCGACAAATACCTGACCATGAAACTGGGCAACTTTAAAATCAGCGACGACGAAATCAGCGAAGACGGACGCGGCAGTTTGACGGCGCATCCGTTGCGGGGTGTGGCTTAGAAATTTGGGCGAAAATGTAGGTACGATTTACCCTACTGGGCATGAAAGCGAAGCGTAATTGTACGATATGGCATGCAACATTCCTCCGATTACGCTATCGCTAATCGGAGCTACGTGAACTGAAACCCTATTTCGACAAATACCTGACCATGAAACTGGGCAACTTTAAAATCAGCGACGACGAAATCAGCGAAGA